>DAOTYJ010000028.1:0-9220 GCA_034434875.1 Dehalococcoidia bacterium | reverse complement strand
GGGGCGGCGGGACGTGCGCTGCGGCCCGCTGAAGTTACTTAAAAGCCTTGGGCCCCGAGAACCGGCCCAGGTCCGCTAAATGAAGCCGGAAGATGGCCGGGCGGGCCCTTTGGTCGGAGTCGGCCAGAAAGGCTCCGGGGGGTCCGGCCGCTGTCGACCCGGCCGGGCTCATGCATTCCTTCCGCCCGGAACGAGGCCGCCAGCCCCAACCGGATGACCCGCTACAGGAAGAGGACCCCGGCCGCCACGCTGGTGATAAATACCACCAACACCAGCGCCGCCGGGACCCGCCAGCTGCCTAGGGCCGCGCCGAACACCACCAGGCTCGGCAGGCTCACCGCCGGAAGGGCGAGCAGAAGGGCCGCCGCCGGGCCCGTGAGCCCCTTCTGAATCAGCGGCAGGGCAATGGCCAGCTCGGTCCAGGTGGGAATCATAAACAGGACCCCCAGCGTGGCCGCAACAACCACGGTGTCCAGGTTGTTCCCACCGCCCAGGGAGAGGATCAGCGGCCCCACCCAGCCCACCGCCGCCGCAGCAACGAGGAGGGTTGGGACGGCCACACGGCCGATGGCCCAGGCGGTCCTAAGCCAGGCCGCGATAAGCCCGCTCGGCGTCTCCGCCGGCTAGCCGGCTACCGCCTGCTCACAGGCAAAGGGCCGGCTCAGGCCCTCGAGCAACCTCAGCCCGCGGGCAGCCCCGGGTGGGGCCACCGCCGGGGGCCGTGCCCGCACGGCCCGAGCCACGAGCCAGGTGCCGCAGACCGCCAGCAGAACCCCGCCGGCGATGCGCAACAGCGCAAATTGCGGTGGCAACAAGGTTGCGGCTAGCAACAACGTGGTCACGTTGAGCAGCGGCGCTCCGACCACAAAGGCGAGGGCGGCCCCAAGGGAGGCGCCGCCCCAATAGAGGCTTGCGCCCAGGGGTCCGGCGCAGCAGGAGCAGAACGGATAGGCAATGGCACTCACACTCCCGACCAGGTGGGCTCGCAGCCCGGTCAGACGGAAAGCCCCCTTGATTCGCTCGCCGGAGCAGAGCAGAACGAGAAACAGGGCCCCGATGAGGATCCCCAGGAACGTTGCGTGCCAGACGACGAGCAGGAAGTTGGCGGCCTCACCAAGGGGACGCAGCCAGTCGGGGAGTGTGGCCAGGTTAAAGGTCTGGGAGACACCGAGCCGACCGGCCTGGACCACCCGGGACGCCTGCACCCCTCGGTAGATGAAGAGGTCGGCGATAAGCAACAGCATAAGCAGTCCGGCCAGCACGTCCCGGCCGAAGCGGTAGTTTAGTCCGAGCCGGGCGGCCTCGGCGTCTCAGGCCTGGAGGGCGCGGTAGGCGAGCCACGCGCCGATGAGGCCCAGGGCAAGGGCTGCCCAGTGCCCCGGGGTGTAAAACAGGAACGCTGAGGGGGAGCCAAGCTGGGCGTAGGCTTGCGGGGGCAGAAGAAAGCCGCGGCGCATATCGACCACCGTCAGCAGGATCGCGGCGACGGCTGCCAGAAAGCCGGTGAGGGTCAACGTGTAGCGGACCGGGACCTGCCGGGCTATGGGCAGTTCCTGCATGCCTTAAGCCTCTCCTTGGGTTTTTGTTTCATTTACAGCAGGTTTAGCCCTGTCAAGATGGCGGCCAGGCTATGGCTTATGTCCGTGGAGGCCTGGGACCGGCGGGTCAAAGAGGGGCTCGGGGGTGGCTGGGTCGGACGCCCAGCGTCGGGCCCAGTCGGCCAAGACCGACACCGCCCGGGCCGCCGCCCGGGCCACCGGCGGCGTGAGGCCCAGTCCGAGCTCGTCGACCGTTTGGGGCTGGCAGCCCAGAATCCGAACATAGGCGGGAAGCACTTTCAAGGCGGCGGCCAGCAGGACCACCCGGGTCGGCCCGAGGTAGTGGGTCTCGGCCGTGAAGCCCGGGGGCAAAGCCGGACCCTCCGGCCGGGGGCGCAGCCAGTAGAGGGTTCCCGGCGGCCCGCCCCGGTCCACCGCGTCGGCGATGACCAGCCCGTCGTAGCCGTCCATCAGGTCCTGGACCAGGCCGATGCCGGCGATGCCGTAGTCCACAACCCGAACCCGGGCCTCGCCGGCCAGAAGCGGTCGGAGCCGGACGGCCACCTCGATGCCGAAGCCGTCGTCCCGCTGGAGGATGTTGCCCAGGCCGGCGATGAGAAGGGTCCGGGCCTTTGCCATTGGCGTGCCCTGAGGGGATCCGAGTCGCCGGGAATTTAGCCGGACTGGTGAGAGGGGCAGGACTCCCGCTCGCCGGTGAGGTGACAGGTGCAGTCGGGGCTGCACTCGTAATGGGCGGCCCTCTGCAGGTGGGCAAACTCTTCCCGGAACCGGCGCCCCCCTTCCCGCCGCCCCAGCTCCGTCAGCCGGTAGCACACCCGGCCGTCGGCGCTGACGGCCTCAACGTAGCCGTCCGCCGCCAGCTCGGCCAGGCACTCCCCCACCAGCCCCGGCTCGGCCTGAAGAAAGTCCGAAAGGCCCGCCGCCGTGGCCAGGTCGGCGAAGCCTTCCCCCTGAAGCCAGTAAAGAACCTGCAGAAGCTCGTCCCGCCAGAAAAGCTTCAGTTCGCCCTTGCCCGCGCCCATCCTTCGGCCCAGCCTGCCAGAACCTCTTCCCGAACGGCCGTCAGAAGCCGGGGGAGGGTTTCCTCCACCTGAGGGCTCAACCGCCCGCCCCATGTCTCCCAGGCCGGCTCCACCTCGAACACCCGCACGTCCAGGGGCCAGATGTCGAAATGGGTGCCTATAACCAGCAGATTTTCCAGGCTTATTACCCCCATGTAAGCCTCGGCTATCCGATTCTGCAACTCCGCCTCGGGTGGGAGCCGAAAGGCCCACCGGTAAAAGCGGACCTGCCCCGGCGGCCCGCCCCGGGGCACCGCCCCCACCAGCACCACCCGGTCGTAGTATAGCCGGTCGCCCAGAAACTCTTGGACGAACCCCAGGTGGTTGAAACTCAGGTCCCGGATATCCACCCCCCGGGGCCAGGGCATCCGCTGGCACCGCTCCACCAGGAGGGGCCCGACGGAGTGGTCCGACAGGTTGTGATACCCGACCCCACCAACCAGCACCCGCATAGGCCCTATTCGTCCAGGCCGCAGGCGCAGGTATTGACCTCGGTTACCAGGACCCGGTCCTGGCCCTCCACCATAATGTGGGTGGTGCAGGGCATGCAGGGGTCGAAGCTTCGGATGGTCCGCAGGATGTCGATCCCCATAAAGGTTTCGGTCCGCTCGAACTCCTCCAGGATGGGGGTATTAAGGACCGCCTCCTCGTACGGGCCCGGATTGCCCCACGGGTCCCGGGGCGAAGCGTTGATGGTGGACGGGGTAATGATCTGGTAGTTGACCAGGGCCCCGTTTTCGATGACGGCGTGGTGGGTGAGCCAGCCCCGGCCGGCCCCCCAGAAGCCCACCCCGATCTGCCGGCCGGACCTGGGAATCTCGAACCTGGTGTGGACCTTGGTCCGGCCCCGCTTAAGGAGGTCCATGCCGTAAAGCCAGTTGTCCAGGGCGATGAGGGCCGAATAGGCCAGGCAGTAGGCCCGGCCCCGGTTTCTCTCGAAGGCATTCCATTCGGCCGGAACCTTCCACTCGATTTCCATCGCCGGCAGCTTCCCGGCCGGCAGGGACATCTTAAGGCTGGTGCCCGTGGGCTCCAGGAAGCGACGGTGGGGGAGTTTATTGGCCACGGCCGTGTTCCAGATCCGGGCGGTACACTCCGCCTCCACCACCTGCCGGTCCCAGCGTGGGGAGGCGGCCCAGCTGTAGCGGTCCCGCCAGCTCTGCGGCCCCGGCCTGGGCTTGGTTTCCTTGTTCCAGGGGTGATAGGGGCTGAGGGGCGCCCCCAGGGGGTCGGTCCGGAAGGGGTAGGTCTCCCAGTTCTCGTAGTAGGAGTGCTCCACGAACTCTTCAAGGCCCACGTTTATAAGCTGAAGGTTGGTCGTCACCTGTTCGCCGTTAATGATGATGCCCGGGGTGGCCCACCGGCGCTCGCCCCAGGTGGCACAGCCCTCGTAGGTGGCATCATACGCCTCCGGGTCGTCCCACTGGCCCGGGTCGGCCAGGTTCTTGGGCCTGGCCCCCACCTGCCGGTAAAGGGGGTTGACCGCGTAGAAAAAGTCGCAAAGGTCGTCCCAGAGGGTCACTACCTTCTTGCTGTAATCGATGAGGTCAACGAGCCGGCGGTAAATCTCGTTAAAAGTAGAGATGGAGACCGTGGTGGTGACGCCGCCGGGGATCACCGTCTCGGGGTGGGGGTACTTCGCCCCGATCAGGACGTAGGCTTCCCGGGCCACCCGGGTCATTTGGAGGGCTTCCAGGTACAGGCTCCCCGAAAGGGGATTAAGGCCCACCATGATCTCGCCGATGGTCCGGAACCCGTGGACCGCGGCCTGGGGGGCCTCCGCCCGTTTGGCCCGTTCCCAGACGCTGGGGTTGGTCTTCTCCACCAGGGCCTGGGAGTAGTCCGGGCCGGCCAGGAGGAAGAGGTGCAGGGGGTGGTCGTAGAGATACTCGATGGCGAGGAGCATGTTCCGGATGACGATGCCCAGGGGCGGCGGCTTTATGCCGAAGGCCATCTCCAGGGCCAGACACGAGGTGGTCGCGTGGACGCCCCCGCAGACGCCGCAGGCCCGGCTGCTGATGAAGGCCGCGTCCCGGGGATCCCGGCCCTTCAGGATAACCTCGTAGCCCCGGAAGAGGGTGGCCATGGAGTTGGCGGCCAGCACCTTGCGCTCTTTAAGGTCTACCACCGTGTGGAAGGCCAGGGCCCCGGCCACCCGGGTCACCGGGTCGAAATCGACGTTCCGGATATAGCCGTTGCGGGCCAGAAGCTCCCTTATCCGCTCCTCCTGCTCGGCCAGGGAACGGACCTCGTAACGGTAAGGATTAGGCACCTCCGGCCGCAGATAAGGCCGGCCCTGCTGGTCGAACTCAATGGGAAGGTTTTTAAAGCACATCGTTTCCTCACCCCTCCTTTAATACCGCCGCCAGGTTCCGCCTGATGGCCGCCACCTGCCGGTCTACCTCGGCGATGTTGTCGGCAACCTCGCCCAGCAGGCCGGCCAGGGGACCCGTCCCGTCCCGAACCCCGGCCAGCCCGGCGTTAAGCTCCCGGAGCATCCGGGAAGTTCGGCGCAGGCTGACACCGATGACCACCAAAGTAACCACCAGGAGGGCCGCCAGCCAGAGGACGGCCACCAGGGTAAGCCCGAGCAAGATAATGCCGGTCAACTTTCCGCCTCCGTCCGAACCGTCCGGGCCAGTTCGGCCGTAACCCGCTCCAGCTCCCGGAGCTCTCCCAGGAGGGTGCGGGTAAGCTCGGCCGTCTCCTTCAGGGCGGCCGCGGCCCCCACGTTGTTTAAAATTCCCCGGGCCGCCTGCAGCGTCTCGGCGGTGTAGGCCTCGATGCGGCGGCTGGCCCAGGCCGCCCGGACCAGGAAAAGGGTAATCAGGGGCAGCAGCACCAGGTAGACCAGGACCAGCGTTACCGCCCAGACGACGTAAATCGGGGTCGGGTCTTCCGGCATAGGCTCACTCCCTCAACCCGAGGTCCTTCGGCCCAGGGCCCGCACCACCACCTCCCGGTTGGCCTGCAGGTCCGAGGCCAGCCGGCGGAGGGTCTGGTTGAGCCGGGAAACTTCCGGGCCGATGAGGCCCGTCTCCTGCTCGATGGCCCGAACTCCCATCCGGATTTTGGCCAGATAGCTGGTGGGGCTGCCGCCGATGCGGTCCAGGTGGCCCGAAATCCGCCAGGCATAGTAGGCGATGACCCCGAGGAGCAGCAGGCCGGCCAGGGCGGATATCACCGTAAGGGCCAGGATCATTCCGCGGGCCTCCCGCCGTCGGGTCTGGCCGCCGCCCGGGGCCCGAGGGCGGCCACCAGGCCCAGAACTTCCCGGTGGATCTGGGCCGCCAGGGCGTTGGTGTATTCTAAAGCCCCCAGCTGGACGGTGTTGTTGGCGATCCGCTGACCCACCGCCCAGATGGTCGCAACACCCTCCTCGATCTCCGCCGCCAGCCGTTCAATGGACCGGAGCAGTCCCCAGACCACCACCAGGACCGCGACGGCCACGGCCAGGGAGATAACCCAGACGGTGAGGATCGCCCCCTCCGTCACGGCTGCGCCCCGCCTTTTACCGCCCGGTGGAGGGCGGCCAGGTTTTCGGCAATCCGGCCCAGGTGGGCGTTTACGAAGCGCAGGTCCCAGAGGCAGGCGGTGTTGGCCTCGATCTGGGGGGCGACGGAGACGGCGGTCCGGGCCTCATAAAGGACGGCGGCCGCGGCCCCCCGGACCCACAGGAGGAGGCCGGCGGCGATAAGAATCACCACCCCGAAAACGGCCAGGCCGATTCCCCAGAGCAGATAAAGGTCGGCGTCGGTCACCGCCGCTCCCTCCGCCGCTTCGCCACAACCCCGGGGACCTCGTAGCCGCCGGCATACTGTTCTTCCGGCCGCTCCCGGCCGGGGGGCTCGGCCCCCTGCAGCCGCAACTTATCGTAGAGCATGTGGACCAGCCTGAAGAAGGCCGGCGGCCGGTCCACCTTGCCCCAGCCGGTGGGCACCCGGCCCTGCTCCTCCCAGAGCACCTCCCGGTTCATAAACTCGTTGGTGATGCGCCGGAGCCGACGGGTGATGGCGCCGTAAAACTGCACCTGAAGGCTGGATACCGCCGAGCCCGGGGGCGCCTTGTAGAAGGGGGAGAACCGGTCGGGGAAGCCGGGCATGGTGCAGCCGATGCAGACCCCGCCGATGTTCATGCAGCCGCCCAGGTGGTTAATGGCCCCCCGGGAAGTTATGTTGCACTGGACCACCGGACCCCAGCAGCCCAGCTTGACCAGACACTCCCGGTCGCCGTACTCGTCGGCGAAGACGCCCTCTTCGTAGTAGCCGCCCCGGGTGCACTGCCGGTGAACGGTCTCCCGGAAGAGCCAGGCCGGCCGGCCCAGCTCGTCAAACTCGGGCAGGGGCCCCAGCCCCTGCAGGAAAAGCAGGATGGCGGCCACCGTCTCGGTGAAGTTATCCCCCACGGGCGAACAGCCCGGTATGTTGATAACGGGAAGGCCCAGGGCACTCCGGTAATCGGGGCCGAGGAAGTCCATCACGCTCATGGCCCCGGTGGGGTTGCCGATGGCCGCCGGAATTCCGCCCCAGGTGGCGCAGGTGCCAATGGCGATGACGGCCGCGGCCCCGGGGGCCAGCCGCCGGAGCCATTCCGCCGTGGGAACCGGCTGGGGTTCCCCGTCCACCGGCCGCACGCCCATGCCCGACCAGTAGCCGCCCAGCTCGGCGGCGATGGTCTCGTCGGGGACGGAGCCCTCGTAGATTACCACGTAGGGGGCCCCAAGCTCGCCCCGGGCCGCCAGCTCGTACCAGCGGACAAATCCCTCCCCAGCTTCCACGTCCAGGACGGGGTGATGGAGGATTATCCGGGGGAGCCCGGGAATCCGGCCGGTGAGCAGGTCCTCCACGGAGGGGTTAGTAGCACCGGTGACGGCAATGGAGCAGCCGTCGCAGCTCATCCCGGCCAGCCAGAAGGCGTGGACCTCGGTGTAAAGCCCCCGGAAAGGTCCGCCTTCAACGACCTCCGCCGCCCGAACCTCCGCAGTCATAGAACACCTCCCTGCACTTTCCAGTGCCTGGAATTATAAAACATTGCCCCAGCTGGAAAGTCAAGGTCCGCCAAACCCTGATTTGGGGACAGTTTTCAGGTGAAACCTGGGAGGACAGCTTCAAAGGCCCACCGCCCGAGGCGTACGGCCAAGACCCCAAGCCGGCAAAGGCAAAGCACCCGCCGGTACCCACGGGCTTTGATTTTGCGCCAGGAAAGGGGCGCAAGCTCCTTCAGCCTGTCGAGTTTTTCGAGCCATTCGCCCAGCAGCTTAGCGTGCCCAAAATCGCCCAATGCTGGGCCGCCTCAAGGTCCTCAAACCGGTTCAAAAGCCGCAGAAAGTCGAGCACTCCCCGCTGAAAATCTCGAAAGCTCTGCTGAGCATCGAGTTGGACGATTTGCTCGGCCGGAAGGTCCAGGGCTCCTCAGGCCTGGCCTTAATCACCACCCGCAGGGGCAACTTCCTCGTCAGGCCTCCCAAAGCTGACCCGCAAGCAGACCGGAGGCGATGGTTCCCAAAAGTTTGGGCCTGGCCTCGAAAGACAGGTGTCCGGACGATAAACTCAAAGCTTTGTCTTGGCAAAGCCCCGGTCGGCGCTCTTGACATAAGGGCTTAAGCCCTTATGTCAAGAGCGACCGGACAGACCCCGGGTTTGCCCGCATCCGGATAAAGGCTCGCTGCTTGAGGTCTGTACGTTTTACCGGGACCTGACCAAAGACCAGGGCCCGGCCGGCAAACTCGACATAAGTTGTCTGACAACTTATGTCGAGTTTAGGCTGCCCCAAGCAAAGCCCAGCGGCCCTTGGCGACCCAAATTTGACATAAGTTGTTTAACAACTTATGTCAAATTTGGCCGATGACCGTATCCTGAGGCGCATTAAGTGAATTCTTGACGGCAGGGGGCCTCCGCGGTAGTTTTGGGTTGTGCTCAACCCTATTTCTAACCGCGGAGGCCCCGACCTGTTTGTCCATGAGACTAGACATAAATCGCTCTGTGATTTATGTCTAGTCTGGTCGACGACGCCGGCCGGGACCAAAGCCTGCCTGCACCGACGCCGGGCCGGCACATCCTGGCTCGGCCCGGCGAAGCCGCTTTCCTGGGGGAAGTCCGCCAAAACTTGAGCCCGCCGGACCAGAGCGGGCGGCCGAAGGCCGCTCCGGGTCCGCCGGCTCGGCTGCGCCGGCACCTCGTAGTCCAACTGCCGGTGGATACCACCGCGCCAGCCCTTTGGGCTGCTGCCAGGTGCGAGGCCGGCGCGCAGCGCCCGCAAGGGCCGGGGGACCGGGACGCTGCCCATGGCGAGGGGTTGGCCCTGCGCACCGACCTTCGGCGACGTCTGGTAAGGGGCTGGGG
Organism: Dehalococcoidia bacterium; assembly: GCA_034434875.1. Classification (GTDB taxonomy): domain Bacteria; phylum Chloroflexota; class Dehalococcoidia; order JAUQQI01; family JAUQQI01; genus JAUQQI01. The sequence goes on along the minus strand of DAOTYJ010000028.1, from coordinate 259 downwards.
GATTGTCCCTGCCGCCGTGGGGCAAGGGCAGCGCCTCTGGCGCTGCTGCTGGACCGGGGCTTTCGAGGTCATCACTGGAAACTGGACATAAGCAGGGCTTATGTTAAGTTTGGCCGAGGCTGGGATAGCCGTGGAAACTGGACATAAGCTGAAAATAGCTTATATCAAGTTTGGTCGGCAGGAAAGGCGCAGCCTGTCCCCGCCCGATTTCGCCGACGGCCGGGCCCTGCTCGACACGGCTCGCACTAGACCTAAACCG
>DAOTYJ010000027.1:0-1833 GCA_034434875.1 Dehalococcoidia bacterium | reverse complement strand
CTCGTCGGCGTCGGGCGCCGGCAGGCGCGTCTGTTCGCTCATAACGCCCTTACTCCCAATCTTTAAAGGACGCAGTCCGGGCTGCCGGCGGCCGGCCCGGACCGTTGCCACCGTTTAATATAGGCCGGTCGGCCGGACCTGTCAAGGCGGCCGACCGTAACCGCCTCCGCCACCCCGCAAAGAGGTTCGCCGAATCTCATCCTGCTCCGCCAACCACATCGTGAACGGCAACCTCGAAGCCTTTAAGCAGGCCCGAGGAGGCGGTCTCCCCCGCCCCCCACCGGCCCCACAGGACGTAGGCTCCCCGCTCCAGACCGTAAACCTCGACGGTCCGGGCATCCGGGTCCACAATCCAGTATTCTTTAACCCCGGCCCGGGCATACTCCCCGAACTTCTCCAGCCGGTCCAGCCGGGCCGTCGAGGCCGAAGTCACCTCCACAATCAGGTCCGGCACCCCGCAGACCTGCTCGCCGATGCGGTCGGCATGCCCTCTGGCCATGAAAAAGATATCCGGCTCCCGAATCTTGCCCGGCCACAGCCGCACAGGGAGCGGCGCAATCTGAACCACCCCGAGGCCATGCCCCTCGACGAAGGCGTTGAGCCGGATAAAGAGCCGCTTAAGGGCCTCCTGATGCCGGAACGTCGGGTGCGGCGGCATAACCAGCTCCCCGTCGGAAAGTTCCACGTGCCGGTTCCGGTCCGGCAGGGCAAAGTAGTCCTCCTCCGTCCACTCCCCCTGGGGCGGAAAGAGCTCCGCCACCGGGGCCGGCTTACGCCCCCGCGAGCTTGCCCGTGCCATCCTCAGACCCACCCTTGCCCTGACCAACCCAGTAGTCCATAATAGTTCCCGCCGCGGCAAACTGGTAAAACTTCTCCGGGCAGGCCGTCCAAGGCGACGCCACCTCTACCCCACCGGCAGACGGGCTCCCCACCGGATGGCCTACTGGGCAACTGTCTCAACAACTAATTCACCTTCTAGTACATAATTTAAGCACTCGAAGCCAATAATTTTGCGCTCACGATCCTTGATCAAAATTACCTCTTCTCCGGTCTCCTCTGCGACATATTCCTTCTCCGGGGCATCGAACCAAACAGTTAGCGTACGTCCTTCATGGTCGTAAAAAACTTTCAGCGTCGCCATACGAGCTCTCCCTCCTTAATTCTATCGGTCCTATATACGGTCACGACGAAGCCTGTATCACCCATATGCTTAGCCACCACACATATCCAGTAGGGTGCGTCAGGGGCGTAATAAAGAAACACGGCAGAGTCTATTTTACTGCGGCGAATCTCATGCGGCTCGCGTAGTGTCCGTATCACATCTTCTTCCCTGCCGCGCATAGCTGGATGCTTGAACGTTACGATCCGTTCCCAGTATTCTCTTGTGGTCCGAATCCAAACCCCGAGGGGCGTCGGAACTTCAAAATAGATGTCATCAGCCACTTGTACACTCAGGATGATGCTCCCCAAGCGGTTGAAGCCCGGCCTCGGGATAACCGGCGGTAGGCCCAGAACCCTCTCGGCCCGGCGCAGGCGTGCCGTTGCCACCTCGCCCTTGAGCATTATACATGCCTAAGAGGTGCCGGCCACCTCATCGACTCTAACCTCAAAGCCTTTAAGCAGGCCCGAGGCTGCCGCCTGGCCCGGGCCCCATTTCCCCCGCAGGACGTAGGCCCCCCGCTCCAGACCGTAAACCTCGACGGTCCGGGCATCCGGGTCCACAATCCAGTATTCTTTAACCCCCGCCCGGGCATACTCGTAAAACTTCTCCAGCCGGTCGAGGCGGGCCGTCGAGGGCGAAGTCACCTCCACGATCAGGTCCGGCACCCCGCA
>DAOTYJ010000026.1:0-8076 GCA_034434875.1 Dehalococcoidia bacterium | reverse complement strand
GTAGCCCCCGGCGAAGAGCACCTCCCCGAAGAAGGCCTTGGGGTCGACCTCGCCCTGGGTCGGCCGGGGCAGAAGCCCCAGCTCGATGAGCCTGGCCATCGGGGCGATGTAGCCGGAGCTGGAAACCGGGCTCGGGAAGCAGGCCCGACGGCCCCGCAGCTCCGCCAGCTTCTGGTGGGGGCTGTCGGCCCGCACCACCCAGTAGGAAAAATAGTAGGGAGCCTCCACCTTCTGCTGGCCGTGGACCACCTCCCGCACCTCGGCCAGGACCAGGTCGGCGTTGGCCCGCTCCACGGCCAGCTGGGCGGGGAAGGGCCCCATAAAGGCCACGTGGGCCTGCCCGAACCTGAGGGCTTCGATGACCCCGGCCTGGGTCAGGGGTACGTAGATCTCGACGTCCACATCCCCCAGCCGCTGCTCCAGATACTGCTCCAGGGGCCTGGCCTTCTCCAGCATCTCGGCCGCCGAAAGGGTGGGCTGAATGGCCACCACCAGGCGGGTCTTACCCGGCGCCTGGGGTGCGCAGGCCGCCAGCCCAAGGACAAGAAGCAACCCCAAAACCCCGAGGCTAAGCCTCGACATCGCTATTAACCTCCGAAAGGCGAGATTCTTAAGCCCGCTGACCGGCCGGTCCGGCGGCAACGGCCCCGTGCTATAATGTACGGGACCCGGAAGGGTTGTTAAGCTAGCCTAACACTCTGCATTTTTATAACCAAATAGTTTATTTTTGTCAAGGGGGTGGTCCCTTGGTTCGGGCGACGGCGGGTGGGCGTTCGGCCGATACCAGCCCGCGGGTCGAAGAGTATTTAGAAACCATCTACATGCTGGCCGAGGAGCGCCAGCCGGTCATCGGCGCCAGGCTGGCCGAGCTTTTGGGGGTCTCCCGGGCCACCGTCACCATGATGCTTCAGCGAATGGCCCGGGACGGCCTGATAACCCTGGACAGCCGCAAGCAGGTGGCCCTTACCCCTAAGGGCCAGGCCCTGGCCGAGGCCTCGATGCGCCGCCACCGACTCATCGAGCGGTTTCTCACCGATGTGCTCGGGTTCGACTGGGCCAGGTCCGATGCCGAGGCCCACAACCTGGAGCACTGCATTTCGGCCGAGGTGGAGGCCGCCCTCAATCGCTTCCTCGGCTACCCTTCCCGCTGCCCCCACGGCAACCCGATTCCGGGCAACCCACCCCCGGCCGACCTCCACCTGGAGCAGCCCCTCGACGCCTTGCCGGTGGGAACCTGCGGCCGGGTGGCCCGGGTCGCCGAGCCGGTTGAGAATGCCCTGGCCGTCCTTCAGTACGTCCAGGAGCGGGGGCTTAAGCCCGGAGTGGCCGTGAAGGTTTTAGACTACGGACCCCGGGGCGACAGCCTGGTGGTGCTGGTGGGCGACCGGCCCGTCTCCTTCGGCCGGGACGTGGCCCGGTTCGTCTTCGTCATCCCCGAGGCCCCCGAAGAAAGGCGGGTTTCCCCGTGAAGTTCGGCCTGACCCTGCCCCACTTCAGGCAGGTGGCCTCGCCCGAGGCCATCGTCGAGTTTGCCCGGCGGGCCGAGGAGCTCGGCTACGATTCTTTGTGGGCCACCGACCACGTGGTTGTGCCGGAGGCGGCCGTAAGCCGCTTCGGGGAGGTCTTTTACGAGCCTTTAATCGTCCTGGCCTACGTTATTCCCGTCACCCGCCGGATAACCCTGGGAACTTCGGCCCTCATCCTGCCCTACCGCAACCCGGTGGTGACCGCCAAGATGCTGGCCACCATCGACGTGCTTTCGGGGGGCCGGACCATCTTTGCGGTGGCCGCCGGCTGGGCCGAGGACGAGTTTAACGCCCTGGGGGTGCCCTTCCGCGAGCGGGGCCGGCTTACCGACGAATATATCCGGGTTTTCAAGGCCCTCTGGACCCAGGACGTGCCGGAATTTGAGGGCCGCTATTTTAAGATTCGCCACGTGCGGTTTGCGCCCAAGCCCGTCCAGAAGCCCCACCCGCCCCTCTGGGTCGGGGGCAACTCGGAGAAGGGCATCCGCCGGGCCGTTCGGTTCGGGGACGGCTGGCACCCCACCCGCCCCCAGATCCCGGACCTTAAGCAGGCCCTGGCCGTACTGACCCAGTACTGCCAGCGGTACGGCCGGGACCCGAAATCCCTGGTTATCTCGGCCCGGGAGCCCCTTAAGATCCTCGACCGCCGGGACGAAGGTTACCGGCGAATTCCCCTCATCGGGACGCCCGACGACATTATTGAGGACTTAAAGCAGTTTAAAGAGCTGGGCGTCCGGCACTTTGTTTTAGATACTTTCTACAGCGTGCCCGAGCTCGACCGGGAGACCCTGGCCGATGTCTTAAGGACCATCGAGAGGTTCGCCCGGGAGATTCGGCCCGCCGTGGCCGACCGATAGCCGGCCTTGGAAAGGAGCCGCGACTGGATAGCCCAGGCCGAATGGGACCTGGACCACGCCCGGAGCGACCTGGACCGGGGCTATTATGATTGGGCCTGTTTCTCCGCCCAGCAGGCCGCCGAAAAAGCCGTTAAGGCCGTCTTTCAGAAACTGGGGGCCGACGTCTGGGGCCATTCGGTAGCCGACCTGCTGGCCGAACTCGGAAAGCGGGTTCCCGTGCCGGAGGAGCTGATGGAAGGGGCGCTTGAGCTCGATAAAGTTTACATCCCGGCCCGCTACCCCGATGCCCATCCTTCGGGGGCCCCCCGGGAGCGTTACACCCGTCGGGAAGCCCAGCGGCTGGTCGCTTATGCCGAAAGTATCATCAGGTTCTGTAAAACTCTTTTATCCGGACATCAGCCCGTCTGACGTTGTCCGCCTGCTCGCCGAACGCCTTCCCGTCCTGAACGAAAATTTGCCGCTGGACCGGGTGGTCCTTTTCGGTTCATATGCCCGGGGAAATCACACGGCCGCCAGCGATATCGACCTGCTCGTTATCTACCGGGGCCGGAGGCGGCCCGACGCCTTTGCCGCCGTCAAGAAGACCCTGAGCCTGCCCCGGCTCGAACCCCACGTCTACTCCCGGGCGGAGGCAAGGCAACTTGCCCGGGTCATCGACCGGATGGCCGAGGGGGGCGTTGTTCTCTGGCCTCCGGAGGCCCGTTAGGCCTTACGGGGCGTTTTCAGGGCCCCGCATCCGGTAGGCCTCAATAAACCGGACGATCCGGGCCTCGTCGAAGTCTTCGAGGGTGTCGATCCGGGTCCAGGCCGTGAGGGCGATCCGGTAGGGCATGTTCGGGTACGGGGCCAGGATCACGTGGGATGGGTAGCGCTTGACGACGGCGGCCAGCTTTTCGACCAGGTCCGGGCAATCACAGTTGTACTGGATAAGGACGCCGCCGTGTTCAAGGTTGTGAACCTGGAGCTCGTCGGGTATCGGTTCGGTGTGGATGCCCCAGGGGGCGGTGGTGGGCCAGTGCCAGCCGGAAGTTGGGGGCGTGCTGTTGTAAGGCGGGTGGGGCTGGCCGGGCAGGACGTGGTCCCGGCCCTGGTCGGGCACAAACCGGCCGGGCAGGGTGCTGGTGGCCGGGGCCGGGCCGGCCCCGCTCCCCGCAGGCAGCACACCGGTGTAGGGCAGGATGGGTACGGCAATGGCCAGAATGCCGATTGCGGCAATTAAGGCCAGAAGCCGCCTGTCCGCCCCCTGCTTCGGACGCTTCCGCTTTACCATAATTCCATCCAAAGTTTTATACCATAAATCGTAGCGGGCAGGGCTTTCCGGCTTTCGGGACCCAACCCGCCCGGGCGGCCTGGCCCCGCACGTTAACGCCGAAACCGGACGGCCCTGCAGATGCCGGCCAGCCCTTGAAGCCCGATTCGGGCGGGCCTTAGACTTTTGCGGGCGATGCGGGCCGTCGACCTCATCTACAAAAAGCGCACCGGCCTTGAGCTTATCCCGGCCGAGCTGGAATACCTGGTCTTCGGCTACCTCCGGGACGAAATCCCCGACTACCAGCTGGCGGCCTTCTTGATGGCCGTCTGCTGGCGGGGCATGACCCGGGCCGAAACCTTCGCCCTGACGGACGCCATGCTGCGCAGCGGCCGCCGGCTCGACCTTTCGGCCTTCGGGGTCGTCGCCGACAAGCACAGCACCGGCGGGGTGGGGGATAAGGTGAGCCTGGTGGTGGTCCCCCTGGTGGCCGCCCTGGGGGTGCCGGTGGCCAAGATGTCCGGCCGGGGCCTGGGCCATACCGGCGGAACCCTGGATAAGCTCGAGGCTTTCCCCGGTTTGCGGGTGGAGCTTTCCGAGGGGGAGTTTCTGGACCAGCTCGGCCGGGTCGGGGCGGTCATCGCCGGCCAGAGCCCCGAGCTGGCCCCGGCCGACGCCAAAATCTACGCCCTGCGGGACGCCACCGCCACCGTCGACTCCATCCCCCTGATCGTCGCCAGCATCATGAGCAAAAAGCTGGCTGCCGGCGCCCAGGTCATCGTCCTCGATGTCAAGGTGGGTCGCGGGGCCTTCATGCGGCGGCGGGCCCAGGCCGAGCGGCTGGCCCGGCTCCTGGTGGAGGTCGGCCGGACGGCCGGCCGCCGGGTGGAGGCGGTCCTTACGGACATGAACCAGCCCCTGGGCCGGGCGGTGGGCAACGCCCTCGAGGTGAAAGAGGCGGTCTCGACCCTACGGGGCGAGGGACCCGAAGACCTGGTGGCCGTCTGTACCGAGCTGGCCGGCCGAATGCTCTGGCTGGCCGGCCGCTATCCGGACCTGGAGGCGGCCCGCCGGTCCGTCCGGTCGGTGCTGGCCGAGGGGTCGGCCCTGGGCAAGCTTGCCGAAATGGTGGCCGCCCAGGGCGGGGACCCGGCCCTGGTCTGGGAGCCCGAACGGCTACCGCCTGCCCCGGTGCGCCGGACGGTGGTCGCCCGCCAGCCCGGCTATGTTACCCGGCTGGATGCCCGGGCGGTGGGGGAGGCGGCGGTGAGGCTTGGGGCCGGCCGGGCGAAAAAGGGCGACCCCATCGACCACCGGGTGGGGTTTGTGTTCTACCGGAAGCGGGGCGACTGGGTCTCGCCGGGGGAGCCCCTCTTCGAGGTCCACGCCCGGACCGAAGCCGAGGCCGACCTGGCCGCCAAGGCCGTCCTGGAAGCCATCGGCCTCGGCGGCCGCCGGCCGCCCGCCCGGCCGGTGGTGCTGGGCACCGTGACGGCCGCGAACCTGGAACCGGGGTAATCTTTGTTAGATTATCTCTTTCTAGTAGCACGTCCCGGATATGGGGTGCCTTCTCGGCAAAGGCCTCCCGCAGGATCTCTAAGGTCTTCGGCCGACATGACGCATTCGGGGCACTCTTCGTTATGGCCCCGCCGGTAAAGCACCCGGGCAACCCCACCCTCAACCCCTAGAAGCTCAAGGTCCCCCTCTGGCCGGACCAGACTCTGAAACTGCCGGATGATAAATTCCGCCAGCCCATCTCTTGCCATCTCTGCGGCCCCCTTAACCCCCGATTACTTTGGTCACCGGCTCGCCCGCACCCCAGAAGAAGGCCCCCCGGCCGGCAGCACCGCCCACCACCACGATGTCGTAGCAGCCGGCGTCCTCCAGCACCGGCACCAGGGTTTCGGGACTCGCCCAGAGCCACCCCAGCTCCGGGTGGGCCGCCGCCAGCGCCTGGGGCTCCTTCGTCAGCATAAGCAACCTGAAAGGCAGCCGGGCCCGCCGGTGCAGTTCCCGCCGAATCCGGTCCTTATCCCAGCCTGCCTTCCCGAAGACCTCGGCATGCTCCGGGCAGATAAAGAGACAATAATGCTCTTTTTCCTCGGTCCCGTACCTGGGGTCCGACCGCCGCCCGATAAGCCACAAACCGCAGGATGCCTGGGCAACATTCATCGCCGCCGTCGAAAAGACTTCCGCAAGCCGCTCCGGCTCGGTGCTCTGGAAATCAAAAAGCTCGCATATCCCCTAGACAAACTGGACGGTAACTGTGCTGGCCTCGGGGTCAAACCCGTGCCCCACATGGTAAGGCGGCCAGGGACTGGCCTCCTCATTTTCGGCCACACAGGCGCTGTATTTAAGGGGCGAGCCGACGGTATCCATATCCGAAACCCCGGGATAGGCGTGGCCCAGGTTCATCAGGCAGAGCCGCACCGCCCGGCCGATGACGGTGTTGGCAAAAGAAGGCGCCCCAGGCCCCAGGGCGCAGATGCCGCCGTTAAGCCCGCTGCGCTTGCGGATGGGGCCGTTGACCCAGCGAAGCGGCGTATGGGCGCAGGTGGGCATCGCCTTATTGCGCAGGTAGATTTTGGGTTCGGCCAGGCATTCGACGGGGGCGATGACCACCGGCAGGTGCTCGGGCCGGCAGCCGGCCATGACGGCATTGGCGGCGACCTTTTTGACCGTGGCAAGCCCAAAACCGGGCTCGAGCACCCCCACCACGTCCTCGGGGCTGCGGCCGGTCCCCTTAAGCATCTGCTCCAGGGCCCCTTCCGTCGGGGGCACCAGGGGAAAGCCGTCGGACCAGCCGTAAGCCAAAAACCTTTCGTTCATGGCCCGGACGGCCCCCAGCAGGTCCTCCCCCTCGAACTCAAGCCACTCTTCGTCGATAAAGACCAGCTCCTCCGGGATTTCGGCCCGCGTCAGCGGCCGGGTGAGGCCGGCGATGACCTGGTCGATGGCCCCCGCCACCATGGCCCGGATGGCTTCGGGCGGCTGGTTGGTGAAGGGTTTGGGGACCACGGCGATGGGTAGCTCGGGCAGGCCGAAGCTTTCGGCGCTGCGGCGGGCGTCCCGAACGAAGGCTTCGGCGGTGAAGGCGACGGTGGGAACCCCTTGTTTTTCCAGGAGGGTCATGTCGTGGACAAGCCACGACGTGCATGACCCTCAGTCGCTGGTGGTGCCGATGACAACGTCCACCTCCCGGGCGATGCGTTCGGCCCCCTTGGGGGTAAGGTGGCGCATCATGAACCCGACTTCCCCCTGGTAGAAGCCAAAGCGGGCCCCCGGAAAGGGCTCCGAAAGCAGCTCCATCGTCCGCTTTAAGGCGACGTCGCCGCCGGCCTTAAGGTTCCAGTAAAGGCCGATGCGCTTGCCGTTAAGGTCAGAAGGCCTTGGCGCAGGCTCCAGATGGGTCTTTACCGACTTGGCTACCGGATTGAACACTTTAAGTAACGTCACGGCTATCCTCCTTTTTATCAGGCTCCCGAACCGGCGAGCCGTACTTTAAGCAACCGGGATACGGCCGCTAAGACATCTCCGACCTGCGGTAAAACTGCCCGTTCCAGCTGCCGGTTATACGGGATGGGGGCATCGAGGCCGCCGACCCGCAGCACCGGCCCATCCAGGTCGTCGAAGGCCAGCTGCTGAATCGTGGCCGCCAGCTCGGCCCCAAACCCCCAGAACCGGGCAGCTTCGTGGACCACCACCGCCCGGTGGGTTTTTCTAACGGAGTTTATGACCGTCTCAATATCCAGCGGTTTGAGGGTTCTAAGGTCGACCACCTCGGTACTGACCCCTTCCCGGCTCAAAGCATCCGCCGCCGTAAGGGCGAGCCCAACCGCCCGAGAGTAGGCGACCAACGTAAGGTCGCGCCCTTCCCGGACCACCGCCGCCCGGCCGATGGGGACCGTGTAATCTCCCGGAGGCACCGGGCCCCGGGTAAAGTAAAGGGCCTTATGTTCCAGGAAAGCGACCGGGTTATCGTCCCGAATGGCCGCCTTTAAAAGCCCCTTGGCGTCGGCCGGGGAGTACGGGGCAACCACATACCAGCCCGGGATGTGGCAGAAGATGGCCTCCAATGACTGGGAGTGGTGGGCGGCTTTGCCCCCAGTTGCGGCCGAGCCTTGCTGGGTCCGGACCACCAGGGGCGCTTTGCGCTGACCGCCGGAAGTGTACCTCGCCTTAGCGATGCGGTTGAAAAGCTGGTCGGCGCAGACGAAGAACTCATCTCAAAACCCTGGGTGGGTAGTATACTCGACCTTGGGGAGCCTGATCCAGGAGGGAGGCGATGGAGTTTCGGGAGCTGACCGATGAGCAATGGGCGTTCCTTCAACCCATGCTTCCTCCCAAGGCCAGGACCGGGAGGCCCCGGGCTGATGATCGCCGGATCATCAACGGGGTCTTATATGTGCTGATCACGGGTTGTCGCTGGCAGGATATGCCTCGG
>DAOTYJ010000025.1:0-39505 GCA_034434875.1 Dehalococcoidia bacterium | reverse complement strand
AAGGGTTTGCCGTGGTGGAACTTGACCCCGCGCTTGAGATAGAAGGTGTAAACCTTCCCGTCAGGGCTTATTTCCCAGCGCTCGGCCAGGTCGGGAATTATCCTCGTATGGTCGTGGGGGTCGAACTGGACCAGCTGGTTGTAGCAGGGGGCAAGGGGGTGGATCGCCACCCAGCTGCTGTTCTGGTGGAGGTCGAAGTTGGGCGGGTCCGTCTCCAGGTAGGCGGTCAAAATGCCTCCGTACCTTGGCTTTTCCTCGGTAGCCGCCGGCTGGGTTGGGGTGGCCTGTTGGGGCGCGCACCCGAAGGCCGCGGCCCCAACTGCCCCCAGGCCGGCGGCCAGAAATTGCCGTCGGCTTATTAGATAACCCATGCCTGCCTCCTTTGTGATGGGGTCCCGGGCCTATTTGCCGGTGAAGCGGGGCGGCCGCTTCTCGGCGAAGGCCCGCACCGCCTCTTTGGCGTCCTCCGAGGCCCGCAAAATCCGGCTGATGGCCGCCTCAAGCCGGAGCCCGTCGTTTATATGCATATACTGGCTCCGCACCGCCAGCTCCTTTACCGCCCGAACCGCCAGGGGCGGGTTGGCCATAACCCGCCGGGCATACTCCTCGGCCGTGGGGATCAGGTCCTTGAGGGGCACGACCTTATTGACCAGGCCCACCCGGTAGGCCTCCTCGGCCGTGATCATGTCGCCGGTCAGCAGAAGCTCCATCGCCACGCAGTAGGGGAGCTGTCTCAGGGCCCGCTGGGTTCCCCCATTGCCGGGCGGAAACCCCCGCTTGACCTCCGGCAGGCCGAATTTGGCGTGGTCGGCGGCCACCCGGATGTCGGTGGCAAAGAGGAGGGTAAGGCCGCCCCCGAGGCAGTAGCCGTTTACGGCCGCAATCACCGGCTTCCAGACCTCAAGGCCCCGGTTCAGGATGGGTTCGGCCTGGGTCTGCCAGAACTCCCAGAGCTCGGGCTCCCGGGGGATGGTCTTTTTGAGGTCGGCCCCGGCGCAGAAAGCCTTGTCCCCGGCCCCGGTAATGATGGCCACCCAGATGTCCGGGTTGTCCCGGACCTCAATCCAGGCCTCGGAAAGCTCCCGGTAAGTCTCCGGGTCGAGGGCATTCATCGCCTCGGGGCGATTGATGGTTAGGTAAGCAATGTGGTCCCTGACCTCAAACAAGAGAGCCATGGTAGCCTCCTGAGAAGAGCTCCCGGGCAATGATAAGCCGCTGAACCTCGGTCGGCCCCTCGCCGATGCGCCGGATGCGGAGCTCGCGGAACCACCGCTCGAGGGGCAGATCCTTGCTTACGCCGTAGCCGCCGTGGACCTGGATGGCCCGGTCCACCACCCGGAAGGCGGCCTCCGTTGCGAAGGCCTTGGCGATGGCCGTCTCAAACCGGTAGGCCCGGGCATCCTTTACCCGGTCGGCCTTGTCGGCCGCCTGGAGAATGAGCCAGCGGGCCGACCGGATTTCGATTTCGCTGTCGATGAGCATCCACTGAATGGCCTGCCGGGTGGAAAGGGGCGCCCCGAAGGTCTCCCGCTGCCGGGCGTATTCGATGGCCATCCGCTGGGCTGCCACCGCCACCCCGAGGCTGGCCGCCGAATAGGTTATCCGGTTGCGGGTAAGCACCTCGTTGGCAATATCCAGCCCTTGCCCCTCCTCCCCCAGGACATTCTCCGGCGGGACCCGCACCCCGTCCAGGGTTATCTCGGTGGCATACTCGGCCGACCGCAGGGTATGGACGATGCGCCGAATGGCAAAGCCGGGCATGTTTGTCTCGACGATAAAGCAGGTGATCCCCTGCCGGCCCTTCGTCGGGTCGGTCCGGGCGTAGACCAGGCCGAAGTCGGCCCGGTCAGCCCCCGAGATAAAGATCTTCGACCCGGTGATTATCCAGTCGTCCCCGTCCCGCACCGCCCTGGTCTGGATGGCCCGGGCCGGGTCGGAGCCCCCGGAAGGCTCCGTCAGGGCAAAAAAGCCCCGCTTTTCGCCCCGGAGCATCGGGTAAAGATACTTCTGACGCTGTTCCTCCGTTCCTCGGTAAAGCTGGGCCAGGCCCACGGTGCCGAAAACGCCGTAGGCCGGGGCGTAAAGGCCGGCCCGGTGCTGGGAAAGCTCTTCGAAGACCAGGGCCAGGGTCACCGTGTCCAGGCCGGGTCCTCCGAACTCGGCCGGCACGTCCAGGCCGTAAAGGCCCATCTCCCGGACTTTCTTTGTGAGGCGCTCCTCCTCTTCCCGGGGAAGCTCGAAGGCGTCGGGGTCCAGCTCCCGCTCCAGGGGAACAATCTCCTCGCGAATAAACCGGCGAACGGTCTGAACTATCATTCGCTGTTGCTCGTTGGGCTGCAGGTCCATGGCTCCTTCTCCGGCTACGGTTGCCAGCGGCCGGTGGCCGGCGACATATGAAACCGCCCAAGCCTCGGCGGCATGTCCCCGGCCGTCACGTTTCCTTCCGGCAGCCGGTAGTTTGCCTCGTAGTAAAGGGTTAAAAGCTCATACCAGCGGCTCAGGTAGGCCAGGGTGACCTCGTACCGGTAGAGGGCGGCCCCGGCCCGGGTTGCGGGGTTGGGGTTGTCGGGGCCGAAGTGGCGGGCAATCTCCCCCCTTAGGCCGAAGGGGGAGCGGCCCCCGGCGTAGCCGACGTAGAGGGTCCGGCCGTCGGCGTCCCCAATTTCGTAGACGCCGAGGGTGGCCGGGATCGCCTTCAGGCTGGCGGGGTCAAAGGGTTGCCACGGTTTTCTGAGCATGGCTGGCTCCTCAATCCACGACGGCGTCGGCCCGCTCCCAGACCTCCACCGGGCGGAATTTGACCAGGGTTATCTCCTCGGTTAGGGGCTCGTAAACCGCCTCCACCGGCATCCCCACGTAGATTTCGTCGTTGGGGCAGCCGACGATGTTGGTCACCAGCCGGGGACCTTCCACCAGCTCGACGACGGCCACGTTGTAGGGCACCCGGTCTTTAAAGGCCGGGTGGAAGGCCTGGTGGAAGACGACAAAGCTGTAAACCGACCCCCGGCCCGAGACCGGCGCCCATTCGGCCTCGTCCGAGAGACACCGGTAGCAGTGGCGGGCCGGCGGGTAGCGCCACTGGCCGCAGTTTTTGCACCGCTGAAGGGTAAGCCGGCCAGCCCGGGCCGACTCCCAGAACGGCCGGTTCTGGTCGGTAACTTCCGGCAGTGGCCGCTCAACAGTCATTTCTCCCGTCCCAGAACAAGGGTTGCGTGGGTGGTCATGATGCCGCCCTGGTTGCTCACCACCGCAATCTTTGCGCCGGGGACCTGCCGGGGTCCGCACTCGCCCCGGAGCTGGCGGACGGCCTCAATGATAAGTTGCATTCCGGGCATCCCGGTTTCGGCCAAAAGCCCGCCGCTGGTGTTCATGGGGAGCTCGCCCCCAAGCTCAATTCGGCCGCCCTCAACGAAGGCCCCGCCCTCCCCCTTCTTGCAAAAGCCGTAATCCTCCAGGGTGATGATGGGCACGATGGTGAAGCAGTCGTAGAGCTGGACCAGGTCCACGTCTTTCGGGGTAATTCCGGCCATCTCGAAGGCGATGCGGCCCGATTCTTTGGCCCCGCTGGTGGTCCAGTTCTCCCGCAGGACCAGGTCCTTGGCCGGGTGGGACTGCCCGACCCCGAGGATGTAAACGGGCGGCTTTTTCAAGTCCCGGGCCCGCTCCTCGGAGGTGACCACCACCGCCGCCCCGCCGTCGGTTATGGGACAGCAGTCGTAAAGGCGCAGGGGCTCCACCACAAACCGGCTGTTAAAGTAATCTTCCAGGGTTATCGGTTCCCGGAACTGGGCGTTGGGGTTTAAGGCGGCGTGCTTGCGGCAGGCGATGGCCACCGCCGCCAGCTGCTCGGGCTTGAGGCCGAATTCGGCCATGTAGCGGCGGGTAATCAGGGCGTAGCCGGCCGGGGCCCCCATTAGGCCGTAGGCGGCCTCGTCGCCCCCGATCCGTCGGTAGGCCGCCCGGGAGCCCGTTAAGGGATTATCCCCGTAGCTGCAGACCACCACCTCGGCCATTCCGGCCTCGATGACGCTCATGGCGTACCAGATGAGGCCGATGTTCGAGGCCCCCGCCTGGTCGATGGTGGCCGTAACCTTCGGGGAGAGGCCGAGGGCCTGGGCGACCCGGGCGCTGTAAAGCATCTGAAAATCCGAGGTCGGGGCCTTGGTAAGCACCCCGTCGACGTCGTCTTTGTTAAGTCCGGCGTCGTCCAGGGCCCGCTTAATCGCCTCAACGTTGAGGGCCACGTGGGACCAGCCGGGAAGCTTACCGTAAGGGGTGTTGCCGACCCCGACGACGCAGTAGCGCCGCCGGAAAGGCCACCTTGCGGTCGATGCCATCCTTTTCGGCTCCGGAATTTGGGGTAGACGCTGGGTCCTCTAAAATCTACGTCAGGTCAGCGGGGATGTCAACCGGGCTTCTCGAAGATCCCAGGCCCCGCCGAACTAGCCCCGGGGCTCGGAATGCGGAGATTGAGAAAAAGGTTATTGACAAGGGAATAACCCGGGAAATATAATCGAGCGAGCGCGGCGGGAGGTGCAAAGATGAAGCCCGTGACCGTCGAGGTGCTGGCCCACGCCCCAACCGCTTATTATCACTGCCTCCACTGCGAGTTCGTCTGGCATGGGGTCGGCGTCGGGCAGTCCGTCCACCGGGAACAGCTCGAAAGCTCCCTGCCCGAGGACATGCAGGCGGAATACCGGGAGCTTATTACGGGAATTCGGCGGCTGGTCGACAAATACTGCGGCCGGGTCGTGGTCAAGGTGGTCGACGCGGCCTCCCTGGAGGGAATCTGGAAGGCCCTCAAATATGGGGCCCGTCGGCTGCCGGTTTTCATCATCGACGGCCGGGATAAGGTCGTCGGACTGCGGTGGGACGAGGTTGAGGCGGCCCTGGGCCGCAGGCTTGCCGGGGCGCCGACTTAACGGCGCCCCGAGCCCATTTAAAAGGGGGGGGTGAGAGCCGGGCCTGAAAGCTTTTAAGGGGGTTGGGTTGGCGTAAAGCTACCGAACCTTTCAGAGGAGGTGCCCTGAAATGCACGCGCTCTTTGCCCTCATCCTCGGGGGCCTGGTTACCGTGGCGGCCTACACCTTTTATGCCAGGCGGATCGACCGGGAGGTGATCCAGTCCGACCCGCGGCGGGCGACCCCGGCCAGGCTTTACATGGACGGCGTCGACTTCATGCCCACCAGCCGCAACATCCTCTGGGGCTATCATTTTAAGTCCATCGCCGCGGCCGGACCCATCGTCGGGCCTATCACCGCGGCCCCCCTCTGGGGCTGGCTTCCCTCGCTGCTCTGGCTGATGCTGGGGGTAAGCTTCATCGGGTGGGCCTCCGACTACAGCGGCATCATGGTCTCCGTCCGCAACGACGGCAACACCTTAAGCGCCATCGCCCACCGGCTGATCGCCCCCCGCACCCGGCTGGTCCTGCTGGTATTTATCTTCTTCTACCTGCTGTTGGTGGCCGGCGTCTTCAGCTGGCTGGTCACAGATGTCCTCAATTCCCAGACGCAGGCCCCCTTCGGCATCCTAGTCCTGATGCTGATGGGCCTGCTTGGGGGCCAGATGCTTTACCGGTGGCGGGTCGACCTGCTGGTAACCAGCGCCGTCATCGTCCTGGTGACCCTGGTGGCCATCCTGCTGGGGCCCACCGAGGTGGTCCGGGGGTCGGTCAAGGCCCTGAACGACGGGGTGAACGCCATCACCGGTGGCCGGCCCATCGTCACCTACCTGGACCCGTGGGCCATTAACCCCCAGACGGGCCAGCTCGGGGTCACCCGAAACATCCTGCCCAGCTTTGTCTTCTGGATGGCCTTCACTTTCCTGTTCTGCTACCTCGGGTCGGTCCTGCCCATCTGGCGCTGGGCCCAGCCCATCAACTACATCGGCTTCTGGATCACCGCCTTCACAATGGTGCTGGGCGGCCTGGGGGCGGCCCTCGCCTTCTTCGTTGCGCCGGAGATTTCGAGCTTTAAGCTTCCGGCCTTCAAGGAGTTTGCGCCGGTGGTGCAGAGCGGCACGGCCCGGGGCATTCAGCCCCTCTGGCCCATGCTCTTTATCACCATCGCCTGCGGGGCCATCTCCGGCTGGCATGCCCTCTTCGGGTCGGTGGGAACCGCCCGCCAGATTGAGTACGAGACCGACGTCCTGCCCGTCGGCGGGGGGGCGATGCTTTTCGGCGAGAACATGCTGGGCATTCTCTCCCTGCTGGCGGTGACCACGGCCGGGCAGGGGGCGGGGGCGGCCGCCTTCGCCAGCGGCATCGGCCGCTTTCTCAGCATCTTCGGCATCCCGGTGGAGTACGGCACGGCCCTCGGGTTTGCGGCCTTCGTCCTCATCGTCATCACCGTGCTTCAGCTCGGCTTCCGGGTGATGCGGGTGGCCCTGGCCGAGCTTCTGGGTGACCGCTGGCCCCTCTTTCAGAACATCCACGCCGCAACCCTAATCTCCGTTGCGGCCGCGGCCTTCCTGGTCCTTACCGGCGTGTATCTCTACCTGTGGCAGATGTTCGGCGCGGCCAACCAGCTGATGGCGGCCCTGGCCCTGCTGGTGGTCACCGTCTGGCTGGTCTCCAGCGGCCGCAGTCCCCTTTACGCCGGCCTGCCCGGGGTGTTCATGCTGGTGACCACGATGGCCGCCATCCTGGTTAATATCTACAACTTAATCGCCAGCGTAATCATCCCGGCGTCGGCGGCCGGCCAGTTCGGCATGGTGGCCGGGGCGGTCGTCATGATCGGCATCGGCGTCCTGCTGGAGGTTGCGGCCATCCTCATCGCCATCGACAGCTTTGCGGCCTACCGGCGGTACGCGGCCCGGCCCATGCAGCCCGGCCCGGCGCCGGCGGCCGACTAGGGAGGCCCGGGGCCACGAACGCAGGCGGCGGGGCGGGGCGCCTGAAGGCCCCGCCCCCCGTTTGCAACCGGGAAGGGCGGTTTTCCTACGGGCGAATAGACGGGTATAATAGTTTGGAGCCGGCGGTGATAATCGAAGTCAAGCCCGACCGAGTTCGGCGTTTCTGGCAGGCGGTCAAAGAGTTTTTATACGGGATGACCGCTTACGAGTTCGAGCGGGAGGCCGCCCGGATGCGGGCTGACCTGGAGACCCTCTTCCTGCTCATCGTTTTCGGGGACATGGTCGGCCTGCCCATCCTGCCCTCGTATTACTCTTCGAGGCTTTTGCCTTACGTGGTGCCCGTAATCGAAAGCTGGAAGCGGCGGGTCCTGCGGGAGCGGGACATCACCGAGCTGGAAGAGCTCCACCTTATCGAAATGTGACCGGAGGCATGCGATGACCCAGGAACAGCCCGTACCCCCCACCACCCAGACCGAGCCCCGGCGGCCCGGCGGCCTGCGGGGATTGTGGGACGCCTTTAAGGAGCTGGTCTACGGGATGGCGGCCCACGATATGACCCGGGCGGCCATCCGGACCCGGGCCTCGATGGAGCACCTCTTTATTCTGATCACCATGGGCGACCTGCTGGGGGTGCCCATCCTGCCCCCGTATTATTCCCTCCGGCTCCTGCCCTACGTCGTGCCCCAGATCGCCACCTGGAAGCGGCGGATGCTGCGGGAGAAAGACCTAAGCGACGCCCTCTTCTAAAGGAGCAGCCATGTCGTTGCGAAAGGCCATCGAAGAATATCCCGAGCGTCGTTACATAATGTTTGGGGGCAAGGGGGGCCTGGGGAAGACCACCTTCTCGGCCGCCACCGCCTTCTGGCTTGCCCAGCTGGGTCATAAGGTCCTGGTCTTCTCCGTCGACCCCCAGGCCAGCCTCTCGGATATCTTCCAGCGGGACCTCTTCGGCAAGGGGCCGGTGAAGATCGTCGAAAACCTCTGGGCCCAGGAGATCGACGCCGACCAGCGGGTCCGGGAGTACCAGGACGAGATCCGGCGCAAGATCCTCGAAATGTACGGCTTTGAAAAGGTCCCGGACGAGATCGAAAACTACATCCAGGCGGCGTCGGCCGAGCCGGCCATGGAAGAAAGCGCCATCTTCGACGCCGTGGTGGATATCGTCGTCCAGGGAAGCTATGATTATTACATTTACGACCTGGTGCCCCTGGGCCACGCCCTGTATTACCTTTCAATGGCCAAGGTTTACGACGAGTGGATCCAGAAGATCACCAGGCTCCGGGAGGAGATGCGGGAATACGAGGAGGTGGTGCGGGTCCTGCGCCGCTCAAGCATGCTGGAAGAAGACAAGATCCTGGCCGAGCTTCAGTACATCCGGCAGCGGATCAGCACCTCCTCCTCGATCCTGACCGACCGGCAGAAGACGGCTTTCTTCTTCGTCCTGGTTCCGGAGGAGATGGTCATCATCGACACCCGGAAGGCGGCCGAACTTTTCGCCCGCTTCGACGTCCCCATCGCCGGGTACGTGGTGAACCGGGTTATCCCCCGGGAACTGCTTGGGGAGAACATTCCCGAGTATCTGCGCAACCGGATTCAGATGCAGGAAAAATACCTGGCCGAGATCCGCTCGACCTTCGGCAACCAGGTCCTGGCCTATATCCCCGAGCTGGAGCGGGATGTTACCGGCCTGCCGATGATCGAGCGGATGGCCAGAATCATGTTCGAGGACGGTGCCGCCCAAGGAGGAGCTTAACCGATGGTAGCGACCCGGCGCTTCAACCTGGAGATCACCCAGTCTATCCGCCAGTATTTCGAGGAGCACCCGGACCTTAAATACATCTTCTTCGGGGGCAAGGGCGGCGTGGGCAAGACGGTCCTGGCCGGCGTCACCGCCCTCTGGTGGGCCAGGCAGGGCCGAAGGACCCTTCTGGCCTCCACCAACCCGGTCCACAGCCTTTCGGGCCTCCTGGACCAGGATGTATTCGGCCGCCACACCCCGGTGGCCGGGGTGCCCAACCTCTGGGCCTATGAGATCGACACTAAAGATACCATTGAGCGGCTCAAAAACGAGATTCGGGACAAGATCCGCTGGTTTTTAAAGTTTGCCGATATCCAGACCAAGGCCGATGAGTTCGTCGAGTCGGCCACCATGAATCCGGCCTTCGAAGAGTCGGCCATGTTCGAGAACATGGTCGACCTGATGCTGGCGGGCCAGTACGACGTCTACGTGTTCGACACGGCCCCGACGGCGAACGCCCGCCGGCTCCTGGGAATGTCGAAGATCTACTCCCTCTGGGTCAACAAGATGCTCAAATCCCGGGAGGAGGCCCGAAGCTTGCGGCAGATGCTCTCCTTCTCCCGGAAGGAGGAGCCCGACCCCCTCCTGGAGTACCTGCTCCAGTTCCGGGACCGAATGGCCCAGGCCCGCAGGCTCCTTACCGACCCGGGGCGGACGGCCTTCTTCTTCGTGACCCTGGCCGAGGCCCTGCCCATCGCCGTCATCACCCGCTTTATCAACTGGTTCCACGACTTCGGCATCCCGGTGGGCGGGGTCATCGTCAACATGCTCATCGACAGGGAGGCCGTGGGCCCCGATGCCCCGGAGTTCGTCTTAAACCGCATCCGGATGCAGGAAGAGTACCTTCAGGTGGTCGCCGAAAAGTTCGACGGGACGGTGCGGGGGGTCCTGCCCCTCTTCGAAACCGAAATCCGGGGCGTGGAGATGCTGGAGCGGGCCTGCGCCGAACTTTTCAGCCAGTAGCCCGGTCGGCCTAGATTTTGGGGCGGTGGGGGAGGTCGGGTGGGCGAGCTGGACGTCGTAACCGGGGCCTTCGGTTTTACGGGTAAATACATCGCCGGTCGCCTCCTTAAGCTGGGCCGGCGGGTAAGAACCCTAACGGGCCACCCCAACCGGCCCAACCCCTTCGGGGCGGCGGTGGAAGTTGCGCCCCTCAATTTCGCCGACCCGGCCGGTCTGGTAAAGGGCCTCTCGGGCGCCGACACCCTTTACTACACCTACTGGATTCGGTTTCCCTACCGGGGCGTGACCTTCGCCGACGCCGTGGCCAACAGCCGCCGCCTGTTCGCCGCCGCCCGGGAGGCCGGGGTGCGGCGGGTGGTCCACATCAGCATCGTAAACCCTTCCCCCGATTCGCCCCTGCCCTACTTCCGGGGCAAGGCCCAGGTGGAGGAAGCCCTGATGGCCACCGGCCTCCCTTACGCCGTCGTCCGGCCGACGGTGATTTTCGGCCCCGAAGATATCCTGTTTAACAACATCGCCTGGATGCTCCGGCGTTTTCCCGTCTTCGCCATACCCGGCGCCGGCGACTACCGGCTTCAGCCGGTCTTCGTCGACGACGTGGCCCGGATCGCCGTCGAGGCCGGCCGGGGGGAAGCCAACCTCATCGTCGAGGCGGCCGGCCCCGAAATTTACACCTTCAAAGAACTGGTAAGCCTTATCGCCCGAAAGGTGGGCAGCCGGGCCCGGCTCCTCCACGTCCCGCCGGGGGTTGCCCTCCTCCTGGCCGGGCTCATCGGCCGCCTGGTGGGGGACGTGGTGCTTACCCGGGACGAACTTTCCGGGCTGATGGGGAATCTGCTGGTTGCCGCCGGACCGGCAACGGGGGAGGTGAGGTTTAGCCGGTGGCTTGGGGAAAACGCCCACCGGGTGGGCCTTGCCTACGCCTCGGAGGTGCGGCGGCACTACGCCCCGGCGGGGGTATAATCTGGCGTAAAGTTTTTAGGGTGGAGGCAGGCCCTTGGCAAAGAAAGAGCGGCCGGTGTGCCCGGTATGTCAGAGGGCGGCGGGCGGCATTTCCGAAGGCCAATCCCGTCTACTGCGCCGAAGATTGGGACATCAAGCTGGAGCGGTTGCTTAAAGCCAGCCTGGATTTTCACCTTATCAGGCTTTTCCGGACGGATTCGGCCGAGGTTTATATCGTCCTTCACCGGGCCAATCCCGAGCCGGTGGGCCGGGTGGTGCTGGCCCGGCGGGGGAGATGCTGGTCATCCAGCTGCTCGAAGAGGCCTTCGACTGGAAGGCCCCCGCCTATGAGCTCGAGGGGGACCCGAAAATTGAGAGCCGCAGCGAGGCCCTTTTGCCGGCCATCATGAACTACGGGGTGGACTCCTGGACCCCGCCGGATGAGGAGCCGACGGTGGAGGTCTGGACCTTCACCGGCCGGCTGGTGGAATCGGAGACGGGCGAGGTGACCGAGGGGAGGTTGGGTCGGTAGGCGGCTATGGCGCCCGAGTTTGACCCCGGCCTGGCCCTGCTGGCCTTCCTGGTCGGGGGGACCGGCCTCTGGTATATCCTGGGGAGCCGGGCCAACCGGCGGGTGGGGTGGGGCCTGCTCAAGTGGCTCCGGGAGGGGACCTGGGCCTACGGGGAGCGGGCCCAGACCAACTGGTACGGCGTCTCCAACTTCTGGTTCCGCATCGACCCGGCCAGGCGGCCCTACCGGCGGTTTCAGGTTACGGTCCTGCTGGAGCCCCGGGACATGGCTTTCTGGGGACTCTTTGCCAGGCTCTTTCTTAACCGGCGGGACCTCTTGGTTTTGCGGGGGGACCTGCGCAACCCGCCCCGCTATGAGCTTGAGATCTTCGACCGGATGGCCAACGTGCCGGCCGAGACGAGGCGGCGCATCCGGGAGGAGGGTTGGGTGGTCCGGAAGCTTACGGACGTCGGGCTTACGGCGGCCTCGCCCGACGACCTGGGAAGCCTCCCCGACCAGCTGGTGGCCCAGGTGATCCCCTATACCGGCCGGGTCTGGCGGCTGGCCCTGCGCCGGACCGCACCCCACCTGGTCCTGGCCTGCCATTTCCCCGACCCGGCCCGCACCGCCCCGGCCGAGTTTTTCGGGGCCATCGAGCGGGTGATCGACCGGGCGGCCCCCGTCTCCACCGGGGACCGGTAGCCGCCCGTCCGGCCGCATCCGGTTGACAGGCCCGCCGGGTTATCGTATATTAAAGACAGGCCGAAGCCGGCCGCCCCGTCCCAGCGCAAAGTCGCAGCCAGTCGGGCCAGCGCAGGCCGGACCGTAGCCCCGGCACCGGACGCCCAGGGTGCCGTTTGCTTTCCCCGGGCAGCGACCGCCCCCGACCAAGGTTGCCCTTTTCCCGCCGTCGGGCAGATTAACCCTTGCGTATCTTTGCCGAGATGCCCGGAAGGAGGCTTGAGGTCCGATGGACCTGCCCAAAACCGACGGCCTTTACGACCCCCGGTTCGAACAGGATTCCTGCGGGGTCGGGTTCATCGCCCGGCTCGACGGACGGCAAACCCAGGAGGTCGTCCGGCTCGCCATTCAGGCGGTGGTAAACCTGAGCCACCGGGGCGCCATGGACGCCGACGCCAAGACCGGGGATGGCGCCGGCATACTGGCGCGGCTGCCCCGGGCCTTCTTCGTCCGGGAGGCCCGCAGGCTCGGGGTCGACCTGCCCGCCCCCGACCGGCTCGGGGTGGCCGTGGTCTTCCTGCCGGCCGACCGGGACCAGGCCGAGGCGGCCCGACGAACCTTCGAGCAGGCCTTCGCCGCCCGGGGCCTTGAGGTGGCCGCCTGGCGGCCGGTACCCGTAAACCCGGAGGTTTTGGGGGATAAGGCCCGGGCCACCAGCCCCCGGATCGAGCAGGCCCTGATCCTGCCGGCTGGCCCCCTCGCCGGCCTGGAGTACGAGCGGCGGCTCTACCTGGCCCGCAAGGAGGCCGAGGCGGCCTTTAAGGCCCGGGGCCTCGACGTTTATATCCCCTCCTGCTCCCACCGGACCGTCGTTTACAAGGGCCTGCTGGTGGCCAAACAGCTGGCCGGCTTTTACCCCGACCTTTCCGACCCGGATTTCGCCTCGGATTTCGCCATCTTCCACCAGCGCTACAGCACCAACACCTTCCCCACCTGGCCCCTGGCCCAGCCTTTCCGGTTCCTGGCCCACAACGGCGAAATTAATACCCTTACCGGCAACGTCAACTGGATGAAGGCCCGGGAGCCGGAGCTGGCCTCCCCGGTCTGGGGGGAGGCCCTGGGCTCCCTCAAGCCGGTGGTCGTCCCCGGCGGGAGCGACTCGGCCATGCTGGACAACGTCCTGGAACTGCTGGTGCTTTCGGGCCGGAGCATCCTTCACGCCATTCTCATGCTCATCCCCGAGGCCTGGGAGGCGCGGGAAGACCTCGACCCCGAATGGCGGGCCTTTTACGATTTCCACGCCGGGCTGATGGAGCCGTGGGACGGGCCGGCGGCCATCGCCTTCGCCGACGGCCGCTACGTGGGGGCCGTCCTGGACCGCAACGGCCTGCGCCCCCTCCGCTATCAGCTCCTTAAGGATGGGCTGGTGGTGGCCGCCTCGGAGGCCGGGGTCATCGAGGTGGACCCGGCCCGGGTCGAGCACCGGGGCCGGCTGGGACCGGGGGACATCATCGCCGTGGACCTGGCCGCCGGCCGCTTTTTAAGAAAGGCCGAGGTTCTGGCCGAGGTCGCCGGTCGGCGGCCCTATGCCCGCTGGCTTAAGGAGCGCCGGTTCTACTTCGTTCCCGATGGGACGGCCCCGGGGGCCGCCCCCGACCCGGCCGGGCTGGCCCGCCTCCAGTGCGCCCACGGCTGGACCAACGAGGACGTCCGGATGGTGGCCAAGTCCCTGGCGGCCCAGGCCCAGGACCTGGTCTGGTCGATGGGAGACGATACGCCCCTGGCGGTCCTTTCGGCTTTCCGCCGGCCGCTGTCGTTTTACTTCAAGCAGAGGTTCGCCCAGGTCACCAACCCCCCCATCGACCCGTTCCGGGAGGGCCTGGTGATGTCCCTGGACGTTTACCTGGGCCCCCGACCTAGCCTGCTGGAGGAATCGGCCGACCACGCCCGCCTCATCCACCTGCCCAGCCCGGTTCTGACCGAGGCGGAGCTGGGCGACCTTCTGGCCCGCTCGCCTTTCCGGGCCGAGGTCCTGCCCTGCCTCTTCCCGGCGTCTGAGCCCGAGGGCCTGGAGGCGGCGGTGGGGGGGCTGTGCGCCCGGGCCGAGGCGGCGGTGGATGCCGGGGCGGGGCTTCTGGTCCTCTCCGACCGGGGGGTTGGGCCGGACCAGGCCCCGATTCCCATGCTTTTGGCCGTGGCGGCCGTGCACCACCACCTTATCCGCCGGGGCAAGCGGATGCGGACGGACCTGGTGGCGGAGACCGGCTCCGTCTGGGATATCCACCAGGCCGCCCTGCTGGTGGGCTACGGGGCCGGGGCCATCTGCCCTTACCTGCTCTTTGAGACGGCCCGAACCCAGGCGGCCACCGAGCGGGACCTGGCCGGGATGTCCCCTGAACAGGCCGTAAAGAACGCCAAGGTGGCCCTGGAAAAGGGCCTCCTTAAGATCATGTCCAAGATGGGAATCTCCGCCCTGCGTTCTTACCGGGGGGCCCAGGTCTTCGAGGTGCTGGGCCTGGAGAACGGGGTGGTCGAAAAATACTTCCCGGATACGCCGGCCCGCCTCGGGGGCGTCGGCCTGCGGGAGCTGGCCGAGGACGTCCTCTACTGGCACCGGGTGGCCTTCGGGGGCCAGCTCCAGCGGGACCGCCTCCCCGACATCGGTTACGTCCGCCACCGCCGGGATGGGGAGTACCACGGTTTTAACCCGGAGGTGATAAAGGCCATCCACCGGGCCGTGGAGACGGGGGATTACCAGGACTATCTGCGCTACCTGGAGGTGGTCCGGTCCGGCCAGGTCAGGTCGCTGCGGGACCTGATGGAAATCGTTTCCGACCGGCCCCCCATCCCCATCGAGGAGGTGGAGCCGGTGGAGGAGATCCGCCGCCGGTTCGTGGTCTCGGCCATGTCGTTGGGGGCCCTTTCCCGGGCGGCCCAGGAGACCCTGGCCGTGGCGATGAACCGGATGGGCGCCCGGACGAACACCGGGGAGGGGGGCGAGGACCGGACCTGGTACCGGCCCCTGCCCTCGGGGGACTGGGCCAACAACCGGATCAAGCAGGTGGCCTCGGGCCGGTTTGGGGTCACCACCGAGTATCTTATAATGGCCGAGGAGCTGGAGATTAAGATCGCCCAGGGCTCCAAGCCCGGGGAGGGCGGCCAGCTCCCCGCCCTAAAGGTCTCCGAGTTCATCGCCCGGGTCCGCCACACCATCCCGGGGATCCAGCTCATCTCCCCGCCTCCCCACCACGATATCTACAGTATCGAGGACCTGGCCCAGCTTATCTACGACCTGAAAACGGTTAACCCCCGGGCCCGGGTGGGGGTGAAGCTGGTGGCCGAAAGCGGGGTGGGCACCATCGCCGCCGGGGTGGCCAAGGCCTACGCCGACTACATCCAGATAAGCGGCATGGATGGCGGGACGGGGGCCTCGCCCCTCTCCTCGATTAAAAATGCCGGCTGCCCCTGGGAGCTGGGCCTGGCCGAGACCCAGCAGGTGTTGATGCTTAACGGCCTGCGGGGCCGGGTCAGGCTCCGGACCGACGGGGGCCTAAAGACCGGCCGGGACGTGGTCGTCGCCGCCCTGCTGGGGGCCGACGAGTACGGCTTCGGGACGGCCGCCCTGGTGGCCATCGGCTGCGACATGGCCCGGCAGTGCCACCTGAACACCTGTCCGGCCGGAATCGCCACCCAGCGGGAGGAGCTTATCCGCACCCGGTTTAAGGGCCGGCCGGAGCATGTGGTCAACTTCTTTACTTTTGTTGCCCAGGAGATTCGGCAGATCCTGGCGGCTATGGGCTACCGGCGGCTGGACGAAATCATCGGCCGGGTCGACCTCCTCCGGCCCCGGTCGGACCTGCCGGCCGGGTCCCGGGCCGCCCGCCTGGACCTCTCGGCCATCCTGAAGGACCCCGACCCCTCCCGGACCCTGCCCCGGCGGCAGGCCCAGGAGCGGAACGACCCGCCCCACCCCCGGTTTGACGACCGGGTCCTGCCCGAGCTGGGGCTGTACATCCAGGCCGGCCGGCCGGTCCGCTATGAGGCCGCCGTCCGCAACTCCGACCTGACCGTTGGGGCCCGGATTGCCGGGGAAATCGTCCGGCACCACGGGCCCGAGGGCCTGCCGCCCGGGACCATCGAGCTCAGGCTTAAGGGCTCGGCCGGGCAGAGCTTTGGGGCCTTCTGCGCCAACGGCCTGCGTCTTGTTCTGGAGGGGGAGGCCAACGACTACGTGGGGAAGGGGATGAGCGGGGGGGAGATCATCATCTACCCGCCGCGGTCGGCCGCCTTCCGCCCCGACGAAAACGTAATCGTCGGCAACACCGTCCTCTACGGGGCCACCGGGGGCCGCCTCTTTGTGGCCGGGCGGGCCGGGGAACGGTTCGCCGTCAGGAACTCGGGGGCGGTGGCGGTGGTGGAGGGGACGGGCGACCACTGCTGTGAGTACATGACCCAGGGGCTGGTGGTCGTGCTGGGGCCCACCGGCCGCAACTTCGGGGCCGGAATGAGCCACGGCCGGGCCTACGTCTTCGACCCCGACGGGACCTTCCCGGCCAAGTACAATCCGGACATGGTAACCATCCGGCGGCCGGAAGGGGCCGAGGCCGAGGAGCTGAGAGAGCTCATCCGGGCCCACCTCGAATACACCGGAAGCCCAAAGGCGGCTGGGATTCTGGCCGCCTGGCCGGAGCCTATTAAGCATTTCTGGGCGGTGGTTCCCAAAGCCGCCCCGGCCGTCGTCCCGGAGCCGGCGGCCCCGGCCCGGGAGGAAAAGGCGGCCGACTAAGCAGTTTTGACAGACCCCGACCCAAGAGGGGAAGATCAAGGGGGATAATTCCCCGCCGACGCAGGAGAAGCCATGAGTTCGACGGACCGGGATATCAACTGGGTTATTGGGGGGCCGCAGGGAAGCGGCATAAACGTGGCGGCCGAGACCTTGGCCAGGGCGCTGGTTCGGGCCGGGTACCGGGTCTATGCCTCGATTGAGTATCATTCCAACATTATGGGCAAGCACAGCTACTACCGGCTGCGCATCAGCGACGCCGACCGGCAGAGCCCCCTCGGCCGGGTCCACCTCCTGGTGAGTCTGGACGAAGAGACCCTCTTCGGGGACACCCACCACGAATTTCCGGCCCACCGGGGCCACCTCCATGAGGTGGTCCCGGGTGGGGCCGTCGTTTACGACGCCCGGGTCAAGCTCGAGGCGGGCCGGGACGACTTAAAACTTTACCCGGTGCCCTACGCCGACCTTTTAGAGCTGGCCTTAAAAGAATTCGGCCGGCAGGCCGAGCGAAACCGGTTTAAGGTGGTCCAAAACGTCATCGCCCTTTCGGCCTCGGCCGCCGTCTTAGGCTTTGACCTGGAGGCTTTGACGGCCGCCATCTTAGAGGGCTTTAAGGGCCGGCGGGCCGAATCCGCCCGGATAAACATTCGGGCGGCCGAGCTTGGGTATGAATACATCAGGGCCCATTTTGGGGACGATTTTGGGTATAAGCTTTCCAGGCTTAATCGGCGTCCTAACCAGCGGCCCCTTCTGGTCCGGGGGGTTCAGGCAGCGGCCATCGCCAAGATAAAGGCGGGCCTGGGCTTTCAGACTTACTATCCGATAAGCCCGGCCACCGACGAAAACGTCTACCTGGAGGCCCAGCAGCGCAAATACGGCTTTGTGGTGGTCCAGGCCGAGGATGAGGTCTCGGCCATAAACATGGCCGTTGGGGCCGCCCACGCCGGGGTCCGGGCGGCCACCTCCACTTCGGGCCCGGGCTTTACGCTGATGGCCGAGGGCCTGGGATTTGCCTCGATGACGGAGGCCCCGGGGCCGGTGGTCTTTTTGTGGCAACGGGGCGGTCCTTCCACCGGCCTGCCCACCCGCCAGGAGCAGGCGGACCTTCGGTTTGCGCTGCAGCCGGCCCACGGGGAGTTTCCCCATATTGTCGTCGCCCCGGGCGACATTAAAGAGGTCGTTTTTGACTCGTACACGGCCTTCAACTGGGCGGAGCGCTACCAGCTTCCCGTGATTGTGCTTTTAGATAAGCATCTGGCCGGGGCCTACTCAACCGTTGACGACCTTGGGTTAGAGGCTTTGCCGCCCGTCGACCGGGGGCTTTTTTACGCCCCCGATGGGGGTTATTTACGCTACGCCTTTACCGAGACGGGGATAAGCCCGAGGACCATCCCGGGGATGGAAGGGGGGATCTTCTGGACCACCTCCGATGAGCACGACCCTAAGGGACACATCACCGAGGGGGCCGAGAACCGGCTGAAGATGGTGGCCAAGCGGATGAAAAAGCTGGAGGTGGCGGCCCGGGAAATTCCGAAAGAAGTCAAGTTTAAAACCTACGGGCCGCCCGCGGCCGATTTTACGGTGGTGGGTTGGGGCTCGACCAAGGGGGCGATTCTGGATGTCCTCGAAGAGCTTGGGGCCGAAGGTTATAAGCTTAACTTTGTGCAGGTAAGGCTTATGCGGCCTTTTCCGGCCGAAGAACTTAAGGAGGTCCTGGGCCGGGCCAGGAATTTAATCCTGGTCGAGGAAAACTATACCGGCCAGCTGGGTGCCTTAATCCGCGAGCAGACGGGGATAAACATAACCCGGAAGGTTTTAAAGTGGGACGGGCGGCCTTTTACCCAGGAGGAGCTTAAAGAGGGGCTTTTAAAGGCGATGGACGCCGAAGGGACGATTCTGGCATCCCACCTTCAAGGTTGAGGTAAGCGATGGCGAGGGAGGTTAAAGTTTACGAAGTTAAAGATTATCGGGCGGATATTGACAGCGACTGGTGCCCCGGCTGCGGGGATTTCGGGATTTTGGCGGCCATTCAGCAGGCCCTTTACAGGCTTCAGATACCGCCCCATAAGGTGGCGGTCTGCTCGGGGATAGGGTGTTCGGGCAAGACCCCCCATTATCTGCGGGCCTACGGGTTTCACACCCTGCACGGGCGGGTCCTGCCCTTTGCCACCGGCCTGAAGCTGGCCAACCACGGCCTTACGGTGATAGCGGTTGGGGGCGACGGGGACGGCTACGGGATCGGGGCCGGCTATTTTATCAATGCGGGGCGGCGCAACGTCGACTTTACGTACATTGTGTTTAATAACGAAGTTTACGGCCTTACCAAGGGCCAGGCGGCCCCGACCCTGCCCCGGGGGGCGAAGACCAAATCGATGCCCGAAGAGAACGTCCAGCAGGGGCTTAATCCCATCGCCCTGGCCGTCGGCGCCGGCTATACGTTTGTGGCCCGGGGCTTTGCCTTGGACGTAAAGCACCTTTCGGAGCTGATTGCCCGGGGGATAGCCCACCGGGGAAGCGCCTTTATCGACGTTCTGCAGACCTGTCCGACCTACAACGACATCCACACCAGGGAGTGGTATTTGGGGCTGGACCGGCCGGAGAAAAGGCCGAGACTTTACAAGCTGGAGGAGGCCGGCTTCGACCCGGTAGTGACCGACCCTGAGGACCCGGAAGAAATTCGGGCCAAACAGATTTCGGCCATCGCCAAGTCTTACGAGTGGGGCGAAAGGATTCCCATCGGGGTCTTTTACCAGGTTGAGCTTCCCACTTTCGAGGATAATCTTCGGGAAAAGGGGATTTTAGGGGAGGTTCCCTTAGCCGAGGCCGACCCCTTTTCCCGGGACGTAACCGAGCTGGTTGAGGCCCTGCGCTAAAGCTGTCCGGTGGGTGGGCCGGGCCGCCAGCTCATCGTCCTAGGGGGTGGGGGAACCGACCCCGAAAACCTCGCCATCAACCGTTATATTCTTAAGCAGGCCCGCAGTCCGACCCCGGCCGTCCGGTTCATCGGTACGGCCAGCGGCGACTCCGATGCCTATCTGGTGCAGTTTTACTCGACCTTCTGCCGCCTCGATTGTCGGCCGTCCCACCTGCCCTTTTTCCGGCGCACCCCCGACCTTCGGGACTATATTTTGCGCCAAGACGTGGTCTTCGTAGGAGGGGGCAACACCAAGAGTTTGCTGGCCGTCTGGCGGGATTGGGGCTTGCCCGACGTATTGCGGGAGGCTTGGGAGGTCGGGCTGATGCTGTCCGGTGTCAGCGCCGGGGCCATATGCTGGTTCGAACAGGGGGTGACCGACTCGTGGGCCGGACGTCTGGCCGTCCTGGAGGGCCTCGGGTTTGTCCGGGGAAGTTATTGTCCCCATTACGACGGGGAGCCGGAGCGCCGCCCGGCCTACCACGATTTTCTCCTGCGGGGAGAGATCTCCCCGGGCCTGGCCATCGACGACCGGGCGGCGGTGCACCTGGTCGAAGGCGGGGTCTACCGGGTGGTTAGCTGGCATCCGGCCGCCACGGCCTACCGGGTCCGGGCCGAGGGCGGCGCCGTTTACGAGGAGGCCCTGCCGGCCGAGTACCTGGGGTGACGGTGGGCGGGCTACCTGCCGGCCTCGACCCGGAGGTGAAGCCAGCGGCGGCCTCGGGTGGGGCCTTCGGCCACGTAAAGCAGGCCCTGCCAGTTGCCGTCGCTCGGGAGGGACCAGAGGCTCCAGGCCACGGGGCCCTGGGTCAGTCCCCCCAGGCGGGTCCAGCCGGCGGCCTTAAGCTGGGCGGCGAAATGGGCCTCCAGGTCGGCGGGGCTCAGGTCGGTCTCGGCCGTAGCGTCGGAGTTCCAGCGGTTGGGTCCGCCGCTGGAGGTGCTGACGCCGTCGAGGAGCGCTCCCTTCGGGCCGTACAGGACGGGCAACCGGTCCAGACCGGGCGGGATGGGCTTTGACGGCCCGGGCGTCTGGGAGCAGGGGCCGGGGTTTTGGGAGATGTTCAGCCGGACCTCGGCCGTGCCCTGGGCCCGGGTTGCGGCGTTCAGCCTGAGCCAGGGGCCGCCGGGACCCCGGCAGAAGCTGGCGCCGGCCGGCGGCAGGGTTGGCCTGAAACCCTGGGCGCCCGGTCCGACCGGCGGGGGAGTCCAGCCGAGGGCCATCAGGGCGTCCTGGTAAAAGTCCAGGGCGTCGGCGGCGCTTCCGGGGGTGTCCAGGAGGATGACCCAGGATTCGCCGCTCGGGCCGTTATCCAGGACCAAGCTTCCCAAAAGCCGGGCCCCTTCGGGCAGGGGCACCTGGAAGGGCAGGCCGGGCGGCAGGGCCCCCGGGACGAGCCGGGCGGTGTTTGGCCGACCGGCCGGAAACAGTTCGGGGGCGGCGATGAAGCGCTCGGCCAGCTCTTTGAGCAGGACCGGGTCGGAAACGGGGATGGGCTCGGGCTTCGGGCTTTCGGCGGGCCAATCGATGACGGTTCCCAGGAGGACACCGACGGCGAGGGCGGCCAGGCCGACCATGGCCAGACTTAAGGGGGAGTAAAAACGGCGGGCTCCCATCCGACTGCCGGTCCTCGTTCAGATTAAACGGCTGCCCGCCTTAAAAGTCAAGGGGTGGGGTTGGGCTCGGCGCTCAAGCCGCCCACGTCCAACCGTTCCGTCGGGGGGCGGACGGCCGTGTCCCCTACAGCCAAGCAACGAATTATCAGGCTATGACCGGAAAAGCCCTGGTTGGGCTGCGGGGCCAGGATTCGAACCTGGAACTTCGGATCCAAAGTCCGACGTGTTACCGTTACACCACCCCGCACCGCTTTTGATTATAAGCCATCGGCCCCGCCTATAAGTTGCTTCGGGCCGGCCAATACCTGCGGTATAATGAGTCCGGAACCCTTTAAGCGGAGGTGACCCCATGTACCGCATCACCCTCATCCCTGGGGACGGGATCGGGCCGGAGGTCGTGGATGCAGCCCGGCGGGTTCTGGAAGCCACGGGCATCCTGTTTGAGTGGGACGTCCAGGAGGTGGGCGAAGCCGTTATTCCCAAATACGGCACCCCCATCCCCGACCACGTTATCGAGTCCATCCGGCGCAACAAGGTCGCCCTCAAGGGACCCATCACCACCCCGGTGGGCTACGGCTTCAGGAGCGTCAACGTCGCCATCCGCAAGGCCCTGGACCTTTACGCCAACCTGCGGCCGGCTAAACTTTACCCGGGCGTTAGGTCCCGCTACGACCGGGTCGACCTCATCGTTGTCCGGGAAAACACCGAGGACCTCTACGCCGGGGTCGAGTTTGAGGCGGGAACCGAAGAGTGCCGCAAGGTTATCAACCTTATCCGGGAGCTGAGCGGCCAGCCGATCCGGGAGGACTCGGGAATCAGCATCAAAGCGGTCTCCGTCACCGGCAGCCGCCGGATCGTCAGGTGGGCCTTCGAATATGCCCGGAAAAACGGCCGCAAGAAGGTCACCGCCGTCCACAAGGCCAACATAATGAAGTTCACCGACGGCCTCTTTCTCCGGGTCGCCCGGGAGGTGGCCCAGGAGTATCCCGATATCGAGTTTGACGACCGGATCGTGGACAACCTGAGCATGCAGCTGGTTCAGCGGCCCGAGGAATACGACGTCCTGGTCATGCCCAACCTTTACGGGGACATCATTTCCGACCTGTGCGCCGGCCTCATCGGGGGCCTGGGCATCGCCCCCGGGGCTAACATCGGGGACGAGGCGGCCGTCTTTGAGCCCGTCCACGGCAGCGCCCCCAGGTATGCCGGCCAGAATAAGGCCAACCCGACGGCGACCATCCTCTCCGGGGTGCTGATGCTCCGGCACCTGGGAGAGACGGATGCCGCCGACCTGGTGGAGCGGGCCGTGGCCGAGGTGATCCGGGAGGGCAAGTACGTAACCTACGACCTTAAGCCGACCCGGGACGACCCCACGGCCGTCGGCACCCGGGAGATGGCCGACGCCATCATCTCGAAAATGCAGGAGTTGCGCCGGGCGGCCGAGGTGGCCGCCGGTCGGGCCGGGTAAATTATTACCCGGCCCGACTCCTTTTTCACGATTCCAGGGCCTCCCGGAGGCGGCCGAGGCGCTCCTCCTGGCGGCGGAGGCGGCCTTCTTCCCGCTCAACCACGTCGGCCGGGGCCTTCGCCCGGAACTCGGGGTCTTCAAGCCGGGCCCGCAGGCGGACCACATCGGCTTCAACCTCGGCCAGCTCTTCGGCCAGCCGCCGGCGCTCGGCTTCCAGGTTGATGTGGGCCCCGACCAGCACGTAGCCGGCGGCCCCAAGGCCCACCACCCGAACGGCCCCCTCGGGCCGCTCCGGCAGGTTTGCTTCGACCCGGACCGGCCGGGCCCGGGCCAGCTGGGAGATGACGGGCGCGTAGGCCTTGAGCAGACCCCGGTATCTATCCGAGGCCAGGACCACCTCGACCCAGGCCCCGGCCGGCACCCGGAAATCCGCCCGGACGTTGCGCACCCGCCGGATCAGGTCCATCAGCACTTCGAGCTGGCGCTCGGCCTCGGGGTCGATGCGGGCCTCGTCCGGCTCAGGGTACGGGGCCGCCATTATCGACTCGGGCAGGGGCTCGCCGGCGGCCCGCCGCTCCCGGGTGAGGTGCTGCCAGAGCTTTTCGGTTACGAAGGGCATAAAGGGGTGAAGCAACCGCAGGCTCCGCTCGAAGACAGCGTAAAGGACCGCCGGGCTGGTATCCGGGCGGCCCAGTTCCCGGGCCAGGCGGCTCTGAATCTTGGCGATTTCGATATACCAGTCGCAGAACTCGTCCCACAGGAAATCGTAGAGAAGCCGGAAGGCCTCCCCCAGCTCGTAGTCGGCCATGAGGCGGCGCACCTCGGCCCCAACCCGGTTGAGCCGGCTGAGAATCCACCGGTCGGCCTCGGTAAGCTCGGCCGGAAGCTCAAGGCCGGCCCGCCCGGCCCCTGCCCCCAGGGCGAAGCGGCCGGCGTTCCAGAGCTTGTTGGTAAAGTTGCGCCCGGCCTCCACTTTCTGGATGCCCAGCCGGACGTCGTTGCCGGGGGTGATGCCCACCGTCAGGGCGTAGCGGAGGGCATCGGCCCCGTATCTATCGATGATGTCAAGGGGATCGATAACGTTGCCCACCGATTTGCTCATCTTGCGGCCCTGGGCGTCCCGAACCAGGCCGTGCAGGTAGACGACGCGGAAGGGCACCTGCCCGGTATTGCGCAGGCCGAGCATAATCATCCGGGCCACCCAGAAGAAAAGGATGTCGTAGCCCGTCTCCATTACGGACGTTGGGTAGAAATACCGCAGGTCCTCGGTGTCGTCGGGCCAGCCCAGGGTGGAATGGGGCCAGAGGCCGGAGCTGAACCAGGTATCCAGCACGTCGGGGTCCTGCTCCAGCCTGGCCGACCCGCACCGGTCGCACCGGTCGGGGTCCCGCATGGGGTCTTCCCGGGGCGGGACCACCGTGGCCCCGCAGTCCTGGCAGTACCAGACGGGAATCCGGTGGCCCCACCAGATCTGGCGGGAGATGCACCAGTCGCGAATGTTTTCCAGCCAGTTGGCGTAAACCCGGACGAAGCGCTCCGGGATGATGCGGACCTCGCCCTCGAGAACGACCTTGAGGGCCGGCTCGGCTAGGGGCTTGGTCTTCACAAACCATTGGAGGCTGATGATGGGCTCCACCACCGTTTCGCACCGCTCGCAGTGGCCGACGCTGTAGCGGTAAGGTTCGATTCTTTCCACCAGCCCCTGGGCCTTAAGGTCCTCGACGAGCCGCCGCCGGGCCTCGTAGCGATCGAGGCCGGCGTAGGGGCCGCCGTTCTGGTTAATGGTGGCGTCTAAGTTCATAATGAGGACCCGGTCCAGGCCGTGGCGCTGGGCCAGCTCGAAGTCCACGGGGTCGTGGGCCGGGGTGACCTTAACGGCCCCGGTGCCGAAGGCCGGGTCTACGGCCTCGTCGGCAATTATGGGCAGAAGCCGGCCGATGACCGGTAGCCGGGCCCGCCGGCCCACCAGGTGACGGTAGCGGTCGTCTTCAGGGTGGACGGCCACCGCCGTGTCCCCCAGCATCGTCTCGGGGCGGGTGGTGGCCACCACCACGTAGCCGCTGCCGTCTTCCAGGGGATACCGCAGGTAATAAAGATAGCCGTCGGTTTCCTTGTGCTCCACCTCCAGGTCGGAGAGGGCGGTGGCGCAACGGGGGCACCAGTTGATGATCCGCTCACCCCGGTAAATGAGGCCGTCGTGGTAAAGCCGGACGAACGTCGTGCGCACCGCCCGGGACGGGCCCGGGTCGAGGGTGAACCGTTCCCGGGTCCAGTCGCAGGAGGACCCGAACCGCCGAAGCTGGTAGGTTATCCGCTGGCGGTAGCGGTTCACCGACTGCCAGACCCGCTCGATGAACTTTTCCCGCCCCAGGTCGTGGCGGGTAAGCCCCTCCTCCGCCAGCTCCCGCTCCACCACCACCTGGGTGGCGATTCCGGCGTGGTCGGTGCCCGGAAGCCAGAGGGTGGGCTCCCCCAGCATCCGGTGCCAGCGGACCATGGTGTCCTCGATAATCATGGTGAGGGCGTGGCCGATGTGCAGTTCGCCGGTCACGTTGGGGGGCGGCATGATTATTGTAAAGGGCCGCCGGGCCGGGTCGATGGTGGGGGTAAAGAAGCCCCGCTCCTCCCAGAAGCGGTAAACCTCCAGCTCGTCGGTATGGTCGTAGGTTTTCGGAATCGTCTCCAGCATCGCCGTGCCTCCCGCACTAAAACCTTGCGCCCCCGCCGCAAGGACGGGGGCGCCGTGGTACCACCTTGCTTCGGCCCGCCGAAGTAAAGTTCGGCTTCGGCGAGCCCTCATTGTCCGGTAACGGCCGGTCCGGGGCAAACTACTCGGAAGGCCCTTTCGCCTGCCCGACTCCCGGGCGACCTTCGGCGGTCCGCCTGCGGCGGGCTCACAGCCTCCGGCCCGCCGTCTCTGTCAGGCCGGCTTCCGCCTACTCCTCCCGTTCTTCGTCTTTACAATATACGGGCTTTTCGATTCTGTATTCTAGAGGGCAAACCCGCCCCTGTCAAATTTAGGGACTCATGCTTTCTGGCCGGTTCCGCCTGGTTGTAGGGGCCCACGGCCGTGCGGGCCGGTTGCGGGTCCGGGGGCGAAAACCCTGGTCGGGCGGGTTTTAATTTCGGGGTTTAAGGAGTCGAACTCGGAAACTGTCACGGTCGCAGCGGACAAAGTCCCCATCGGTAGTCCAGACTTCCGAGGCACCTTCGGTTTCGAGTCCGGCCACAACGAGCGCACCTACCAGGGGAAGGCCGGCCCCGTGGGCGATGTGGGCCGCCCGCTCGGGAATTTCGGGGCGGTCAATCCGGAGCACCTGACAGACGGCCCCGACGGCCTCTTTAAGTAAGTCGGCGTCCTTGGTCTCAATAAGGCCCCTTAAAGCAAGTCGCCGTAGTTCAGCCGGCACGAGGCAAGAAACCAGGCCCTTTACGCGGCCTTCAGTTACGTCCTGCCAGACGGTAACGCGTTCGGGATGACCTGTGAGGAGCAGGACAAAAAGCCAGTATCAAGACCTGTAATCATGACGGCCCTTTTCCAACTCCTCAAGGGCGGCCGGGTCCACCCGGGCGACCCCGGCCCGGGCCAGGACCGCTCGGCCAAGGGCGAGGCGGCGCCGCTCAAAAAGATATCAGCGGACGGCCTCGGCTACGAGCCGGCTTAAGGATACCCGCTCCGAGCGGGCGGCCGCCTTCAGGGAAAGGGCCGTCTCCTCCGGTAGATGGACCGTTATCCGCATGGGAGCCTCCGCGCATACTATAGGCGCAGATATAGAAGGTTGCCAACAAATTTCTGGCACCGGCAGGTTTCCCGGTTATTCCCAGCTAACCTTGTAGAGGCCCACCGCCGTGCGGGCCGGCTGCGGAGGACCGGGGACAAAGACCGGCTCGGCCGGATCGGGTAAAATCGACATTGCGGGTTTTCGCAGACCATGGGGGAGGCGAGCTGGCCGTTGGCCCGAAAGGTCGAGTTCGACCCCGGAAGGTTCCGCTGGGTTGGGTTTGGGGGCCGAACGTATAAAAGCGCCGACGAGCGTCGGGGCATGGCCTGGGCCGGGGTGACCCGGTTTGTCCTGGGTCCGCCCCCCGAGGCGCCGGCCGCCTTTGAACTGCGCTACTTTGAACTTGAGCCTGGGGGGTATTCCAGCCTCGAGAAGCACCGGCATATCCACTTTATCGTCGTCCTGCGGGGTCGGGGCAAGGCCCTGGTCGGCACCCAGGTGTTTGAACTAAAACCCTTCGACCTGGTCTACGTGCCCCCGGAAACCCCCCACCGCTGGGTTAACGACGGCCCGGAGCCCTTCGGTTTCCTCTGCCCCGTCGACGCCGAGCGGGACCGGCCCGAACCCCTCTCCGGCGCCGAATGGGAAGCCCTCCGGGCAAACCCGATAACGGCACCGTATGTCTTTTAAGGGAGTTGGATAATGCGCGGCGTTGCCGGCTCCGGCGCCGGACTGGTTCTCCTCGGGATCTGGCTGATCCTTTGGGGACTTATCCCCCTGGTAGGCATTCGAATTCCCAACGCCGACGTTGTGCTGGGCCTGCTCGCCATCATTGCGGGCGCCCTCATTATCATCGGCCGCTGAGGCCCCGGACCCTGGTATAATGGGTTAGAAAATATGAGCGAGCGTGTCCTTTCGCCCCGGCTCCAGCCCGCCGATACCGATTTGGAGCTGAGCCTGCGGCCCCGGCGGCTGGACGAGTTCATCGGCCAGGACCGGCTTAAAGAAAACCTGCGGGTCTACATTCAGGCGGCCCGGGCCCGCAAAGAGCCCCTGGAGCACCTCATACTTTACGGCCCGCCCGGTCTGGGCAAGACCACCCTGGCCGGCATCATCGCCAACGAGCTGGGGGTTAATTTTCGGATAACGTCGGGGCCGGCCATCGAACGGGCCGGGGACCTGGCGGCCATCCTGACCAGCCTTCAGCCGGGGGATGTTCTCTTTATCGACGAGATCCACCGGCTTAACCGGGCGGTTGAGGAGGTCCTTTACCCGGCGATGGAGGACTTCGCCATCGACATCGTTCTGGGGAAGGGCCCCGGCGCCCGCTCCCTGCGCCTTCAGCTCAATAAGTTCACCCTCATCGGGGCCACAACCCGCTACGCCCTCCTCTCCGCCCCCCTGCGGGACCGGTTTGGGGTCGTCTGTCGGCTGGATTTTTACGACCTGCCGGCGATGGTGGAAATTGTGAGGCGGTCGGCCAGGATTCTGGGGGTGGAAGTCGACGAGGCCGGGGCCGAGGAGATCGCCCGCCGGTCCCGGGGGACGCCCCGGGTGGCCAACCGGCTCCTTAAGCGGGTTAGGGATTTTGCCCAGGTGATGGGCGACGGCCGCATCACCCGGGAGGCAGCCCGGTTCGCCCTGGAGCGGCTGGAAGTGGACGAAGTCGGCCTGGATGAGGTGGACCGGCGGGTTCTCCGGACGGTCATCGAGAAATTCGGGGGCGGGCCGGTGGGCCTTGAGACCATCGCCGCCGCCATCAGCGAAGACCCCGACACCATCGCCGACGTCTACGAGCCGTACCTGCTTCAGCTGGGCTTCCTGGACCGGACCCGGGTCGGCCGGGTGGCAACGCCCCGGGCCTACGAGCACCTGGGCATCCCCTACCCCGCCCACCGGCCCGTCCAGCCCCAGCTTTGGGAGGCCCCGGCCGAGCCGCCGGGCTGAGGGCCCGGCTTCGGCCCGGAGCTGGCAAAATATCTGTGGCCTTTGGGCACCCTTTGCCAAATAACACCTTTGAGGAGGCAGCCTGTGGCAACCCACGCCAAGCCCGAGTTCAGGCCTAAGGTGCAGCCCCACCGGATCGACGAGGTGGTGCTGGGGGTGAGTGACCTGGAAAGGTCCCTCAGCTTTTACCAGGATTCCCTGGGCTTCGAAGTCGAAGCCGTCGGAACCGACCGGGTCGTATTTAACGTGGGCAACGCCCGGCTGGTTCTCGAGAGCCTGCCCGACGGGCAGGTCCCCGAGCCCCGGGGGCAGGGGGTTCGGCTCTACTTTG
Organism: Dehalococcoidia bacterium; assembly: GCA_034434875.1. Lineage (GTDB taxonomy): Bacteria > Chloroflexota > Dehalococcoidia > JAUQQI01 > JAUQQI01 > JAUQQI01. The sequence goes on along the minus strand of DAOTYJ010000025.1, from coordinate 10,979 downwards.
CCGTCCACGACGTGCACGGCCATTTCCACCAGGCCCGGGAGATGGGGGTGACACCCCTCGACCCGAACGAGACGGGCTTCGTGCTGGTGGAGGAGCCGGTGACCCAGCCGTGGGGCTACCGGGAATATCGGGTCGAAGACCCCGACGGCTACCAGCTCTTCTTCCGGCAGCGGATTGAGGTTACGGAGTAAAGGGCCTACCGGACAGACGATAGTTCGGCCGCCGTTTACTTGTCCGCCGGGGAAGTCCGGTGTTAAGATTGCTAGGGATGGGGCCGTAGCTCAGCTGGGAGAGCGTCCGGTTTGCACCCGGGAGGTCGGGGGTTCGAGTCCCCTCGGCTCCACCCAGCGCCCCGCCCAACCGGGGTCCGTTTTTAACTATCCCAACCCAGGAGGCTGACCCATGCCGCTGCCCCTCGACGGGATCCGGGTCGTGGACCTTACCCGGGTGCTTGCCGGCCCGTACTGCACCATGATGCTGGGGGACATGGGGGCCGACGTCATCAAAGTGGAGATGCCGGGCCGGGGGGACGACTCCCGGGCCTGGGGCCCCCCGTGGGCGGGCACCGAAAGCGCCTATTTCCTTTCAGCCAACCGGAACAAGCGGAGTATTACTTTAAATTTCCGCACCGAAGGCGGCCGCCGGGTTCTCCTGGAGCTGGTTAGGCGGGGGGATGTTCTGGTGGAGAATTTTATCCCGGGCACCCTGGACCGCCTGGGCCTGGGTTATGACCATCTTAAAGAGATTAATCCCGGCCTTGTTTACTGTTCCATAAGCGGCTACGGCTACGACGGCCCCTACGCCACCCGGCCCGGGTACGACTTTATCGCCCAGGCCGAGGGGGGAATTATGAGCGTCACCGGCGAGCCCGAGGGCCCGCCGATGAAGGTGGGGGTGGCCATCGCCGACATCACCACCGGCATGTTTGCGGCCGCGGCCATCCTGGCCGCCCTGCGCCACCGGGACCGCACCGGCCAGGGGCAGCGGGTGGAGGTTTCCCTCCTGGAGTCGGTGGTGGGGTGGCTGGCCAACGTGGCCAGCAACTACCTGGTTTCGGGGGAGGTTCCCCGCCGCTACGGCAACGCCCACCCCAACGTGGTCCCTTACCAGGCCTTCGCCACGGCCGACGGGTGGGTGGCCATTGGGGTCGGCAACGACGCCCAGTTTCGCCGCTTCTGCGACGTTATCGGCCGGCCGGAGCTGGCCGACGACCCCCGCTTTAAAACCAACAGCGACCGGGTGGTAAACCGGGACGCCCTGATCCCCATCCTCGAAGAGGTTTTTAAGACCCGCACCACCGCCGAATGGATCGAAGCCCTGGTGGCCGCCGACCTGCCCTGCGGACCCATTAATACCATTGATAAGGTGTTCCAGCACCCCCAGCTCCTCCACCGCCGGATGCTGGAGGAAGTAAACCACCCGACGGCCGGCCGGATCAAGCTGGTGGGGATTCCCTACAAGTTCACCGGGACGCCCCTGTCCATTCGCCGCCACCCGCCGACCCTGGGGGAGCACACCGGGGAGGTCCTGCGGGAGCTGGGCTATACCGAGGCCGAAATCGCCGCCCTCCGGGCCGAGGGGGCCATCTGACCGGCCCCCGCTACCAGGTCACGAACATGGGCATGATGAGGTGGATAAAGCTATCCTGGTCCACCGGCCGGACCACCCCGGGGGCCGAGGGGGAGGTCATCTCCAGGGCGACCTGGGGCGTGTCCACCACCTCGAGCGCCTGCTTTAGGTACCTGACGTTAAAGGCGATCTTGGCCTCCTCCCCGTCGACGACGGCGTCGATCTCCCCCACATTCTCGCCGGTGTCCTCAGCCCGGGCGCTTACCCGCAGCCGGCCGGGGGTAAGCTCCTCCCCGGGGAAGATGTTGAGCCGGACGATGTCGTTATTGTGCCGGGCAAAGATCTCCGCAACCCGGGTCGCCTTGAGAAACTCCTGGGTGTTCACCACAACCCGGCAGGTATAGGTCTTGGGGATAAGCTGCTGGAAATTCGGGAAATTGCCCTGAATCAGTTGCGAGACCAGCTCAATGGTGCCCACCCCCGGGGAGTCGGATTCAATCCTGAAGAGGAGCTGGGCCCGGTTGGGCTGAATGGCAATCTGAACGGGCTGTTCCCCGTCGGGAATGATCCGCTCCAACTCCAGGAGGGCCCGGGCCGGCACGATCACCTCCACCTCCTGGCCCTCGGCCACCGGCGAAAGGAGGGGCGCCTGGCGGACGGAGAGCCTGAAGCCGTCGGCGGCCGCAAAGAGGCCCTGGTCCCCGGCCAGGCGGGTGTAAACCCCGGTGAGGACCGGCCGGGTGTCGTCGGTGGCGGCGGCAAAGGCGACCTGCTCGATGACGCCCCGCAAAGTCTCGGGGTCCATGGCCGTGGTGGGCGTCTCGGCCACAGTGGGGATGGGCGGAAAATCTTCGGGGTCGAGGCCGTTTATCCGGGCCTCAAACCGGGCGCATTTTACCTGCAGAACCCGGCCCGAGACGGAAAGGTCGATCCGGTCGGGGGGCAGGGAGTTGACGAACTGGGTGAGCACCTGGGCCGGGACGGCCACCGCCCCCTCGGAGTCCACCTTGGCCCCGACCCAGACGGTAATGGCGATTTCCAGGTTGGTGGCCGCCAGCCGGAGCCGGCCGCCGTCGGTGGCCACCAGGACGTGGCTGGTTACCGGCAGGGTGCTGCGGGTGGCCACGGCCCGGCCGACAATCCCCAGACCCCGGCTCAGATTCTCTTGCAGACAGGACGCCTTCACGGGTTCCTCCTAAGCCGCCGTTTTATCCGCTAGAGTATAGCCGTGGGGGTTCGGCAGGCGCAATATATTGGTTTCAACAAAATTTTCAACACAATATCTGGTGGCCCCGGCCCGGACCCGCCTCCCCGCAAGCGACGTAGACGGCCGCTTCCCGGGCCGACCGGTGCACCCGGATGGCGAACCGTGCCCCCAGGAGGGCCTCCAGGGGCACGTTAACGACGGTCACTGACCGACCGTCCACGATGCTGTTCAGGGGTGCCCGACCTTACGGGTCCCGGTGGGCCGCCCGGCTTGCCAGCTCCTCCCACAGCCGGTCAACCTGTCTTTCGACGTCGGCCAGGGACCCGGAGGTGTCCACCATCCGGTGGGCCCGGCGGACTTTCTCCCGGGCATCCAGCTGGGCGGCCGCCCGCCGTCGAACCTCTTCTTCGGGCAGGCCCGTTCGGGCCGCATACCGGGCGACCGCCAACTCGGGGGGCGCGTCGGTGACCCAGACCTCGTCCACCAGGTCGTCCCAGCCGGCCTCAAAAAGGAGGGCCGCCTCGATGACCGCAACCCGCACCCCTTCCCGGCGAAACTTCTCGAGCTGTTCGGTGACCATCCGCCGGATGATGGGGTGGATGATGGTGTTGAGTTGCCGGAGCTTTTCGGGGTCCGAAAAGACCAGCGTTCCCAGGCGGCGCCGGTCGATGGTTCCATCGGGGGCGACGATTTCGGGGCCGAAGGTCCTGACCAGGGCCTCCCAGCCTTCGGTTCCGGGAGCGTAGGCCTGGTGGCCGAGACGGTCGGCATCGATGACGGCCGCCCCCCGCCGGGCCAGCATCGAGGCAACGGTGCTTTTGCCGGTCCCGGGGCCTCCGGTAAGGCCGATGACGACCACCGCTTATTCCTTGCCCAGGGCTTTTTTGACCTCTCGAATCAGTGCGGGCAGGATCTGTTTGGCGTCCCCGACGACCCCGAACCGGGCGTATTTAAAGATCGTGGCGTCGGGGTCCTTATTAATGGCCACGATGGTCTTGGCCGAGGAGACCCCGGCCATGTGCTGGACGGCCCCGGAGATGCCCACGGCGATGTAGAGGTCGGGGCTTATGGCCTTGCCGGTAAGGCCGACCTGCAGGCTGGTGGGGACCCAGCCGGCGTCGGTGACGGCCCGGGAGGCGCCGACGGCTGCCCCCAGCGCCCTGGCCAGCTCTTCGATAAGGTACCAGTTTTCGGGTCCGCCCAGGCCCCGCCCCCCGGCCACCACGATGCGGGCATCCTCCAGCCGAACACCTTCCGTTGGGGCCTCCTGGACCCGCCGCCGAACCTCCTGCCGGATGCGGGCCGGGTCCAGCTCCGGCGTAAACTCCTCTTCGGCGCCGGCGCGGCCCACTTCGGGCTCGGCCGGCGGAAATGCCTTGGGCCGCAGGGTGACCACCTGAGGCCGGCTCCCGATGACGATTTCGGCCCGGAAGTTGCCCCCCAGGATCGACCGGGTTAAAACCACCCACCGGTCCTGGGAGTCGGTCCGGAGGTCCACGCAGTCGGTGGCAACCCCGGTCTGCAGCCGGAAGGCCAGGGCGGGGCCGAGGGCCCGACCCTGGAAGGTGTGGGCCATGAGGACCACGTTCGGATTCTCCCGCCGGAGGAGGGGCTCGAGGGCGTTTACGGCCGCGTCCAGGTTAAAAAGCTCGAGGAGGGGGTGAACCACCCGGATGACCCTGTCGGCCCCGAGCTCCCAGAGGCGCCCGGCCTCCACCTGGGCCCCGCCCAGCACCACCGCGGTCACCGGCTCGGAAAGGTCGTTGCCGAGCCGGCGGGCCACCCCCAGCACCTCGGCGGTCAGGGTTGGGGCGGCGGCCGGCTCCAGAATTGCAACTATGCCACGGGCTTCGGCTGCCATGGTCGGGTCCTCCTGGGTTTTTAAAGGAGTTTTTCTTCCCGGAGCCGCTGGACGAGTTTAGCGGCGATTTCCTCCGGGGTATCGCCCTCGATAAACTCGCACCTGGCCTCGACCTGGGGGGTATAGAGCCTGAGCACCCGGGTGCGGCGGCCGGCCCGACCCGCCTGGGAAGGGTCGACCCCCAGGTCGGCGGCGGTCCAGACAGGAATCTGGGCCCGGCTGGCGGCCATAATGCCCCGCAGGGTCGGGTAGCGGGGTTCGGCGATCTCGTTACTGCAGGCCACGATGCAAGGGGGCTTTACGGCGACCTCTTCGTAGCCCTCCTCGTAAATCCGGTGGACGATGAACTCCGACCCCGTCCACTCAATGTACTTGGCCGGGATGACGGCCGGAAGGCCCAGCAGTTCGGCGATGCCGGCGTGGACCTGCCCCTGGTCCCAGTCGGCCGCCTGACGGCCGGTGAGGATCAGGTCGAATTCGCCGAGCTTGCGGATGGCCGCGGCCAGGGCGACGGCCGTGCCGGCGGCGTCGCTCTCTTCGAAGGCCGGGTCTTCCAGCAGGATGGCCTGGTCGCAGCCCATGGCTAGGGCGTGCTTAAGGCCGTCCCGGGCCGCCGACGGGCCGAGGCTGATGGCCGTAACCCGGCCGCCGTGCTTTTCTTTAAGGCGGAGGGCGGCCTCGATGGCCTCGTCGTCGGTGTCGCTTATCCGGTAGCCGATTCCCGGCGCCGGCACGAGCCGGGTGTCCTCGATTCTGAACTGGGAGGCCGGAGCTTCCCAGTCGGGGACGTATTTAATACAGACGACGATGTTCATGGCACCACTCCTCTGAGGGCTGGCTTTTATTTAAGCTCCAAACCTGCGCTTTCGGCGACCAGCTCGGCCAGGTCCCGGGCCTGAAGCCGGTCGATGAGGTTGCGGGTTTTAAGGCCGTCCTCAAACATAATCATGCAGAAGGGGCAGGCGGTGGCGATAAGGTCCGGCTTGACGGCCAGCACGTGGTCCAACCGCGCGTGGTTGACCCGCTTGTGGCCCCGGGTCTCGGTCATAAAAACCCGAGCCCCCCCGCCCCCGCAGCAGAAGGCCCGATGGCGGTGGAGGCCCATCTCGGCCAGGTGGGCCCCGGGCAGGCGGCCTAAGGTCGCCCGGGGCGGGTCGTACACCCCGTTATGGCGTCCGAGGTAGCAGGGGTCGTGGTAGGTGAGCCGGCGGCCCACCGGCCGTCCCAGCCGGACCCGTCCGGATTCGACCAGCTGGGCGATGAGCTGGCTGTGGTGGACCACGTCATAAAAGCCCCCAAAGTAGCGGTATTCGTTTTTTAAGGTGTTGAAGCAGTGGGGGCAGGCGGTGAGGATCTTCCGGACGCCATAGCGGTTGAGGGTCTCGACGTTTTGCTGGGCCAGAATCTGGTAAAGATACTCGTGGCCGGCCCGACGGGCCGGGTCGCCGTTGCAGGTTTCTTCCGGCCCCAGGATGGCGAACCGCACCCCGGCCGCCTGGAGCACCCGGGCCAGGGCCCGGCTCACCCGGATGTTCCGCTCGTCGTAGGAACCGGCGCAGCCGACCCACCAGAGGTATTCGGCCTCGGGGTCTTCGGCGGCGGTTTTAATGCCCAGGCCTTTGGCCCAGTCGGCCCGGGTGGCGGGCGGGTAGCCCCAGGGGTTGCCTGAACGCTCCAGGTTGTTAAAAAGGGTCACCACGTCCCGGGGGACCCGGCCCTGGTCCAGAACCAGGTAGCGGCGCTCGTCGACGATGGTGGGCACGTGCTCGATCTCCATCGGGCACGCCTCCATGCAGGCGCCGCAGGTGAGGCAATCCCAGAGCTCGTCGTCGGTGGTGATATCCCCCACCAGGGCTGGGCCGTCCGGCGCCTGCCCCCGAAGGTAAAGGGGGCCTGCCCGGTCCATTTCGGCCTTAAGGTCCAGGATTATTTTCTTGGGCGAGAGGGGCTTGCCCGTGAGGTTGGCCGGGCAGTTGGCGGTGCACCGGCCGCACCGGATGCAGGCGTCGGCATCGAGCAGTTGCTTCCAGGTAAAGTCCGGGACCCGGTTGGCGCCGTAGGTTTCGGCCGTCTCGATATCCGGGATGGGCCTGAGGGTGCCCCGGGGCTCCAGGGACCGGAAAAAGATATTGAGGGGCCCGAAAACGATATGCTCCAGCTTTGAGTAAGCGATAAAGGCGATGGTGAACTGTGAGGCCAGAACGTGCACCCACCAGGAGGCCCAGTGGAGGGGCCGGAGGGCCGATTCGGGCAGGCCGGAAAGGAGGAGGGCGAGGGGGTAGCTGCCGTAGGCCCAGTAGGCCCACTCCGGGTGGGAACGCAGGTCGGTGAGGGCGAGGCGCACCGCCTGCAGTTCAAACCCGTTGACCACGTTGAAAAGGAGCAGGCCTAGAATTACCCAGTCCTCGGTCTGGTAGCGCAGGCGGTTGGGCCTGATAACCAGCCGCCAGTAGAGGGCGGCCAGCAGGCCGATAAGGGCGAGGGTGCCCCCGAGGTTGCCGACCAGGGCCTTGTAAAGCAGGTAAGTAGGGCCGACCAGAACCTCGTAGCCGGTGAAGAACTTAAGCCAGTAGGTGCTCCCGTCCAGGACGGTGGCCACGAAGAGGAGCAGGTAGCCCCAGAAGATTCCGTAGTGGACCACGGCGGCCCAGGGGTCCCTGGGCATCTTGAGCTGGGCCAGGGCGTAGCGCAGAAGCAGGCCGACCCGCTGGGGGAGGTGGTCAAAGCGGGCTTCGGGCTTGCCGAGGCGCCAGATGCGGTAGCGGCGGTAGACGTGGTAGGCGACGAAGGCCAGGGCGATAAGGGCGAAGAGGTAATTTAGATACCGCTCGGGGCCGATATTAAAGAACGACTCCTTGTGCGGCAGGTCCATCTCCGGTCTCTCCTGGCGGTGTCGGCCCTAGGCCGGCGCACTGGTGATAAAAATCACCCACGTTAGTATACCGGAGCCCCCCCTACCGGGTCAAACGGAGACGGGGCGCGCCTGGGGGTTTCCGGTTTTCGGCGCTTCCGCCGGAGCCAACCGGCCTGTCGGGACGCATGACCATGCGTCCCGACGGTCAAGGTATGGACTGCATGTCAGGGGTAACTGGAAAGCCCTGGCTGGGTAAAGCTATACTTAGGTTTGGTAGCCGCAAATTTCCGGGGCTGCCCGCCGCCGGGGTAGCTCAGGTGGTAGAGCAGCGGACTGAAAATCCGCGTGTCGGCGGTTCGAGTCCGCCCCCCGGCACAAAATATCGGGCCTCAAGGCCCAGAAACCTACAAGATATAGTAGCCGGACAAGCCCGAATGGCTTGTCCGGCCGCATTTTATGGGGGAATCCTGGGGGAATTTTGCTACTGCCCGGAGAGGGTCCGGTTGAGTTTTTCGGCCGCCTCGGCCTGCAGGTCAGGCAGCACGTGGCTGTAGGTCCCCAGGGTCATGCTGACCGTCGAGTGCCCCAGCCGCTCCTGGACCACCCGCGGGTTCACCCCCTCCTTTAACAAAAGGGTCGCATGGCTGTGGCGTAGGTCGTGGAACCGGATTCGGGGAAGGCCCGCCCGCCCGAGAATCGCCGTCAGGGTCCGGCGGATGTCCCCGGGGTGAATCGGCCGGCCCGCGGCCGTCGTGAACACCAGCCCGTTATCTTCCCAGGCCGGGCCGGCCTTGAGCCTGGCCTCAAGCTGGGCGAGCCGGTGCTCTTTGAGGACGGCGGTGGCCAGAGCCGGCAGGGCGATTTTACGCTTTCCGGCCGCCGATTTGGGCTCCCCTTCGACCCACTCGCCCCGGACCCGGTAAAGCCCCCGCCGGACGTGGACGGCCCCGGCCTCCAGGTCAACATCCGCCCATTTTAAGCCCAGAAGCTCCCCGAGCCGCATCCCGGTGGTTAAGGCCAGGACAAAGAGCGGGTAGTAGTCGTACTCCCGGGCCGCCTCCAGAAACCGGCGGGCCTCCTCCGGGGAAAGCACCTGCATCTCCTTCGGCTGGGGCCTGGGGGGTTTAACCCGGTCGGCCGGGTTGAAGCTGATAAGCCCCCAGTCCACGGCCTGAGAAAGGGCCTTATGCAGGATGGCGTGAATGAGCTGGACGGTCCGCCGGGAAAGGCCAGCCTCCAGTTTCTGGGTGTAGAGGGCCTGGATGTCCGGGGGCTTGAGGGCCTGGAGCCTGAGGGGACCCAGAACCGGGACCACGTAGTTGCGGACGTACTGCTCGTACTGCCGGTAGGTTGGGGGCCGGACCGAGGGCTTTGCGCCGTTTTCCAGCCAGAAGGCCAGATAATCGGCCACCGTCGCTTTGCTTGGCTCGCGCAGAAGCCCCCGCTCGGCCTTAAGCCGGACCTCGGCCAGCCAGGTCAGGGCCTCTTTGCGGGTCTCAAAGTAGGCCCGATGGCGGACGCCGCCCACCATCACCTGAGCTCGGTAGCGCCGGCCAACCTTATAGACCGTCCCCTCGCCGCGGCCTCGCTTTTTAGCCATTACTCCCCCCTTTAGCGATTCTAGCTTTCCCGGTCGCAAAGAGCTGCCGCAGAAGCTCGCCCCGGTTGGGGTTTTCCGGCCCCAGGGCGGCGGCTAGCCCCGCCCCGGACGTCCGGGCCATGTGGCCGATGACGTCCTCCACCAGGGCCCAGACGTCGTCCAGGACCGCCTTCGTCCGGGGCCGATTACCGGCCCCGGACGGCCCCAGGACCCGGACGGCCTCCACCTCCCCGGTCCAGGCCGGCGTCACCCGCTCGATGACCCAAACCTCCGACCCACACCGGATGGTAACAGTTTCGATATTCCTGGTGGGGATAATGGTCCCTTCCCCGCGTTTTTCCACCGTGAGCTCCCAGATGGTCTCCATTTCGGCCTCCCGGGGCCGGCAGCCTTCGGCGCCGGGTCCGGCCCCTGACCCCCGCCCGGCTCGGGGGGAATCGGCCTGGGCAATCCCCAGGGCCCAGGCGCACCAGCGGCCGACTTAAACACGTCCCCGGCCTGGACCCCAGTCCTCCTTGGCCACCACCCGCCGCACTCTTAAACACGTCCCCGGCCTGGACCCCGGCCTTGAAGGCCTCCGAACCGAAATCTTCTTTCACCACAACCCGGCCGCCGGGAAGCCGACAGGTGAGCCGGCCCAGAACCACAACTTCGGCGGGCCGGCCGTCGGGGCCGGAAATCACCTGCCGGTCCCGGACGCCGAAGGCCAGGTTCAGCTGACGGATGACCCAGGCCCCCTCGACATAGGCCAGGGGCCTGCCGCCCGGCCCCGTCCGGTAGCGGACGGCACGGCCTCCAGCCGCTCGGCCGGGACCCCTTGACGATTCCCGATGCCATCATTACACCCCGCCAGCCGTTATCCGAAAAGGGCCGCCTCCAGGTCGGCCGCCCGGTAGTAGGCGGCGTCGGCCTCGGCCTGGGCCGCATCCGCCGCCTCCCGGCAAACTTCGCAGGTGGTGTAGAGCCCTTCGACCTTCCGGCCGCACAGCACGCAGCGCAGCTCCCCCTTGTAGGCCAGGACCGCCACGATGTGCTTGCAGACCCCGAGCCATTCGCCCCGCTTCTCAAAGTCCGGGCAGGTGTAGGTCCACCGGGAGCCGGCCAGCTCCACGATGTACATCTCCCCGGGGCCTAGAGTCCGAAAGCACCCCGAAGAGGGTCTTGCCGACCTTAAGCCCGTCGCCGGCCTGCCGGTAGGGGAACCGGATCCGGCCCCGCCGGTAAAGCTCGACGCTCATATTAGAATAGAGTGCGCTAGCCGATTCAGCGCGACTGGGGCATAATAGAGCCAGCATACCAGAGGTGAGAAGCAGTGAGTCGTTCACCCGTCTACTGGATGAAGCGGAGTGCTATCGCCAACTTCGCCAACTGAGATGGCCTGATGGGAAGGCGCGCTGTCCTCACTGAAGTCCTGGACCTACTTCCGAGAGCCCGCTTGTCACCGCTATCAGTGCGCTACCTGCGGGAGGAGCTTCAACGACAAGACCGGCACGATCTTTGAGGGGTCGAAATTGCCCCTCTCCGCCTGGTTCCATGGCTTCTACCTGGCCCGGTTGTCTCAGAGCGCCAGCGCCATCGCCAAAGGGGTGCCCTGTGACTACCACACCGCCCACCGTATCGTCTGGCTGGTACGGGAGCAGGTGCTTCGCCTGGAAGCGGGCCGCACCTTGAAAGGCACGGTAGAGGCAGACGAGACCTACATCACGGCCGGACACAAGGGCCAAGCCCCTGGCGGGGGCCCCAGAGCCCTCTCGCCCCCCCTCGGCGGCGGGGGAAGAAGCGCGGGCGAGGGCGGGGTAGCGCCGCCAAGGATAGCCCTGCGGTGGTGGCGATGTTAGGGCGAGAACAAGGGCTACTTGTCTTAGCCGTGGTGCCCGATGTGAAGCGC
>DAOTYJ010000024.1:0-6753 GCA_034434875.1 Dehalococcoidia bacterium | reverse complement strand
GAATCAGCAGGGGTTTATTCGGCCCACCACCGGTTGGGAGTTTGTCATAGCCGGGCTTACGGGCCTGGTTTTAGTGCCCTTATCCGAAGAGACCATCTTCCGGGGCTACGTTTTGCAGGCTTTGGTTTCCAGGTTTGGGGTCTGGGCCGGTCTGCTCGGACACAACCTGCTCTTTGCCCTTTACCACCTGGGCATCGGCCCGGGCCTGCCCCTTTATATCTTTCTCTGGTCCTTCTTCCCCGCCATATTGTTCCTGAAGTATAAGGGCATTTATCCCTCGGTCTTGATGCACGCTTTGAACAACGTCTGGGTGGACCTTCTGATGCCCCTTTTCTTCGGCTAGGTCCGGCGGACGCCCCCAGCCGGCGTGTTATGCTGTTAGCAAGGGCTCTGAAAGGAGAGGGCGGTGAGGCCGTAAGGAAACAGCGACCAGCGGGGTCGCGGCATCTCAGCGAAGCAAGGGGCCACAATCTGAAAAGTCAGGGGACAACGTGTCTTACCATAGTGGTGCTGACGGCCTTCCTTCGGGTATTTGCGCTTGGCTTTTTGGTTATTACGATTGCGGACCAGAGCCCCAGGGACCGACCTAGTCCACCGGCCCAACCTCCCCAGGCAGTCGAAATTACTGGGAGCCTGGTTGCCGAAAATGGTATAGGTTGTCGAACTTCCGGCCGAGCTGGAAGGGGTAGGGGTAGGAGTGGGCGTGGCGGGGCTACCGCCCGGAGTCGAGGTCGGAGTAGGCGTTCGGGTTGCCTTTCGGCCGGCGTTCGAAACGGCCGGAACATACACCCGGGAAGTAGTGTCCATAACGAACTCATCTTTAACGGGGTCCGAAAAGTGGCTGGGGTCCCTGCCGGCGAGGGCCGCGGAGGTTAGAATTGAAATTAATGTGGTTGAAATTATTAATGTGGGAAGCAACAGGCGAAGGAAAGACGATGCTCGCCTCAAGGCTTCGCTTCCTCCTTCATGCTGGATTTGGATCTTTCTAGAACAAGGGTGCAATGTCTTGATTCAGCATGGCGGAGTATTAGGAGCTTAACTGCTTACCATATACCTCCAGACTTGCACAAACTCGCAAATATGGTAGCCGGTGACAACAGTTCGGGTCAATAGTACGAAAGCACCGTCGGGACTTTTATACCCAGAACTTGATGATAATTGCTGCAAAAATAGCCCTTGAATGCTTGAATTACCGGGTGGGTCCGGGCCGCCCTTGCATTTTGCCCGGGCGCTGTGGTCCAATGGGAGGGAGCAGGTCCGGCGAGGCCTGTAGCAGGGGCTTATGAGTGTATGGTCCGGGCGCGCGGGGTGCTGGTTTGTCCGCTACCGGCTCTTTCGCTGCCGAAGCCGGCCGGTGGCCGTCTGCGTCTACTGCGGCCGGCCCTTCTGCCACGACCACGGCCGCTTCCTGCCCAATGAAGCTGCCGTCTGCAGCCACCCCGACTGCGCCCGCCGCCTGGTGGAAATCGAGGAGTTTAAAACCTATAAGCTGGCGGCCGAGGCCAGGAACCTGGCCGGAACCTGCGGCCACCCGGACTGTCCGGCAGAGGTCTGGGGTCAGTGCTCCCGCTGCCGCCGGTTCTTCTGCGAGGGCCACCTTTCGGAAGTTTACGAGGTCCATTACCAGCTCGGCCGCCGCCAGCGCCGGTATTATTCCGTCTGCCCGTACTGCCGCCGCTTTTATAAAACCTAGGAGTTTTAGCCCAACATGAGCACCCCAACCTTCCGGAGCGTCCTTTACGTCCCCGGCAACCGGCCCCGAATGCTGGCCAAAGCCCCAACCCTCCCGGCCGACGCCTTCGTCCTGGACCTGGAGGACTCCGTACCTCCGGGGGAGAAGGCCGAGGCCCGCCGGCTCGTCCGGGAAGCCCTACTCTCCGGGGCCTTCGCCGGCCGGGCGGTGCTGGTTCGGGTTAACGGCTTGGCCTCCGGCCTCACCCAGGACGACCTGGCGGCCGTGGTCGTCGAAGGCCTCTTCGGGGTGGACATTCCCAAGGTGGAGGCCCCCGACGAGGTCCGGGAGGTGGAGGAGATGCTGGCCTGGGCCGAGGGCCGGGCCGGCCTGCCCCGGGGAACCCTCCGAGTGGGAATCGGAATCGAGTCGCCGGCCGGACTGCTTCGGGCCGAGGCCATCGGCCGGGCCTGCCGCCGGCTCCTGAGCCTCGGCCTCGGGGCCGAAGACTTTACGTTTAACCTGGGCACCCAGCGGTCCCCCACCGGCGAGGAGCTTTTCATCCCCAAGGCCCTGGTCGCCCTCGTGGCCAGGGCCCTGGGCGTCCAGGCCCTCGACACCATCTACCCGGACTTTCGGGACCCCGAGGGCCTGGTCCGGGAGGCGAAACTTGCCCGCCAGCTCGGTTTCAGCGGCAAGTACGCGATCCACCCCGACCAGCTCGGGCCCATAAACCGGGTCTTCACCCCCGACGAGGCCGAAGTGCGCTGGGCCCGGGAAGTGGTCGAAGCCTACGAGGCGGCCCAGGGGTCGGGGCTGGGCTCGGTTGCCGTCGGCGGCCGGATGGTGGACCGGCCCATCTACGAGCGGGCCCGCCGCACCCTGGAGCTGGCCGCCCGCTGGGGAATCACGGCCTAGAGCTCGTCCCGGGGACGCCTGCCCTCCCGCTCAAGCCAGTCGGCGAACATCAGCAGGATGATAAAGATATCCGCCAGAACCACCAGGCCGAAGGCCAGCCCCAGGGTCAGCAGCAGGCCGGCGTTCACGAGGAAGCCGGGCAGGCCGACGGCCTGAAGGGCCGTGGGGACGAAGTAGACGACCAGGCACAGGCCCAGGGGGCCCCCAAAGACCGTGGCCAGCACCAGGCAGCTCCGGAGGGGGTCCGGAACGTTCAGCCGGACCCACTCCACCCAACCCAGCATCCGGTAAAAGGCCAGGGTTACGTAAAACCGAAGGCGCCGGCGGATCCCCATCCCCCCAGCCCGACTATTTCGGCCGGGCAACCCCGGCCGCCAGGGGCGTAAAGAGAAGCGGGTGCCACTCCAGCCGTACCAGCTCAAACCCGGCCCCTTTTATGGCTTCCACCGTCTGCCGGTTCAGGTGACAGCCGCCGGCAACCCGCCGCCACACCGGGGTTGCCGTATCCTGGAGCCGGCCCAGCAGGCCGCCCCCGGCCCGAACATGCTCGATAAACCTGAAAGTTCCCCCCGGCCGAAGGACCCGCCGGACCTCGGCCAGCGCCCGGTCCGGGTCGAGCACTGAGCAGAAGACCAGGGTCGCCACCACCGTGTCGAAGGACCCGTCGGCGAAGGGCAGGGCCTCGGCCGCCGCCCGGATAAGGTCCGGGTCCCGGCCCAGCCGCCCCGCCCGTTTTCGGGCCCGGGCAAGCATAAAGGGGTCGGGGTCGACGGCCACGACGCTCAGGCCCTCGGGGTAGTAGGGGAAATTTGCGCCGGTGCCGACCCCGACTTCCAGGACCCGGCCCACGGCCTCCCCGGCGACCCAGGCCCTGAGCCGGCCCAGGAGCTTGGCCTCAAACCGGCCCGTGGCCAGGTCGTAGACGGCGGCAAACCAGCGGTGGCCCTTCACCGTATAGATTTTCCCACGTCGGCCCCGGCCCGTGCCCCCTCTACAACCAAGCCCGCGGTTTCGTCGGTAACTGCGAGGCCCGGGCGGGCCCCAGGGTGGTAAACTTGACCAAAGATGGGGTTTCAAACTGGGCCGGCGTCGGCCAAAGACCGCCTTGGGCTCGGCCTGTTCGTCCTTATCGCCTTCGGGCTTGCCTGGCCCGTCCAGGTCGGCATCGCCCTCTTCGGCCGGCAGGCCGCCGCCCCGGCCCTGACCGGGATTCTGGTTCTGCCCCTCGCCTTTCTGCTCATGTGGCCCCCGGCCCTCGGGGCCTACGTGGCCCGGCGCTGGGTGGAAAAATCGGGCTTTGGGGATGCCGGCCTCAGGTGGCCGCCCCTGAAGTGCGTCCTCCTGGCCTGGTTCGGGCCGGCCCTCCTCACCCTGGTCACGGTGGCCTTAAGCTTACCCGTCTACCCCCCGGATACGGAGCTTGCCGCCCTCCATTCCCTGCTGGCCGCGGCCGGGGGGCCGCCCCTGCCGGCCGAGGCCGTCCTACTGGCCCAGGTCGCGGCCGGGCTTACGGTGGCCGTGCCCGTAAACAGCCTTTTCGCCTTCGGGGAGGAGTTCGGCTGGCGGGGCTATCTCCTTCCCAGGCTGATGGGCCTTTGGGGGCCCTGGCCGGGAATCCTGGCCCACGGGGCGGTCTGGGGCCTCTGGCACGCCCCCCTGGTTTTTCTGGCCAGCTATAGCTACCCGGGCCACCCGCCCCCATACCTACCCGGCGTTTTTTTGTTTACGGCCTTTTGCATCCTGCTGGGTGTTAACCTCGCCTGGCTGAGGCTTAGCTCAGGCAGTGTGGTCCCGCCGACCGTCGCCCACGGGGCCCTCAACGCCGTCGGGGGCCTGCCCCTGTTTCTTCTCAAGGATGTTGACCCGGCCACGGCCGGTCCCCTCTGGAGTCCGGTCGGGTGGGCTGCCCTCGGCCTGACAGCAGCGCTTCTTTACTCGGTCCGGAATCCCCTCAAACCGGGGGCTTGAGCCTCAGGCCCACGGCCGCCTCGAAGGCCGCGGCCACCCGGAACAGGGTCGCCTCGTCGAAGGGCCGGGCCACAAACTGGACCCCGAGGGGCAGGCCCGAGCCGCTTAAACCGGCCGGGACGGTGATGGCGGGGAAGCCCACGGCGCTGAAGGGCTGGTTAAAGGCCGGGTCGCCGGTCCAGTCCAGACCCCGCGGGGCGGGGCCGGGGGTAGTCGGGGTAACCAGCACGTCGACTTCTTCAAAGAGGCGTCCCATCGCCCGCACCGCCTCGGTCCGAAGCTGCTGGGCCCGCAGGTAAAGGGGGGCCGGCGTGAGCATTCCGGCCTGAATAATCCGGCGGGTCCGGGGCCGGTAATCATCCGGCCGCTCGGCAAACCACTTTTTGTGAAAAGCTGCCGCCTCGGCGTACATTATGGTCCGGTGGGCGTCCCGCAGGGGCTCAAAAACCCCGGGCAGGCGCACCGGCCGGAGCATCAGCCCCAGCTCCTTGAGCCTGGTTACGGCCGCCTCGTAGGCCCGGCGGCTTTCGTCATCCGCAGCCTCGGTAAAGAACCTGTCAGGGATGCCGACCCGCAGGCCGGCGGCACCCTGACCGACGGCCGCCGGGTAGTCGTCGACGGGCACGGGCAGGGTCGTCGGGTCATTGGGGTCCGGCCCGGCGACGACCTTAAGGAGCAGGGCCGCATCGGCCACCGTCCGGACCATCGGCCCCACGTGGTCCAGGGTCCAGCTCACGGGCACCACCCCGTGCCGGCTCACCCGGCCGTAGGTGGGCTTAAGGCCGACGATGCCGCAGTAGGAGGCCGGCCGCAGGATGGACCCGGCCGTCTGGCTCCCGAAGGCCGCCGGGCACATCCGGGCGGCAACTGCCGCCGCCGACCCGCTGCTGGAGCCCCCCGGGGTGTGCTCGGGGTTCCAGGGGTTACGGGTGGGGCCGGGCTCGAACATGGCGAACTCGGTGGTGACCGTCTTGCCCAGGATGATGGCCCCGGCGGCCTTGAGCCGGGCCGTGACGGTGGCATCATATTCGGGAACAAAGCCGGCCAGGACCTTCGAGCCGGCGGCGGTCTCGACCCCGGCGGTGAAGATGATGTCCTTAAGGCCGATGGGCACCCCGTGGAGGGGCCCGCAAAACTCGCCCTTGGCCTGGAGGGCCTCCAGCCGGCGGGCCTCGGCCAGGGCGGCCTCGGGCAGGAGCCGGGCCCAGGCCAGGACCTTGGGCTCCACCCGTTCGATGCGGTCCAGCAGGGCCTGAACCAGCTCCACCGGCGAAAGCTCCTTGCGGGCGATAAGCTCCGAAGCGGCGGTTACGGTAAGTTCAGCGAGGTCGGACATCCCCTTCGGCCTCCGGGGGTTTTACTAGGTTGGGGTAAAAGATAGGTTCGAGCCAGGGGTCCACCTCGGCCTGCTCGACCCCTTCCAGGTGGCCCTTGACCAGTTCCCAGGCGTCGGCCAGGGCCTCGTCGCTTACCGCGATTTTCTCGAGCCAGTTCACCTCGCCCACGGCAAACTCCTTATTGAGGCTCTTTTAATTCTACGCCAGGGGGGGTGAACCCGGGTCGGCTCCTCAGGTCCCGGCCGAGGCCGGCAGGTCCAGCTCCCGGGCCGTCTGCAGGCCGTTGCCCGCCACCGCAATGAGCTTTACCCGGGCCGGACCTCCCAGGCGCAGGGTCTGCCGGGTCCGGCCGAAGGGGTCGGTGTTAGGCAGAAAGAAGCCGGCCTCCGCCGAAGGGGCCCCCGGACCGCCGGAGGGGTTGACCAGGGCCAGCACCACCGCGTCCGGCACCGGCCGGCCCGCCTGGTCCAGCACGACGGCCTCGACTTCCAGGCCCGTTTCGGCCGCCGTCGCCTTTACCCCAAGCCGGACGGCCTTAAGGTCGGCCGGGTCCATCTGGTGGGCAAAACGGGGCTCGGCCGGCCGGTCGAAAAGCTCGGGGGAGGCCTGCGCCACCACCTTCGCCGGCGGGGGGGCAGCCGGGGGCCCCTTGGTCCCGGGCGGGTCCGGCCGGCCCGGCCCGCCCGGCGCCGACCGGAGAAGGGCCCCGAAGTCCCGGGCGCGTCCCGGCCGCGGGGCCTTCGGCCCCCGGCTGAGGGGCTTAAGGCCCCCGGTGTTTGCAATCCCGGTCGGTTTAATGCCCAAGGCTCATCCTCCCGCCTAGCGCTTGATGTTGGCCAGCTCCTGCAGGAGCTGGTC
>DAOTYJ010000023.1:0-2828 GCA_034434875.1 Dehalococcoidia bacterium | reverse complement strand
ATGAAAAGGGGATTGAAAGTTCACAACGCTACGCTTCATTCGGACCTCGCTTCGCGGTTGCATCCTTTGACCCGATGAAAAGGGGATTGAAAGCACCCGGGGCGGTTCACATCCTGAATCCCGCCGCGGTTGCATCCTTTGACCCGATGAAAAGGGGATTGAAAGGATTCTTCATGGGGCGGAAATCTCGGTGGGGATCATACGTTGCATCCTTTGACCCGATGAAAAGGGGATTGAAAGGCTTGAGTTTTTTCGCCAGAATCCGCACCAGTTCGTCCAGTTGCATCCTTTGACCCGATGAAAAGGGGATTGAAAGTAGATCTACGCGCTTGACGCTAGCCAGTGGCTCGTAGTTGCATCCTTTGACCCGATGAAAAGGGGATTGAAAGCACTCATTCCACCCGGGTAACGCCGGGGCCCCGCGGGGTTGCATCCTTTGACCCGATGAAAAGGGGATTGAAAGTCCTCTCGGTCCGCGCAGGTTGGGCACCTGCGCGGAAGGTTGCATCCTTTGACCCGATGAAAAGGGGATTGAAAGCGGAGGAAAATATCCTCTGCCGGGCCTCGGAGGACGTAAGTTGCATCCTTTGACCCGATGAAAAGGGGATTGAAAGTGCAGGTAGCCGTTGGCATGTCTCCCGACGCGCTTGCTGTTGCATCCTTTGACCCGATGAAAAGGGGATTGAAAGGGACGAGATGTTCCTCGCCCCGGACGACCACCCGCACGTTGCATCCTTTGACCAGATGAAAAGGGGATTGAAAGCTTGGAACCCCCGCCGGATGGCGCCAGCGATGGCGGTTGCATCCTTTGACCCGATGAAAAGGGGATTGAAAGTCAGGTTCAATTTTGAGGAGAGTGACGATAGGTTTGCGGTTGCATCCTTTGACCCGATGAAAAGGGGATTGAAAGCCGATTGCCATGTATTGCTCCTCCATCAGCTTCATCAAGTTGCATCCTTTGACCCGATGAAAAGGGGATTGAAACGACGAATACATACCGCACATGCACTTCCTCCACGTGGGTTGCATCCTTTGACCCGATGAAAAGGGGATTGAAACTTTGGGGTTGTAGAACAGATGATGGCCGTCTGTAGCGTTGCATCCTTTGACCCGATGAAAAGGGGATTGAAACTTGATCTTCTAAAGAAACTCGCATTCTTCATCCCTCCGTTGCATCCTTTGACCCGATGAAAAGGGGATTGAAACTTACTATCACTTCCCCCAGTGGCACTCAGTCCGACCCGGTTGCATCCTTTGACCCGATGAAAAGGGGATTGAAACGCAAATTCAGGTTGGCGACTTAACATCGACCGCGTTGCATCCTTTGACCCGATGAAAAGGGGATTGAAACTCATTTTGGCCCTCCTTTTCGCCGTTTGCCGTTAATGTTGCATCCTTTGACCCGATGAAAAGGGGATTGAAACAGGATATACACTCTGGGGACGCGTGAAGCCCGGCGGTTGCATCCTTTGACCCGATGAAAAGGGGATTGAAACATAGCTCCACCTCGTCGGCCAAGTCTTTCTCTTTGGCCGTTGCATCCTTTGACCCGATGAAAAGGGGATTGAAACCTGGAGATAAAGATCTGGAAACGCGGCCGAGACGAGGTTGCATCCTTTGACCCGATGAAAAGGGGATTGAAACCGGAAACAGGGGAATGGACCTCCGAGGCTCCGGAAAGGTTGCATCCTTTGACCCGATGAAAAGGGGATTGAAACATTTACATACACCCGTCCGCCCGGAAGCATGATTTCGTTGCATCCTTTGACCCGATGAAAAGGGGATTGAAACGTCAAGCGGGATCGGCTCGCTGCCGCGTGGCGCGTCATCGGTTGCATCCTTTGACCCGATGAAAAGGGGATTGAAACGCGTCTGCGTCGATTGTGACGTTCAGGATGTGGCCGTGTTGCATCCTTTGACCCGATGAAAAGGGGATTGAAACAAGAAGACGATATCTCGCGCATGATTCCCGCCACGGGGTTGCATCCTTTGACCCGATGAAAAGGGGATTGAAACAGAAGTCCCCGCCACCACATAGATCAGATCACGTCGAAGTTGCATCCTTTGACCCGATGAAAAGGGGATTGAAACTTTCCAAGTATTCATCTCGGCCGACGGGAAGACCTGGTTGCATCCTTTGACCCGATGAAAAGGGGATTGAAACCGTCAGTCCTGTGTGCAGCTGATTCCACTCATCCCGGTTGCATCCTTTGACCCGATGAAAAGGGGATTGAAACGGCGGACGGCCCGGGGTGGCCACCGCACCTACCCAAGTTGCATCCTTTGACCCGATGAAAAGGGGATTGAAACAAGCGCTTCTCGGCGCACCGCGGGCAGTGGACGTCGGCGTTGCATCCTTTGACCCGATGAAAAGGGGATTGAAACCCACCGACATAGAGTCCAAATCCACCGCCATTCCCCTGTTGGATCCTTTGACCCGATGAAAAGGGGATTGAAACGCGGCTCCTGTCTGGAATAGTCAACTTCCGCCATCGTCAGTTGCATCCTTTGACCCGATTAAAAGGGGATTGAAACACACCTTGATTAACTCGTCCACCGACATGGATTCCGTTGCATCCTTTGACCCGATGAAAAGGGGATTGAAACCGTCGTGATCAACGAGAACCAACGCCCCCACCCCGCTGTTGCATCCTTTGACCCGATGAAAAGGGGATTGAAACTCTTGGGCCACAGCCACTTGGCGGCCAGTACGTAGCTGTTGCATCCTTTGACCCGATGAAAAGGGGATTGAAACCGCACACCCAGAGCGCGCGGAGGCCATCCCGGCGGAGTTGCATCCTTTGACCCGATGAAAAGGGGATTGAAAC
>DAOTYJ010000022.1:0-52305 GCA_034434875.1 Dehalococcoidia bacterium | reverse complement strand
AGGGCGTCGACCTCCCAGCGGGTTATCACCCGGTTGCCCCGCCCCAGGGCATCCTTAAGGTCCGATTCGGAGGTCCGCAGGCTCCGGATCCCCACCTGGAAGATCCGGCCGACGTGGGGCATCTCCCCGACGAGCCGCATCGGGTTGCCGTTTCCGTAGCGAACCCCTTCGGCCACCGGCCGGTAGTCCAGGTGGGCGTCGAACTGGACGACGTGGACGGGCTCCCCGACGCCCGCCACCACCGCCGAGGTTACGGCGTGGTCGCCGCCCAGCACCACCGGCAGGACCCCCCGCCCGCGGAGGGCGCCGACGGCCGCGGTAATGTTGGCGAAGGTCCGCTCCGGGTTGCCGTGGACCACGTCCACATCCCCGGCGTCCACCAGCCTCGTGTCGGCCAGCCGCCGCCGGCCCAGCCGGGGGTCGTAAAGGCCCCGCTGGGCCTGGGCCGGTCCGAAACCGGCGAACCGGACCGACTGCTCCCGAATGGCCCGGGGTCCGAAGCGGGCGCCCGGCTTCCAGGGCGAGCCCTCGTCGTAAGGGGCGCCCAGCACGGCCGCGTCCGCCTCGACCCGGTCCAGGTCCGCAACCAGGGGCGCCCGCAGGAAGGTCGGAATTCCGGTGAAGGGGAGATTGACCCGGTCCACGGTCAGACGTTCCGGAGGGTGGGGTCTAAGACGTCCCGAACCCAGTCGCCGATCCGGTTAACGGCCATGGTGGTCAGCATCAGCACGACCCCCGGGAAGACCGAGACCCACCACCGGCCGATGATGAGATACTCCCGGCCCTCCCCGATCATCTGGCCCCACGACGGGGTGGGCGGCTGGACCCCCAGACCCAGGAATGAAAGGTTGATTCGAGGACAATGGTTCGGGCCAGGTCCAGGGTGGCCACCACAATAAGGGGCGAAAGGGTGTTGGGCAGAAGGTGCCGGAAAAGGATCCTCAGGTCGCTTCCCCCCAGGGCCCGGACGGCCTCGACGAACTCCTTCTGCTTGAGGCTGAGCACCTGGGCCCGGGCGATCCGGGCGTAGGTGACCCAGCCGCTGATGCCCACTACCAGGATGAGATTCTGCAGGCTCGGGCCCAGCACCGCCACGATGGCGATGGCCAGGAGCACCAGGGGGAAGGCCAGCTGGATGTCGGCAACGGTCATTATAATCTCGTCGGCGATGCGGCCGGCATAACCCGCCACCAGGCCGAGCAGGCTTCCCAGAAGGCCCCCGATGACCACCGCCGTAAAGCCGACCAGCAGCGAGACCCGCGACCCGAAAAGGGTTCGGGCGAGGATGTCCCGGCCGAGCTGGTCGGTGCCGAGCAGGGCCCCAGTGGTTCCCCCAAGCCAGACGGGGGGGTCCAGCCGGCCCCGCAGGCTCTGGCGGTAGGGGTCGGCCGGGGCCAGGTGGTCGGCGAAAACGGCCGCCAGAATCAACGCCGCCAGAAAGCAGACGAAGAAGGCCACGGGTAAGGGAATCCGGCCCGCCCGGCGCCGGGGGGGCCGCCGGGGCAGGACCAGCTCGGTGGGGACGGCGGGTCGGGTCTGCATCGGCGGCTAGTCGTAGCGGATTCTCGGGTCGAGGACGGCGTAAAAAAGGTCGACGACGAAGTTGACCGCCACAAAGGCGACGGCGGCCAGAAAGACCGTGGCCTGAACCACCGGGTAATCCCGGTTGAAGATCGACTGGATAGCCAGGCGGCCGATCCCCGGCCAGGCGAAGATGGTTTCGGTGACCACCGCCCCGCCCAGGAGGGTGCCGAACTGGAGGCCCATGATGGTGACCACGGGGATGAGGGCGTTGCGGAAGGCGTGGCGGAGGATGACGGTACGCTCTTTAAGGCCCTTGGCCCGGGCCGTCCGGATGTAGTCCTGGGAGAGCACCTCCAGCATGGCCGACCGGGTGAGCCGGGCGATGGAGGCCATGGCGAAGGCCCCGAGGGTTACCGCCGGCATCGCCAGGTGGGCCGGGGTGCCGGTGCCCCCGATGGGCAGGAGGGGAAACCAGACGGCGAAGACGAGCAAAAGCAGGATGCCCAGAAAGAAGGTGGGCACCGACTGGCCGAGGAGGGCCAGAAACATCCCCAGGTGGTCATAGAGGCTGAAGCGGCGGACGGCCGCCACGATGCCCGCCGGCACGGCCGCGACCACCGCCAGGGCGAAGGCCGTCACCGCCAGCTGAATGGTGGCCGGAATCCGCTCCAGGGCGACGGCCAGGGCCGGCTGCCGGAAGTGAATCGACCGGCCGAAGTCGCCCTGAAGGGCGTTGCGTAGAAAGACCAGGTACTGGACCCAGAGGGGCTCATCCAGGCCCATCTCCCGCCGGACCCGGAAGACCTCGGCCGTGGGGGCATCGGGGGGCAGAATCAGGACGATGGGGTCGCCCGAAAGGCGCACCACCACAAACACGATGGTGGAGATGCCCCAGAGGACCACGACGGTCCTGACCAATCTGCGCAGTAAAAAGGCCCGCACCGGTCAGCCCCTTGCGATTGGAGTTTAGGGGACCCGATGCCGGCCGTCAACCCCGCCGGCGGCCCGGGCGGCGAAGGCCAGGTCCAAAGGCTGGCCCCGGCGGACGATATAGGCCGGGATTCCGGCGGCGGTCAGGGCACCCAGGGGCATGAGGGGGCTGTGGTAACCCCCGAAACTGGCGGCGTCCAGGAGCACGACCACCGGCCTGACCCCCCGCCGCACCTGGAGGCCGAGGCTCTCCACCCAGCCTTCGCTTGCCGAAGGGGTGATGACCACCAGGGTGGTGTTCCGGCCGAATCGGGCCGACTCCATGAGGACCTGCTCGGCCAGGGGAATCCGCCCCAGCGCCCGGACGACGGCCAGGGTCTCCAGAATCTTCAGGAGCTGGCGAACCCCCCGGTCGGTGGGGACCACCTCGTGGGTCTGACCGAAGGCGATAAGGCCCACCGACCAGTTCCGGTCGAGGAGGGCCTTGGCCACCGACCCGGCCAGGGTCACCCCGTACTCCTCGGTGGATTCGGGCCCCAGCCCGGCCTGGACGGCCGCCTGCAAATCCAGCAGGACCCAGACGTCGCTCAGGGGGTCCAGCTCGAATTCCTTAACGGCCAGCCGGCCGAGGCGGGCGGTGGTGGGCCAGTGGATCCGGTTGTAGCTGTCCCCCGGCTGGTAATCCCGGACGCCGGCGGCCACCGGGGTCACCTGGTGGGTGCGGCGCCGGGTGCGGACCTCCCCGGAGAGTTCCCCGCCCGGAAGCTCGAATTCCCGGAGCTGGACGACCCGGGGGTAAACGATGAGGGTCTGGGGCTCGCCCAGGGTCACCTCCCGGGGGAAAAGGCCGAAGGGGTCGCTGGTCCGGACGATGATGGGGCCCAGGCTGAACTTTCCCCGCTGCCGGCAGACCGTTTCCGCCCGCCAGGTGCGGTGGCCCCCGGAGAGGAGGCCGAAGGCCTGACTCAGCTGGTGGCCCGGCAGGTCCGAAAGGTCGTGGACCTCCACCCAGGGTTTGGGAAGGGGGCCGGTGTTGCGGACGGTGAGCCGCTCCACCAGCCGCTCGCCCACCTGGGCCCGGGTGGTGCTGGTGGTCCGCTCCACCTCCAGCCAGCGGATATTTGCCCAGGACCAGACGTAGCCGACCACCAGGACGAAGGCCAGCACGTAGGCCACCCGGTAGAGCAAAACGTAGTTGAGGGCCAGGGCAGCCAGAACGGCGATGACCAGCAGGCCGACGACGGTCCAGCTACGCACGGTTCGGGCCGAGCAAGCTTACCGGCCGACCCGGGCCCCGGGGACGGGCACGGACTCCAGGATTTCTTTAAGGACCGTCCGGGCCGTCACGTTCTTGACCCGGGCCGAAGGGTTGACGATGATTCGGTGGCTCAGGACGGGGAGGGCCAGCAGTTTAACGTCGTCGGGCAAGACGTAATCCCGGCCCCGCAGGAGGGCCAGGGCCTGGCTGGTGCGTTGCAGCCCCAGGGAGCCCCGGGGCGACGCCCCCAGGTAGACGTCGGGGTGTTTCCGGGTCGCCTCGACCAGGGCGACGATGTATTGCTTTATAAGGGGGTCTACGTAGATCTCTTTGACCCGCTCCTGGAGCTCCAGAAGCTCCTCGGTATCCACCACCTGTCCGAGCTCGTCGATGGGGTGGACGTGCTGCTGGCGGTCGAGGATTTTGATCTCGTCGGCCCGGCTGGGGTAGCCCAGGGAGATGCGCATCAAAAAGCGGTCGAGCTGGGCCTCGGGGAGGGGGAAGGTGCCCTCATACTCGATGGGGTTCTGGGTGGCCATAACCAGGAAGGGCTGGGGCATGGGGTAGGTCCGGCCGTCCACGGTCACCTGCCGCTCCTCCATGCACTCCAGGAGGGCCGCCTGGGTCCTCGGGGTGGCCCGGTTGATCTCATCGGCCAGGACGATCTGGGCCATCACCGGTCCCGGCCGGAACTCGAACTCCCCGGTCTTCTGGTTGTAGACCGAGACCCCGGTAATATCCGAGGGGAGCAGGTCGGGGGTGAACTGGATCCGGCGGAAGCTGCAGCCCAGGGACTTGGCGATGGCCTTGGCCAGGACCGTCTTGCCAACCCCCGGCACGTCCTCGATGAGGAGGTGCCCCTGACACATCAGGGCGATGATGGCCAGCTCGACTTCCTGGTCCTTGCCGATGATGACTTTTTTAACGTTTTCCAGCACCCGTTCGGCAATTCCGAGGCTGCGGTCGGCCACCGCTGACAGTTCTCCTTTCCGGATTATTTACGGTTAACCAATAATGTTTACCGAATTATAGCAAACTAAGGTTCGCCAGACGCAACCCGCCGACCGGCCGAATTCCGCCGGGCGAGAATTCGGCCGTCCGCCTCCTCTTCGGCCAGCAATCCCCTCAGCTCGAAGAGCTGGTCCCGGATGAGGGCGGCCCGTTCGAATTCCAGGGCCTTGGCCGCCGCCTTCATCTCCGCCTCAAGCTCCTTGATCATCCGGTAAAGCTCGTCTTTGGGCACCCGCTCCCGCACGTGGTATTCGGGCCCGGTCTCGGCCACCAGCCGGAGCCGGTCGGTGAGGTCCCGGACGGCCTTCCGGATGCCCTGGGGGGTGATTCCGTGGCGGCGGTTGTATTCGAGCTGGATCCGCCGCCGGCGTTCGGTCTCCTCGATGGCCCTGCGCATCGACTCGGTGATGGTGTCGGCGTACATGATGACCCTGCCTTCCACGTGCCGGGCGGCCCGGCCCATAATCTGAATGAGGGCCGGGTAGGACCTTAAATACCCTTCCTTGTCGGCGTCGAGGATGGCCACCAGGCTCACCTCGGGCAGGTCCAGGCCCTCCCTAAGCAGGTTGATGCCCACCACCACGTCGTAGACCCCGAGGCGCAGGTCCCGAAGAATCTGCACCCGCTCGATGGTCTCGATGTCCGAGTGAAGGTAGTGGGTTTTGATGCCCATCTCTTTAAGATAGTCGGCCAGGTCCTCGGCCATCCGCTTGGTCAGGGTGGTCACTAGGGTCCGCTCGCCCCGGCACACCCGCTCCCGAATCTCGTGGAGCAGGTCGTCAACCTGACCCCGGGTGGGCCGAACTTCCACCTCCGGGTCGAGCAGCCCCGTCGGCCGGATGATCTGCTCCACCACCTGGCCGTAGCGGCGGCTCAGCCCCAGCTCGTAGTCGTCGGGGGTGGCCGAGACGTAGATGACCTGGGGGATCCGCTCGTTAAACTCCTCAAAGCTTAAGGGCCGGTTGTCCCGGGCCGAGGGGAGCCTGAAGCCGTAGGCGATGAGGTTATCCTTTCGGCTCATCTCCCCGTGGTACATCCCCTTGAGCTGGGGAATGGTTATGTGGGACTCGTCGATAAAGAGCAGAAAGTTATCCCCGTGCCGGTAACGGAAATAGTCTAAGAGGGTCCAGGGGGGGCTTCCAGGGGGCCGGCCGGAGAGGTGGCGGGAGTAGTTTTCGATGCCGGCGCAGTAGCCGGCCTCCCGCAGCATCTCCAGGTCGTACCTGGTCCGGGCCAGGAGCCGGGCCGCCTCCAGAAACTTGCCCTGGGCCTCCAGCTCTTTGACCCGTTCGGCCAGCTCGGCCTCGATGGCGGCGATGGCGGCCTCAAGCTTCTCGGCCCGGGTCACAAAGTGCTTGGCCGGGTAGACGGCCACCTCCTGGTGGCGGACCAGCACCTCCCCGGTGAGGGGGTCTATCTCGGTGATCCGGACGATGGTGTCCCAGTCGAACTCAACCCGGAGGGCCGTCTCCTGGTAGGCCGGCCAGACGTCAAGGGTGTCCCCCCGCAGCCGAAACCGACCCCGGCCCGGCTCAAAGTCGTTGCGCTCGTACTGCATCCCCACCAGGTGCCGCGCCACCTGCTGGGGCGTCCGGGTATCCCCGACCCGGAGGTACATCACGAAGGCCTCGTACTCTTCGGGGTCGCCCAGGCCGTAGATGCACGAAACCGAGGCCACCACGATGACGTCATCCCGCTCCAGGACCGCCCGGGTGGCGGCGTGGCGGAGCTTGTCGATTTCGTCGTTTATCTGGGCGTCTTTTTCGATATATGTGTCCGTTTCGGGCAGATAAGCCTCGGGCTGGTAGTAGTCATAATACGAAACGAAGTATTCGACGGCGTTATGGGGAAAGAACTCTTTAAACTCGGCGTAGAGCTGGGCGGCCAGGGTCTTATTATGGGCGATGACCAGGGTGGGCCGGCCAACCCGGGCGATGACGTTGGCCATGGTGAAGGTTTTCCCGGAGCCCGTCACCCCAAGAAGCGTCTGATGCTTATAGCCCCGCCGGATCCCCTCCACCAGGGCTTCGATGGCCTGGGGCTGGTCGCCGGTCGGCTGAAAGTCGGATACCAGGGAGAAAACCTTGGACATGGGCCTTCCAAGTCAATTATACTCAGGGGCAGGTTACCCCAGCGGAGGCCTGACGATGCGACCTAACCGGCTCAAACAGCTCTGGCGGGAAGGCAAACCGGCCCTGGGGGTCTGGGTTTCCACCGGCGACCCGTATGTGGTCGAGAGCCTGGCCCATGCCGGCTTCGACTGGGTGCTCGTCGACATGCAGCACGGGATGGGCATCGACGTCGGGCGGGTCGTCGCCTGCCTTCAGGCCCTGAGCGGTGCCGAGGCGGTGCCCCTCGTGCGGCTCCCGTGGAACCAGCCGGAATATTTCCAGTGGGTCCTGGACGCCGGGGCCTACGGGGTGCTGGTTCCCCTGGTCAACACGCCGGAGGATGCCCGCCGGGCGGTGCTGGCCTGCCGGTACCCGCCCCTGGGCAACCGGAGTTTCGGGCCCAACCGGGCCCGCCTCTACGGCCCCGATTACTACGAGCGGGCCAACGAGGAGGTCGTCCTCATCGTTCAGGTGGAGCACATCGAGGCGGTCCGGCAGGCCGAGGCCATCGCCCGGGTGGAGGGTGTGGATGCCCTTTACATCGGACCGGCCGACCTGGCCATCTCTATGGGCCTGCCGCCGGGGCTGGACGTTAAAGACCCCCAGCACGTGGGGGCGTGCCGGCAGGTGCTGGAGGCGGCCCGGGCGGCGGGGAAGGTCGCCGGAATCCACTGCGCCGGGCCCCAGGAGGTGGTCCGTCGCTTCCAGGAGGGCTGGATGTTCTGCCCGGCCGGAAGCGACATCGGGTTCGTCAACGCCGGGGCCCGGCAGGCCGTGGAAGTCGTCCGGGGGGTGCGGCCGGCGGAGGCCCGGGGGGTCTACGGCTGAGGGGGGGCCTTGGGCCGGGGTTTGACGGGCCGCCGGTCCGGCCTTAGTATCTAAAGCGGGCGCCGGCCGGCGCCCGGAGGAGACGGGCCTGGAATGAGGCTTTATAACACCCTGACCCGCGCCAAGGAGGAGTTTTCTAGCCCCGACGGCACCGTCCGCATGTACGTTTGCGGCATCACCCCGTATGATACCACCCACCTGGGCCACGCCCGCACCTACGTGGTTTTCGACGTTTTAAACCGGCTCCTGCGCCACCACGGCTACCGGGTCCGGTATATTCAGAACATCACCGACATCGACGAATCGATCCTGGCCCGGGCCCGGCAGCTGGGCCGGGACTACCTGGAGCTGGGGGAAGAGTGCTGTCGGGTCTTCTTTGAAGATATGGCCGCCCTCCGGGTTATCCCCGCCGACCACCACCCCAGGCCCACCCGGGAGATCCCGATGATCCAGGAGGTCACCCGGGGCCTGCTGGAAAAAGGCTACGGGTATATTATTCCCCGGGGGGTCTACTTTCGGGTTAAGGCGGTGGCCGACTACGGCCGATTGAGCCGCCTCAGCCGGGAAGAGATGCTGGCCATCGCCGCCCGGCAGGACGACAGCGACGTGGACGACCCGGCCAAGGAAGACCCCCTCGATTTTGCCCTCTGGCGGCGGTCGGCCCCGGGGGAGCCGGCCTGGGAGAGCCCCTGGGGACCGGGCCGGCCCGGCTGGCACATCGAGTGCACGGCGATGTCTATCCGCTACCTGGGACCGGAGCTGGATATCCACGGGGGCGGGGCCGACCTTATCTACCCCCACCACGAGAACGAGATGGCCCAGAGCGAAGCGTACACCGGGGAGCGACCCTTTGCCCGCTTCTGGGTCCACGTGGGCCTGGTCTCCCTGGGCGGGGTTAAGATGAGCAAGTCCCTGGGGAACATGGTCTTTGTCCGGGACCTGCGCCAAAAATTTGACCCGGACGCCATTCGCCTTTATCTGATCTCCACCCACTACCGGGTCGGCCTCGACTACCAGGAGGCCGACCTGGGAGGGGCGGCGGCCCGGCTGGAGAAGTTCCGGGCGGCGGTGCGGCGGGCCCCCGTTGCGGCCAACCCCGGCTGGGCCGAGGCGGCGGCCTTTCGGGCCCGCTTCTTTGGGGCCCTGGCGGACGACCTGGATACGCCGGCGGCTCTCCGGGTGCTGGACGAGCTGGCGGGACTCGGCCTCGGGGGCAACGGGGAGGCGGCGCGCCTCCTGGGGGAGCTCGCGGGGGTCCTCGGCCTTGAGCTTCGGGTGGGGGCCGGGGTTTGACTGGTTTGACTAAAGAATGCGGGTTCCGGGGGCGACCTCAAAGTCGGGGCGGAGGAGGACCACGTCTTCGTCGCTTACCATCGCGCCCAGAATGAGGACCTCAGAAACAAAGCCGGCCACCCGCTTCGGCTCCAGGTTGACCACGGCCACCACCTGCCGCCCGAGCAGGTCCTCTTTAGTATACTGGCGGGTAAGTTGGGCGCTGGAGCTTTTAACCCCAAGCTCCCCGAAATCCGCCCAGACCTTGTAGGCAGGTTTTCGGGCCTTCGGGTGGTCTTCCACCCGGACCACCCTGCCCACCCGGATCTCGACCCTAAGAAAGTCGTCGTAGGTTATTGTCGCCACGGGTCTGCCTCCATAATCCGGGTATCGGTAAAACTTAGCCGCAGGCGATGTTACGTACCCGGGTCCTGACGGCCGCGGCCGCCCTGCCGGTTTTGCTCATTAGCCTCTGGCTCGGCCCCCCTTATTTTACCCTGCTCGTCGGCCTGGCTTCCCTGGCGGGCCACCTGGAATTCTACCGCCTGGCCCGGCTGGCCGGGCTTTCCCCGCTGGTCTGGGTGGGGACGGCCGGGGGGCTGGGGGTGGTGGGGGTTGTGGGCCTCGGGCGGCCGGAGCTGGGCGGGCCGGTGCTGGCGGCCGGGACCCTGCTGGCGGGGGCGGCCCTGGTGGTGCGGGGGAAGACTCGGGGGGCCCTGGCCGACTGGGCGGCCACCCTGGGCGGGAGCCTTTACTGCGGCCTGATTTTTAGCTATTACATCCCGTTGCGGGACCTTCCCCGCGGCCTGGAATGGACCCTTTTCACCTTTGGGGTGACGTTTGGGGTGGATACGGCCGCCTTTTTCGTCGGCCGCCGCTGGGGTCGGCGTCCCCTGGCCCCGGCGGTGAGCCCGGCCAAGACGGTCGAAGGCTTTGTGGGCGGGCTGGCGGCCGGTCCCACGGTGGGGGTCGGGCTGGCCGCCCTGCTGGGGTTGCCCGGGCCCTGGCCGGCGGCCGGCCTCGGTTTCGGCCTGGCCCTGGCCGGCCAGGCGGGGGACCTTTTCGAGTCGGCCCTTAAGCGGAGCGCCGGGGTTAAAGACAGCGGCCGGCTTTTTCCGGGACACGGGGGCTTACTCGACCGGGTAGACAGCCTGGCATTTAACGGCGTAATGAGTTATTATGTGGTAGGCGCTTTCCTACCGGCGATTCTCGGCCGGGTCTGAGCGGAGCGGAGGGCCGTGATAGTCAAAACCCAGCGTGAGGTGGAGGAGCTGAACTTGGATAGGTCCGACGTGGAGACCGGTCTGCTCGACCTGGCCCGCCCCCGCGAGAGCCCTGCCCCGGCCCCGCCCCTGGCCCCCAACGACGAGCATTTCGACCAGTTTAAGCGGCTGATTTACTCGATAACCCTGCCCTTCATCGGGGTTGGGGTGGTGGTCCTGGTGGTGGCTTACGATGTTATCGGCCTCGGCCACCAGGTGTTTCAGCCCCTTTTACTGGTCCTGGCGGGGTGCTTTGCTTTATTAAGCCTTCTACTCCAGCTGGTTCGGGTGAGGCTCTGGCCCTTCGAGGCCGTCACCCTCACCGCGGTGGCCGGCCTGCTCTTGGTAAGGTTTTATTATCTTTTTGACCTGGGGCCGGCGCAGGTGGAGAGCGGCGTCCTCGTCCGGGCGCTGACCCTGCCGGTCCTTTACACTTTCGTCTTCCTGGCGCTGCCGGGCACCTACGCCCTGGGCGCCCTGGTCGGCTTTTATTTAACCCTGGTGGTAATCGGGGTCGGCCGGGCGCTGCCGGCGGGCGAGCCCAAGCTGGCGGCGACCTTGGCCCTTTTTTACGCCTGGAACGCCGTTATTATCGTCGTCCTCCATTTCTTTTCGAGGTTTAAGGAGGATTACGTGGAGGTCCGGATGCGGGTCGACCAGATGGCTTACCTGGCCTTTAACGACTACCTGACGGGCCTTCCTAACCGGCGGGGCATCGAGCGGATTTTGCAGGACGAGGTGGAGCGGGCCCGTCGCTACGGCCGGCCCCTTTCGGTGGTGATGGTCGACCTGGACCACCTGAAGCGGGTCAACGACGCCTTCGGCCACGATGTGGGGGACCGGGCCCTCCAGGAGGTGGCCCAGCTTCTCTCCCGGGAACTGCGCCGGACCGACCGGATCGGCCGGTGGGGCGGGGAGGAATTTATCATCGTGGCCCCGGAGACCGACCGGAAGGCGGCCTGGGTTCTGGCCCAGCGCCTTAAAGAAACCCTGGAAAACCGCCGGTTTGACCAGGTGGGCACCATCACCGCCAGCTACGGGGTGGCCTCCTTCCGGCCGGATGACACCGTTCAGTCCCTGATTAAGCGGGCGGACGAAGCCCTCTACCGGGCGAAGACGGGCGGCCGGAACCGGGTGGAGGTCGAAATCGGCTAGGGGCTTTCGGCCGGGCCGAAAAGGCCGTCGAGTTCCATGGCCGACCGGGAGACGGCCGCCCCTTCCACGGCGGCGGCCAGGCGGCGGTTGGCCTGGCGCAGGGCGTCTTCGGGGTCCAGTTCCAGGGCCGCCCCGTAAAGGGCCAGGGCCAGGAGGGCCTCGCCGAGGATTCTTGCCGGGTCGGGCGGGGCGGCCTGGAGTTCGGCCAGCCGGCTTGCGGCCGCGGCCAGAAATTCGTCGGCCGTGGGCAGGGGAATCCCGAAGCGGCGGGCCCGGTGGAGGACCTGGGCGGCGTAACCTAAGGCCGGCATCGCCTTAGGCACCCCGGCCAGGGGGGATGCCCCGGCTTCGGCCTTCTCCGAGCGCTTAAGCTCCTCCCAGTTGGCCCAGATTTCGTCGATGGAGGCGACCTTTACCTCCCCGAAGACGTGGGGATGGCGGCGGACCAGCTTGGTGTTGACCGTTTCGAGGACGTCGCCCAGGTTAAAGCGGCCTTCCTCCCGGGCGAGCTGGGCCTGAAAGAGGACGTGGAAAAGGACGTCCCCGAGCTCCTCCCGCAGGTCGGCCCAGTCCTCCCGGTCGATGGCGTCGACGGCCTCGTAGACCTCCTCCAGGAGGAAGGGCTTGGTGGACTGGTGGGTCTGCTGCCGGTCCCAGGGGCAGCCGTCGGGGGCGCGGAGGCGGGCGACGATGTATTCCAGGGCCCGGAAGGTTCGGGGCAGCTCTTCCAGGGGGCGGACGTCGACAAAGATGGCGGCCGGCCGGGACCGGCCCCCGGCAAGGTCCCCGAGGGTGGCCGTAACGGGCTGGCGGTGGGAGTCGTAAACAAGTTTCAGGCGGGTGTCAGGCGGGTAAATCTCGAGAAGGCCGGCCTTGACTTTTGCCAGGTCGGCCTCCGGGCCGACGATGAGCAGGGCCGGCAGTTCCGGCGATAGGCCGGCCGCCTTTTCGGCCGGGACTATCTGCAACCCCTGCCGGGCGGGGTCTATGCCTAGAATTTCGACCCACTCGGCCAGCATCAAGCTCCCCTCAAAGGGCATTATATCCAAACCGGGGCCGGCGGCCGAGGTGGAGAAGTGGGCGGGCCGTGTTGAAAAAGCGGGGGATAATGGGGTCGAGGGGCCGGCCGGCGGTGGCTTAAGATGGGGCCGAGGCAGGAGGAGCGAAGCCGAGCGCTCTCCTCCCCAAATTCCCACGAAAGGGGGGATTGCTAACCGACCGCTCGGAGCTACCTGGGTGGCTTGCCAGAAGCGAATCCGTAAGAAAGGAGGTGAGGGGTCTCAGCTCGCGCCGGCGGACTCTAGAGGGGGGACTAGAGCCCGCCGGTTTTTGCTTGTCAGACCGGGCCGAAAAACCGCGATAATCTTATCGGTGAAAGCGGATTTTGGCCCAGAAGACCCCGAATCGTCCGGAGCGAAGATGACGGAGTTTCTCTGCCCCAGGTGCGGACGCCCGGCCCTTAAAAATATTGGCGGCGGCTTCTACCTTTGCTCGGCCGCCAACTCGGGCTGCGGCAGCATCTGGCACGAACGGCACCTGCTCCAGGCCCTCACCCAGCGGGCCGGCGAATCAAAACAGAACTAGCCCCCGACGGCCGGTTTGACCCCCGCCACTTCCCGGCCATATACTGGGAATTGGTGAACCGCCATGACCAACCGCCGTATCTACCTGGACCACGCCGCGACCACCCCCGTCGACCCGAGGGTCGTCGAGGCCATGATCCCGTACTTTACGGAAAAATACGGGAACCCGTCGGGGGTCCACGCCCTGGCCCAGGAGGCCCAGCGGGCCCTGGAAGGGGCCCGGGCCCGAATCGCCGCCGTTCTCGGCTGTCGGCCGTCGGAGGTGGTTTTCACCAGCGGTGGCAGCGAGTCGGATAACGCCGCCATCCGGGGCGTGGCCCGGGCTTGCCGGCCCTGCGGCAACCACATCATCACCACGGCGGTGGAGCACCACGCCGTCCTCCACACCTGCCAGGAGCTGGAGCGGGAGGGCTTTCAGGTCACCTACGTGCCGGTAGACGGCTACGGCCGGGTCGACCCCGACGACGTGGCCCGGGCGGTCACCGACCGAACCATCCTGGTCTCCGTCATGTACGCCAACAACGAGGTGGGCACCGTCCAGCCGGTGGCCGAGGTGGCCCGGGCGGTGAAGCGGGTGAAGCCGGAGGTGGTGGTCCACACCGACGCCGTCCAGGCCGCCGGCCTCCTGGAGCTGGATTTGGGCCGGCTCGGGGTGGATATGCTTTCCCTTTCGGCCCACAAGTTCTTCGGTCCGAAGGGGGTTGGACTGCTCTACATCCGGCGGGGAACGCCCTTCAGCCCCCTCATCGTCGGGGGCAACCAGGAGCGGAACCGCCGGGCCGGGACCGAAAACGTCCCCGGTATCGTGGGGATGGCGGTGGCCCTGGAGCTGGCCGAATCTAACCGGCCGGCCCACGTGGCCCACTGCCGGCGCCTGCGGGACCGCCTGATCGCGGGGGTGCTGGCCGGGGTGCCGGGGGCCAGGCTGAACGGTCACCCGACGGAGCGGCTGGCCAACAATGCCCACTTCTCCTTTGAGGGGGTCGATTCCGAGTCGCTGCTGGCCGGCCTTGACCTGGCCGGCATCTGCGCCTCCAGCGGCAGCGCCTGCACCACCGGCTCGGCCGAGCCGTCCCACGTGCTGGTCGCCATGGGACTCGGGCCGGCCTGGACCCGGGGCACCCTGCGGCTTACGCTGGGCCCGGGCAACTCCGAGGCGGACGTCGACTACGTGCTGGAGGTTCTGCCGGCCCTGGTGGCCCGGCTCCGGGCGGCGGGGGCGGTTGCGGCCGGAAGTGTGTTATAATCATTTCAAGCGTATAAGGCCTAAGGAGGGGTCCTGCGATGGTAACGCTGACCAAGGAGGCCGTTAACAAGGTTAAGAGCCTGATGGAGAAGGAGGCAAAGGCCGACTACGCCCTCCGGGTTTTCATCACCGGCGGGGGCTGCGCCGGCTTCTCCTACGGGATGGTCTTCGACGACACCATCGAAGAGGACGACTACGTCGTCGAGGCCGACGGCATCAAGGTGGTCATCGACCCCCTGAGCGCCCAGTACCTTAAGGGGGCCGAGATCGACTACATCGACGGGCTGATGGGTTCGGGCTTTACCATCAACAACCCGAACGCCGTCTCCACCTGCGCCTGCGGCCACTCCTTCTCCACGGAGCAGGGCAAGGTCCACTCGGGCCGCTGCCGGTAGTTCCTGAGTTTTCGGCGCCGACCCCAGGGGCGTGCCGCGGCCGCGGTGCGCCTTTTTGCTTTAACCCCCGGTGAGGCCCCGTTTTTGCTGCCAGTGTGGGGCGCCCCTCGCCGAGGCGCCCGTCGAGGGCAAGCTCCGGCCGGTTTGCCCGGCCTGCGGCCGGGTGCATTATCTAAATCCGGCCCCGGTCGCGGCCTGCATCATCGAACTGGACGACGGCGTCGTCCTCGTCCGCCGAAAGTACGAGCCCGGGCGGGGCGGCTGGGCCTTCCCGGCCGGCTATGTGGATGCGGACGAGACCGTCCAGGATGCCGCCCGGCGGGAGGCCCGGGAGGAGACGGGCTTGGAGGTGGAGCTGGGGCCCGTCGTGGAGGTCTGCTCCTTCTTTGACGGTGACCGGAGCGGGGTTGTAATCTTCTTCCGGGCCCGGGCACGGGGGGGCGAGCTGAGGCCCGGCGACGACGCCGAAGCCGTCCGGCTCGTGCGCCCCGGGGAGCTTTCGCCGGAAATGCTCGTTTTCGAAAGCCACCGGCGGGCCTGGCAGAGCTGGCTCAGGCAGGGGGACGCCCGGTGAAGGCCGAAATCATCGCCGTCGGAACCGAACTTCTCCTCGGGCAGATTGTGGACACCAACTCGGCCTACCTGGCCCGGGAGCTGGCCGAGCTGGGCATCGACCTTTACTGGGTTACCCACGTGGGGGACAACCTGGACCGGCTGACCGAGGCCATCTCCCGGGCCCTGGCCCGGTCGGACCTGGTAATTCTGAGCGGGGGCCTGGGGCCGACGGAGGACGACCTGACCCGGGATGCCATCGCCCGGGTGCTGGGCGAAAGCCTCTCCGTCGACCCGGAGCTTGAGGCGGCCCAGCGGGCCTTCTGGGCGGCCCGGGGTCTGGAGATGCCGCCCCGCAACCTCACCCAGGCGATGCTCATCCCCTCGGCCCGGCCCATCCCCAACCCCATCGGAACCGCCCCCGGCTGGTGGGTGGAGAAGGACGGCCGCATCATCGTCGCGATGCCGGGGGTTCCCCGGGAGCTCACCCGGATGTGGGAGCATGAGGTCAAGCCCCGGCTCCGGAGCCTCACCGGCGGGGCCGTTATCCTTTCCCGGACCCTGAAAGTAATCGGCCGGGGCGAGTCCGCAGTCGAAGAGGCCATTCGGTCCCTGGTCAGGTCGGCCAACCCCACGGTGGCCACCTACGCCAAGCCCGACGGCATCCACATCCGGGTCACGGCCAAGGCCGAAAGCCCTGAAGCCGCCCGGGCCCTCATCGACCCCGTTGAGGCCCAGGTCCGGGCCCTCCTGGGACCGGATATCTACGGGGCCGACGACGATACCCTGGAAGGGACCATCCTGGGCCTTCTCCGGACGCTTAACTGGCGGCTGGGGCTCATCGAACTGCTTACCGGGGGCCTGTTGGCCGCCGCCCTCTCGGAGGCGCCCGAGGCCCCGGGGGCCTTCGCCGGCGCCCTGGTGCTGGCCGGACCGGCCGAGCTGACCCGTCTCGGCTTCGACCCCGAAGCTTTCCGGGAAGACGGCCCCGGAAATCTGGCCTTAAAGCTGGCCGCGGCCGCCCGGGAGGAGTTCGGGGCCGAGGTGGGCCTGGCCACCGTCGGGGAGGAGACCCTGGGCGGGTGGGGAGAACCCCCGGGGGTCGCTTTCGTGGGCCTCGACCTGGGGGGCCAGGCCGTCTACCAGCGGCTGGTGGTCCCCATGAGCCGGCCCGAGGTGCGGCGTCGGGCCGTCCTGACCGCCTTTCACCTCCTCTGGCGGGGCCTCCGTGGCCGGGTCGGGTCCGACTAAGATACTGGTGGCGCCCCAGGGGTTCAAGGGCTCCCTCAGCCCCCTGGAGGCGGCCCGGGCCATCGCCGAGGGGGTTCGGGCCGCCTGGCCCGAGGCCCAAGTGGACCTGGCCCCCGTGGCCGACGGGGGCGACGGGACGGTGGATGCCCTGGTCCTGGCCACCAGCGGCCGCAAGCTTCGGGTGAAGACCGTCGACCCCCTGGGCCGTCCCATCGAGGCCGAAATCGGCGTCCTGGGCGACGGCCGCACGGCGGTGGTGGAGATGGCCCAGGCCTCAGGGCTTGCCCGTCTCCGGCCCGAGGAGCGAAACCCGCTCGTAACCACCACCTACGGCACCGGCCTGCTTATCCGGGCCGCCCTGGATGCTGGCTTCCGGCGGATTATTGTGGGGATCGGGGGCAGCGCCACCAACGACGGCGGGGCCGGCATGCTCCAGGCCCTCGGGATGGGCCTTTTCGACCGAGAGGGCCGGCCCATCCCGCCCGGTGGCCAGGGTCTCCTGGCCCTGGACCGCATCGACCCCTCGGGCTTAGACCCCCGCCTGGCCGAGGCGGAAATTATCGTGGCCTCGGACGTGACCAACCCCCTCTGCGGGCCGGAGGGCGCGGCTGCCGTCTACGGCCCCCAAAAGGGGGCGACCCCCGAGATGGTCCGGCTGCTGGACGAGGCCCTGGCCCACTTTGCGGCGGTGGTCCGCCGGGACCTGGGCAGGGATGTGGCCCGGGTGCCCGGGGCCGGGGCGGCCGGGGGGCTGGGGGCGGGCCTCCTCCTCCTGCCCAACGTCCGAATCCGGCCGGGGGCCGAGGTGGTCTTTGAGGCGGTGGGCATCGACGCCCGCCTGGCCGCGGCCGACCTGGTGTTCACCGGGGAGGGGGCCGTGGACCGGTCCACGGCCTTCGGCAAGACCCCAGCCCGGCTGGCCGAAAGGGCCCGGGCCCACGGCCGGCCCCTGGTAATCCTCACGGGCCGGCTCGGGCCCGGCTACGAAAAGCTTTACGGCCTGGGGGTGGGGGCGGTGGTCCCCATCGTGCCGGGGCCGGTAAGGGAGGCCGAGGCGATGGCCCGGGCCTTTGAGTTTTTAAAGGCCGCCGCCGAACGGACCTGCCGCCTCTTGGATTTGGGCCTCAAGTTGTCCGGTCGGCGACCGGCTTAGCCGGCCCGGCCTGTTATAATCAACCGAATGGGGAGCGGCTACAATGGGGGCAAGCCTCGCCGCCATTTTGCGGGCCGTCGGCTTCCCGGCTGCCGAGGGCCTGCGCCAGCGCTTTTACGAGGCCTACCCGGGCCTGATGGCCTGGCTTATTCTCACGGCCCCGGTCTGGCTCTCCCTGGTCCACCCCAGCGTGGGCCTGACGGTGGTGGCCTGCGGCTTCGTTATCTTCGTGGCCAAGGTCTTTTACTACGGCGTAAGCGCCCTCATCAACCGGCCCTGGATAATCCGGTCCAGCCGGGAGGACTGGCTCGGCCGGCTCTACGCCCACCCGGAGTGGCGTCGGCTTAAAATCATCTTTTTGGTCCGGGCCTACCGGGAATCCAACTACGGGATGCTCCGGGCCAGCGTCCAGTCCATTCACGATTCCCACTGGCCGAAAGAGGCCGACGGGCGGCTTACCAACGTCGAGGTCGTATACTGCACCGAAGAAAACGACCCCATCACCCCGCCCCTGGTCGCCCGGCTTCGGGAGGAGTTTGCGGGCCGACTCCCCATCCGGGAGGTCGCCCACCCCGAGGAGCCCGACGTTTTGCCCGGCCCCAGCTCGGCCATGCACTGGGTCGGCCGGGTGCTTTACCGGGAGGCCCTGGCCCGGGGCGAAGACCCCTGGCGGGTGCTCATCGTGGACCTGGATTCGGATACCCGCTTCCACCCGAACTTCCTGCCGGCCCTGGTGGTGACCTTCCTGGAGGACCCAGACCGGCGGTTTCACCTTTACCAGCCGGTGGTCCTCTTTACCCTGGATTACTGGCAGGCGCCCCTCCACAGCCGGCTGGCCGCCCTGGCCACCTCGGCCCACACGGTGGGCTGGATTCGGCGGCCGGAAATCGCCTTTACCGGGGCGGCCGGGACCCTGGGCCTCTACGCCACCGTGGACTTCTGGCCCACCAACTCCCACAGCCAGGACAGCGGGGTGGAGTTCCGGCTCAGGGCCAAATACGGGGAGCGGTTCCGGGTGGTGGGAATTCCCGTCCCGGTCTGGGTCTACCCGGTGATGGCCATCGGCGACCGTTCCACCCTGCCGGCCAGGCTCCGCACCTACGTCCGTTCCTTCCAGACCCTCTTCAAGCAGAGCGCCCGCTGGCGGGAAGGGCCCCTGGACGAGTTCGTCGAGGCGGCCCGCATCGGCCACCTTCCCCTGCTGCTGGCCAAGCTCTGGTCGGGCCTGGAGCGGGACCTGCTCACCCTCATCCCGGGCATCGGCTTTACGGCCGCCAAGCTGGTCGATTCCCTTCTTTACCCCCACTATAGCGTCGAAACGATGAACTGGGTGGTGGGCATCGCCCTCACCGGGGTAACCTTCCTGGGGCTGGCCGTCTACTGGTCGCTGCTGGCCGTGCCGGAGTGGGTTGGGCCGGGCAAACCCGGCCTGCGGGGCGTCCGGGATATGGTCCTTTTCTGGCTGGTCTTCCCCTTCTACATTCCCATCCTGACGGGCGTGGCCGGCCTGCGCACCTCCACCGCCTACCTGCTGGGCCACCGGCCCCGGGGCCACTACGTCCCCACCCCCAAGTAGCCGTCAGAGCCAGCCCACCGACCGGTACCAGTCGTAGGTAATCTTAAGCCCCTGGTCCAGGCCTACCTCGGTCCGAAAGCCCAGTTCGGCTTCGACCCGGGCGCAGTCGCAAACCCAGTCGCCGGCCGTCATCTCCACGGCCTTATCGTAACTAAACACCGTGGGCCGACGGCGGGCCCGGGCCACCAGGTCGGCCAGGCGCCCGGCCAACCGAAAGGCCCAGCCCGGGGCCGGAAGGGTGGGGCCGGGGCGGCCCATGACCCGGCCGATGCCCGCCGCCAGGGCCCGGAAGGAGTAGGGGGTCGGGTCGGCGATGTGGTAAATGCCGGCGGCCCGGGGCGATTCGGCCGCCAGCAGGATGCCCCGAACCAGGTCACCGACGTAAATCAGGCTGAAATACCGTTCGGCCCACAGCACCGGCCGGACCCCAAGCTTCACCACCCGGAAATAGAGGAGCCCTTCCCCGTCCCGGGGGCCGTAAACGATGGGGGGCCGCAGGATCACCCACCCCACCGGGGACGCCCCGATAACCTGCTCCTCGGCCAGCCGCTTGCTCTTGCCGTAAACGCTTACCGGGTTCGGGGGTTCGGCCTCGGTCCGGGCGGCCCCCGGACGGGAGGGTCCGGCGGCGGCCAGACTGGACAGGAAGATGAGCTTGCGGCAGGAGCCGTCGGCCCGGCCCAGGGCCCGGAGGAGGTTGGCCGTTCCGGTGACGTTAACCTCGAAAAACTGCTGCGGGCGCAGGGCCCGGGTGAGGCCGGCCAGGTGGAAGACCACCTCGGCCCCCGTAAAGACCCCGTCGAGGCTCTCCGGCACGGTAAGGTCGGCCGTCACCAGCTCCACCGGCAGGCCCTTAAGCCAGTAGGCCCGGGCCGGGTTGCGGACGGGGCACCGAACCCGCCAGCCCCGGCGGACGAGGGCCTCCACCAGGTGGCTGCCGATGAAGCCGGTCGCCCCGGTTACGACGCAGACCGGTGAGCCGCCCACGGCCTAATCCCGCAGGAGGCCCACTTCCCGGGCGGTCTCGGCCACGGCGGCCAGCATCCTTTCCAGGTGTTCGTCGGTGTGGGTGGCGATGCAGCTGGTTCGGATAAGCTCGCCGCCGGGGGCGACGGCCGGGGCGACGGCCGCATTTACGTAGATGCCCCGGTCGAAAAGGCCCTTCCAGAAGCGGCCGACCTTAAGCTCGTCCCCGATGATGATGGGGACGATGGGGCTCTGGCTCCGGCCGGTGTTAAGGCCCAGCCGCTCAAAGCCTTCTTTAAGGACCCGGGCGTTGTGGTGGAGCCGCCGCAGCCGCTCCGGTTCCCGCCGGATGACCCTGAGGGCCGCAAAGGCCGCCGCGGCCGAGGCCGGGGGAATGCTGGCGCTGAAAAGAAAGGAGCGGGCGGTGTGCTTGATGTACCAGATGACGTCGGCCGGGCCGGCCACAAACCCGCCGGTCGAGGCGAAGGACTTTGAAAAGGTCCCCATGATAATGTCCACCTCGTCCAGGAGGCCGAAGTGCTCGGCGGTGCCCCGGCCGGTGGGACCGAGGGCGCC
Source organism: Dehalococcoidia bacterium (assembly GCA_034434875.1). GTDB lineage: Bacteria > Chloroflexota > Dehalococcoidia > JAUQQI01 > JAUQQI01 > JAUQQI01. Next base: position 31,656 of record DAOTYJ010000022.1, on the reverse strand, counting down.
CAGGCCGTGGGCGTCGTCCAGGAAAAGCCGGGCCCCGTAGCGCTTTTTGAGCTCGACGATCCGGGGCAGGTCGGCCAGGTCCCCCTCCATACTGAAGACCCCGTCCACCACGATAAGGACGCCGTGGTCCTGGGCGTACTGTTCCAGAAGCCGCTCCAGGTCGGCCATGTCGTTGTGCTTGAAGCGGACCGTCTGCCCGAAGGAAAGGCGGGTGGCGTCGACGATGGAGGCGTGGTCGGCCCGGTCGATGAGGGCCACATCCCGGCGGCCGACCAGGGCGGAGATGGCCCCCAGATTGGTCTGGAAGCCGGTGGTGAAAACCAGGGCCGCCTCCTTGCCGAGCCAGCGGGCCAGCTCGGCCTCGAACTCCTCGTGCAGGTCCAGGGTGCCGTTGAGGAGGCGGGAGCCGGTGCAGCTGGTGCCGTATTTCTCGACGGCTTTAATGGCCGCCTCCACCACCTCCGGGTGCTGGGTGAGGCCCAGGTAGTTATTCGACCCGAACATGAGCATTTTGCGGCCGTTGATGACCACCTCGGGGCCGGCCTGGGACTGTAAGGGGATAAAATAAGGGTACATCTGCTGGGCCTGGGCCAGCTGGATGGTGCTGGCCCGGCCGAACTGCCGGCACTTCTCGAAGACGTCCATCGACACCTCCTCTGGGACTCGACTTCTCAGAAATTTACCGTACTAATAGTACTTGATTCGGCCGGGGCTGTCTTTCGGTCCGCTGGGGGGCTGACCGTCGGCCCGTTTGACTCCCGCCGGCCAGGGCAATTAATATTCTTTTCGGTGAGCGGCCCATGAGCATGAGCGAGCGCTACCGGAAGGTGCTCCGGAAGCACCGCAAAAAGCGCAAAAAACTGGAGGAGCGGCGCCGGCTGATGCGCCTCGGCCTCTGGCCCCCGGGCCAGCAGACCGCAGGGTCCCCGGCCGCCCCCCAGGCCCCGCGTCCTGCCGGCTAGGCTGGTCCGGCAGGCCCTCCGGTTAAGAGATGGTGGAGTCCGGTTTGAATCCCCAGCGGTCCCCCCGTTTTGCGGTGGCCACCCTGGGCTGCCGCCTTAACCAGGCCGAATCCGACGAGCTGGAGCGGCGGCTGGCGGCCGCCGGCCTGGTGCCGGTGGAACCGGAGGATGGGGCCGATATCTACGTGGTCAATACCTGCACCGTTACCCACATCGCCGACCGGAAGGCCCGCCATCTCATTCGGCAACTGAAGCGGTCCAATCCGGGGGCCATCGTGGTGGCCACCGGCTGCTACGCTCAGGTCGCGCCCGGGGAGCTTCTGAGTATGCCCGAGGTGGACCTGGTGGTGCCCAACCGGGAGAAGGACCGGCTCCCCGACATCGTCCTCGGGGAGTGGGCGGAGCGGTTCGGGCCGATTCCCAGCCGCCTGGGGGACCTGGCCGTGGGGGCCTACACCTGGGCCGACCGGCCCGGGCGGGCCCGGGCCCTTTTAAAAATTCAAGATGGGTGCAATTACGTCTGCGCCTTCTGCATCGTTCCCCGGGCCCGGGGCCGCCACCGGTCCGTTCCCATCCCCGAGCTGGTGGAAAGGACCCGCCGGTTCGCCGCCGAAGGCTTTCAAGAGGTGGTTCTGACCGGCGTGTGCATCGGGGCCTACGGCCTGGAATGGGACGGCCGGTCCCACTTTTACGAGCTGGTCTGGGCCCTCCTGGAGCAGACCCCCGTCCGCCGGATACGCTTTTCTTCCATCGACCCGGCCGACTTCGACCTGCGCCTCCTTGACCTTCTCCCCAGCGACCGGCTCTGCCGCCACTTCCACCTGCCCCTCCAGAGCGGCAGCGACGGGGTGCTGGCCCGGATGCGCCGGCGGTATACGGTCGGGCAATACCGGGAGCTGGTGGGGGCCATCCGGTCCCGGGTGCCGGGGGCGTTCGTGGCCGCCGACGTCATCGTGGGCTTTCCGGGCGAGTCGGAGGCCGATTTTGAGGCCACTTACCGGCTGTGCGCGGAGCTGGGCTTTGCCGGCCTCCACGTCTTCCGGTATTCCCCCCGCCCGGGGACCCTGGCCGCCCGCTTTCCCGACCAGGTTCCGGAAGGGGTAAAGAAGGCCCGGAGCGAGCGGCTTATCGCCCTGGCCGAGGCGTCGGCCGCGGCCTTTCGAAGGAGCCAGGTGGGCCAGACCCTTGAGGTGGTGGTGGAAGGCCCGGCCGGGGCGGGTCCCGAAGGCCCCTGGTGGGAGGGCCTGAGCGACAACTACCTGCGGGTTCGGTTTCCGGCCCCCGAGGCCGCCGTCGGCCGGCTCCGCCGGGTCCGGGTTACCGGCTGCGAGGGCGACCAGCTGGTGGCCCATCCCGTTTAGAGGAGGTCCGAGTGAACATCTTCAACCGGGTGGTTGTGGTCCTCCTGCTCATTTTGTTTATAAGCTGCACCTTGCTGGCCATCCTGGCGGCAATGGTCGCCCCCGTTCAGGCGGCCACGGCCCTTTCCGACTTTTCCCGCAACTGGCTGGCCGAGTTTTTCCGAAACCTGACCGAAGCCACCTTCGAAGAGCGGCTGGTCTTCTTTCTTTTTGGGGGCTTTCTAGCCTTCATCGCCTTTATCATCCTGGTGCTGGAGCTCCTGCCGGGGCGGCCGTCGGGGGTGAAACTGGCCGGGGTGCCGGGGGAGGCCGTTCTCACCGTGGAGGCCATAACCCAGCGCCTTAAATATGAGCTCGAAAGCCTCGCCGGCATCCGGGAGGCCCGGCCGAAGGTGCGGCCCCGGGGCCGGCAGGTGGATGTGGAGCTGGAGCTGCGCCTCGACGCCAATGTGGACGTGGGCCCCAAGGCCCAGGAGGCCGTTGAGGTCGCCCGCCGGGTGCTCACCGAGCGCCTTGGGGTTGCGCCGCGGCAGGTCCGGGCCTTTGTCCGGTCGGTGGAGCGGCCCCGGCCGGCCCCCGCCGCCGAGCCGGCCCGGCAGGAGCCGACCCCGCCCCCACCGCCGGCCGAAACCCCGCCTTAAGGGGCTCCCTTGGGGCCGGAGCAGGTTATCGAGGCCCTCCTCTTTGCCGCCGGCCGGCCGGTTTCGGTGGAGCGCCTGGCCCGGGCGGCCGAACTGTCGGCCGAGGATACCCGGGCGGCCCTCGACCGGCTGGAAGCGGCCCTGGGGGCCCGGGGAATCCGGCTCCAGCGCTTCCGGGACACGGTGGCCCTGGTGACCGCCCCCGAGGCGGCCCCGGCGGTGCGCCGACTCTTCGACCTGGAGCCCCCGCCGAAGCTCTCCCGGCCCCTGCTGGAGACCCTGGCCGTGGTGGCCCTGCTCCAGCCCGTTACCCGGGCCGAAGTGGACCGGGTTCGGGGGGTATCTTCCGACCGGGCCCTGGCCCTGCTGGCCGCCCGGGGGCTGGTGGAAGTCGTGGGCCGGGCCGAGGGGCCGGGCCGGCCGGCCCTCTACGGCGTAAGCCGCCACTTTTTGGAGACCTTCGGCCTCGAGTCCCCCGAGGCCGTGGCCGGCCGCCTCGACCCGGAAGGTAAACTCCGGCACCGGCTCCGGGAGCTTCGGACCCCGGCCTGAGGCTTCAGTCGCCCGGATATTTCTGGGCCAGAAGGCCGGCCACGGCCTCTAAAAATGCCCGGTCCGCGGGGCCGAAGGGGTCGAGGAGGTTGCTGTCGATGTCGACCTCGCCCAGGACCCGGCCGTTGCGCTTGATGGGCACCACGATTTCCGAGCGGGTGTACGGAAAGCAGGCCAGGTAGCGCGGGTCTTTGCTTACGTCGGGAACCACCACCGTCTCACCGGTCTCGGCCGCCAGGCCGCAGATGCCGGTGCCGATGGGGATCCGGACGTGTTCGGTGGGCTCCGGCCCGTCCCAGGCCAGGAGGACCAGCTGGTGGTGGATGACCCAGTAGACGCCCACCCACTGGTACTTGCCGAAGGCATCCCGCAGCCGCCGGACGGCCTCGGTCAAGGCGGTGGCCCAGTCCCGGGCGCCGGCAATGGCCGCCCTGAGCTCGGCCAGCTTGGCCGCGTACTCGGGGGGGAGGTCCTCCGGGGTGGTCACCGGGCCGCCTCCCGGAGGGGCGCCGGGCTTCCGGCCAGGAGGCCGCTCAACTCCCGGATATCCGGCAGGTCCCGCAGGTTCTGAACCAGGCCGATGAGCCGGTCGACGGCCTCGGGGCCGAGGACCCGCCCGGCGCAGTCCCGGAACTTGGCCACCAGTTCGTCCCAGCTTACCGGGTTCTTCGGGTCCCCCTTGGGCTCCTCGACCCGCCGGCTCAGGACCCGGCCGTCCTTCAGGTAGACCTTAACCAGGGGGATGTCGGCGCCGCTGCGGAGGTCGTCCTGAAGGCCGCTGCCCACGGGCAGAGACTCGTGCCAGACCCGCTTCACCCTGGCCATGAGGGCCCGGACCTGCGGGCGGTTGACCATCGCGTCGGTGAAGGTTGCCAGGTTAATCTGGCGGTCCAGGACGGCCGCCGCCAGGCAGTACTCGATACTGAATTTTCCTTCCAGGCCGGTCTGGGGGGAGGTGTGGATGAGGGGGGTCCCCACCGGGGAGACCAGGACTTCGACTGCCTCCACGTCTTCGGGCCGGAAGGGCTCGGCTCCCAGCAAAAGAAAGAGGGCGTCCAGGGCCCGGTGGGTCTCGGCGCAGCAGGGGTAAACCTTGACCGCGATGCCCGGGTCCAGCACCTGCCAGCGCTCCCCTAAACCCTCGGCCAGGGCTTCGGCCTTTATCGGGCCGCCCGCCGCGTAGACGGTGAGAAAGCCGAGGGGCCCGTCCAGAATCGAATCGTCGGCGGTAAATCCCAGGCCGGCCAGGGTCGCCGCCTCGACCCCGACCCGGGCGGCCAGACCGGCGTGCAGGGGCTTGGTCATGGTTCCGAAGTTTTTCTTAAGGCCGGAGGCCATGGAGGCCGCGACCCCCAGGGTCCGGCAGGTCTCCCCGGGGCCGAGGCCCAGCAGGCGGGCGCATCCGGCCGCGGCGGCCAGGGCGCCCAGGGTTGAGGTGTTGTGCCAGCCCGCAATGTAGTGGGGCGCGCCGATGGCCTCCCCCAGCCGCCCGGCCACCTCGTCGGCGATAGCGTAGGCGGCGAGGAGTTCCCGGCCGGAGCGGCCGGCGGCTTCGGCAACGGCAAAGAGGGCGGGGAGGATGGGGGCGCTGGGGTGGCCCCGCAGGGAGTGCTGGACGTCGTCGTAATCGAGGGCGTGGGCGGCGGCCCCGTTTATTAAGGCGGCGTAGGCGGGGGTGGTGCGCCGGTTCTGGCCCCAAACCGCCGACCCGGCGGGGAGGTCGGGGGCGAGGCGGGCGGCAAGGACGGCCGGGGGCTCGACGGAGCCGGCCAGGGCAACCCCCAGGGTGTCCAGGACGGCCCGGGTGGCCGCCTCGAAGGCGGGGGAAGGGATGCGGTCGGTGGGGAAGCCGGCGATAAACTCGACTAAGGTCTGGGTGACGGCCATGCTCACGCTCCTTTGTGGAATCGCCGGCTGATTATAAAGCAGGGGGTACGGGCAGGGCAAAAAAGTTCGGGGAGCCTTTCGGCTGCCAGGTCGCCACCTTACGGCACCTCAAGCAACTGTAACCGCCACCCAACCCGTTTCCGGGCCGGAATTTCGGTCTCTGGTTGCTCGAGGTCGCCTTTCGGCCCGTTCCCGGTCAGCCTACTTGGCTCCCCGAATCGCCGGGGTACCTGCTGGATTTTTAACCGGGTTCCTTTCGTACTACCGGCCCCGGCGATATTACTTTAGCAAATTCGCCCCGCCCTGTCAATACCCTCGGGCCGAAGTTTTCCACAACTTTTCTTCAGCCGCCGGTCTCGGGCGGCCCCCCGTCCTCGCACCGGACCTTACCGAGGCGGGCCTCAAGGTCGGCCTTTAAGTTCTCTAAAAAGCGCCGGTAGGCCAGGGTGTTTATTCCCTCGGCCGTCATGATGAGGGCGTCTTCGCCCGTATCCGAGTAGTAGCCCTTGCGCAGGCCCACCCGGCCGAAGCGGTATTTTTCATAGAGGCGCTGGGCCACGGTGTTAGAGACCCGCACCTCCAGGGTTACGTGGGCGGCCCCCAGTCGCCGGGCCGCTTCGATGGCCTTAAGGAGGATAAGCTCCCCGAAGCCCCGGCCCCGCCGCTCGGGCCGGACGGCGATGGTGGTGATGTGGGCCTCCTCCTGGAAGACCCAGAGGCCCGCGTACCCGATGAGTTCCCCCGTACCCTGATTCGGGTCGGCGGGGGCCTCCCGGAGGACGAAGTAGTGGGCGAGGCGGTTTTCGGTAAGCTCCCGGTAGAAGGCCGATTCCGGCCAGGGGGTGGGAAAGGAGCGCCGCTCGATTTCCATCACCTCCGGCAAGTCGGCCGGCTTCATCCTTTCGAAGACGAGCATGGGCGGCCGGGCCTAAACCCTCAGGTGAATCAGGGGCAGGTCCTTCATGGTGAGGAGGCCCGGGGCGGCCTCCGCCACCCTGGGGATGGCGTTGACCACCAGGGCGGCGGTGCCCCGGTCGCCGTGCACCCCACCTGGAACCTCCACCTCGAGGGGCGGCACCCCGTCGATGATAACGGTGTCCCGGGGGTTCTTCGCCCCGACGTAAATCTCCAGGGTGAGCTCAACCACCGGCTCCCCGTCCCGGAAGCCCCTTCCCACCTGCCGAAGGCCCGCCACCTGGCCCGGCCGGACGGTGAAGTACTCGGTGGAGGCCGGTTCCTCAGCGATTACGGGGTTTACCTCCTCCCGGTACTCGCTGAGCCGCCAGCCCAGGCCGGAGGCGACCAGGTAGGCCGACTCCCGCAGGCCCACGTGTCGGACCCGGCCGGCCTCGGCCGCCGACCGGAACTGCTCCGGGCTGAGGCCGACCCCCGCCTTTTCCTGAAGCTGGCGGCGCCGGGTGGCCGCGTCCACAACCCGCCACGCCGAAACCCGCCGGACCTGCTGGCAGACCCCGCTGAAAAATAGGACCATGGTATCCATCACGAATCCGGGGTTCACCCCGGTGCCCAGGATGGTAACCCCGTGTTTCTGGGCCAGCATATCCAGCTGGCGGGCCTGGTCGGGGTAGCCGGCCCACGGGAAGGCAAGCTCTTCGCAGGTGGAGACGACGTTGGCCCCGGCCTCGATGACGGTCACCAGTTGCCGGTAGACCTGGGAAAAATAAGAGCCGGTGCAGAGGACGACTACGTCGGGGGAAGCTTCATCCAGGGCCCGCCCCAGGTCGGAGGTTACCCCCAAGCCGAGCTTGCGGCCGAGGCCCAAAAGCTCCCCAAGGTCCTGTCCGGCCTTCTGGGGGTCGATGTCAACCCCGCCCCTAACCTCGATGTACGGGCGGGTGAGGGAAAGTCGTGCGGCTTCCTGGCCGATGGGGCCGAGGCCTACGAAGAGGACGCCAACTTTTTCCGGCAAAGCCCGCTCCTCCAAAAGACGCCCCGGCGGCTAGAGGGCGATGAGACTGGTCTCGTAGAGCCGGGAAAAGATTTTCTGCCACAGCTTTTTGGAGGGGTCGACGGCCTCGAAGTCGGCGGCCAGCTGGTCGGGCAGTCGGGGGGTGATGATGACGGTGGCCTGGCGGTGCTGGAACCGGTGGTCGAGGATCTCGTCCAGGTGGACCACCTCGTGGGGGTGGTGGGGGACCAGGCCGGTTATGATGATGAGGGTCTGCTCGACCATCTGCCGGTAAAGCTCCAGGCTCACCTGGGTTGCGATCCGGTACTCCTGCAGGACCTTCGGGTCGCCGCCTTCGGCCGGCCGGGGCTGGTGGGCCAGCTCGATCTTGAGCATGTAGGCGTTCATGGCGAAATCCCGCCAGGGCATCAGGGTGAAGCCGACGGGCGGCTGCCGGTACTTGAGGATGTCCACCATGAAGTTGACGATTCGGGCGGTCCGCTGCCGGTCGGCGTTGAAGATGAGCCAGCCGATCCCCTCCCGCAGGTAAGAGTCGAGCCCCTCAAGGTAACTGTTGAGGCGGCTCAGCAGGTCCCGGTCCTGAATCCGGATGGCGCTGACCATGGCCGCTGCTCCCTATACCCCGGACTGACGACTTCTGCCGCTTCCCCCTCAAGTTTATTATATCGACCGGCCGCCAACGGGTCTTCAGCCGTTGAAGCCCCGGGCCGGGTGCGCTATCTTTAAGCGGCAGCTTTTGCGAGAAAGGGGGTAGCCGGCATGGTAAAGGCTGCGGTCATGTACCAGGTGGGGGCGCCCCTGGCGGTGGAGGAGGTGGACCTGCTGGAGCCCGGCCCCGGCGAGGTGCTGGTCCGGATGGCGGCCGCCGGCGTCTGCCACAGCGACTGGTCGGTCCTCCAGGGCAAGATTCCCCTTCCGGTTCCGGCCGTCCTGGGCCACGAGGGGGCCGGGGTCGTGGCCCGGACGGGCCCCGGGGTCACCTCGGTGCGGCCCGGGGATAAAGTGGTCATCTCCTGGCGGGCCCACTGCGGCCGCTGTTTTTACTGCGTCCGGGGTCGGCCGATCCTTTGCGACCAGGCCACCCGGGCCCGCTTCCAGGGGACCCTCTTCGACGGGACCACCCGCTTTAATAAAGAACGGGCAGCCGGTCCACCACATGGCCATGGCAGCCACCTTTGCCGAGTATACGGTCATCCCCGAGACCGGGGCCGTCAGGATACGGCCGGATGCGCCCCTGGAAAAGGTTGCGGTGGTGGGCTGCGCCGTCATGACCGGGGTGGGGGCCGTCACCACCACGGCCGACGTGGAAGTTGGGGCTACTGTGGCCGTTTTCGGCTGCGGGGGCGTGGGCCTGAGCGCCCTTCAGGGGGCCGTCCTCTGCGGGGCGTCTAAGATCATCGCCGTCGACGTCCTGGATTCAAAGCTTAAGCTCGCCCAGGAGCTCGGGGCAACCCACCTGGTCAACGCCGGGCGGGAAGACCCCGTCGCCCGCATCCGGGAGCTAACCGGCGGGGAGGGGGTCGATTACGCCTTCGAGGTGGTGGGCCATCCCGGGGTGATGGCCCAGGCCTTCGAGGCGACCCGCCGGGGCGGGACCCTGGTGGTCGTGGGGGTGGCCGACCGGCAGACCCGGCTTTCGATAAGTCCCTTCGACCTGGTCCTCCAGGAGAAGCGGATTCTGGGGTCCCTTTACGGCTCCCTTCGGCCGCCGGTGGATATTCCCCGTCTGGTGGACCTCTGCCTGGAAGGTCGGCTTAAGCTCGAGCCCCTCATTACCCGGGAAGTGGGCCTTTCGGAGATAAACGACGCCTTTGAACGGCTTATCCGGGGCGAAGCCGTCCGAAGCGTCATCCGGTTTGGGGGGTGATGGATTTGGACGTCTACCTCATGCAGCACGGCCTGGCCAAAACCCGGGAAGAGGACCCCGAGCGGCCCCTGACGGACGAGGGCCGGGCGGCGGTAGAGCGGGTCGCCGGCCGGGTGGCGGCCCTGGGCCTTAAGCCCGACCGCATCTACCACAGCGGCATCCTTCGGGCCCGGCAGACGGCCGAAATCCTGGCCGACCGCCTGGGAGTTTCCAACCGGGTCGAGGCCCGGCCGGGCCTGGAGCCCCTGGACCCGGCGGAGCCGGTGGCCCGCTGGCTGGATGAGTTGGCCGCCACCTTCGGGGCGGTGGTGCTGGTGGGCCACCTGCCCTTCCTGGACCGCCTGGCATCCCTGCTGGTGGCCGGGAATGAGGAGGCCCAGGTGGTGGCCTTCCGGATGGGCGGGCTGGTAAGGCTTATCCCCAAGGGGAACCGGCCCGGCTACGCCGTGGCCTGGGCCCTTCCCCCAGAACTGGCCTGATGTCTTCCGGTCGGCCTTGGCTGCTCCTCATCCGGCCCGACCACCTGGGGGACCTGATTCTGTGGCTTCCGGCCGTAAAGGCCCTTCGGGAGGCCCGGCCCGAGGCCCGGCTGACGGCCCTGGTCGGGCCCTGGGCCGAACCGGCGCTGGCCCTCGTGCCCTGGGTCGACGACATCATCACCTTCGAACTGCCCTACTTCGCCCGCCGGCCCAAAACCGACCCCGCCGAGCCTTACCGGATTCTTTTGGGGCTTGCCCGCCGGCTCCGGGCCTTCAAGTTTGACGTCGCCTTAAACTTCAGGCCCGATTTCTGGTGGGGCGCCCTCCTGGCCGCGGCGGCCGGTATCCCCGAGCGGGTGGGGTTTAACCTCCGGCGGGTCACCCCCTTTCTTACCCGGGCCGTTCCCTTCGACCCGGAAGAGCATCAAGTGGTGGTTAATTTGCGGCTGATAGACGAGGGGCTGGGCCTGGGTCTTCGGCCTCCCTTCGGCCCGGACCTCTACCCCCTGGTCTGGCCGGCGCATCCCGGGGCGGCCGAGGCGGCCGAGGTCTGGGTTAAAGCCCACGTCCCCGGCCGGCCCCGGGTCGGCCTGGTGGTGGAGGCCGGGGCGCCGGTGAAGGCCTGGCGGCGGGAGGCCTGGGTCGGGCTGGGCCGGGCCCTCACCCGGGAGTTCGGCGCAACGTTGGTCGTTGCGGCCGGCCCCGGCCGGGCCGGGGCTTTGGGGCCCCTGGCCGCCGAATTAGGGGCCCGGCTGGCCGCCCTCCCCGTCGGGGTGCTGGCCGAGGTCTTCCGCCGGTGCGACCTGGTGGTCGGCCTCGACAGCGGACCCCTCCACCTGGCCGTTGCGGTGGGAACCCCGACGGTGGGCCTTTTCGGCCCGGTCTCCCCGGGCCGGTTCGGGCCCTGGGGTCCCCCCGAAAGGCACCGGGTGGTGATGGCCGATTATCCCTGCGCCCCCTGCAACCGGCTGGACTACCGGCCCGGGGAGCTTCCGGCCCACCTCTGCCTGCGGCTCCTGCCCCTGGACCCGGTCCTTGGGGCGGTGCGGGCTTGTTTTATGATTTAAAGGTGATGGCGTCCCGGCAAGTCCAGGTGAGACCCCGGCTGAAGGCCAGGCTGCGGCGGCTGGCCGCCGGGATTATTATCGGGGCCTTTGGGGCCGCCGCCCGGCCGCCCCGCGCGGCGGCCCCCCCCGAGGACCCGGCCCGGGTCCTTATCATTCGCCTCGACCTGCTGGGGGACCTCATGCTTTCAATTCCGGCCATCCGGGCGGTGCGCCGGCGCTGGCCCCGGGCCGAAATTACGGCCCTGGTCCTCCCCTACACCGCGCCCCTTCTGGGCCATTTTCCGGAGGTGGACCGGGTGGTCACCTTCGACGCCAACCGCCTCCGGCCCTCGGGAACCCCCTGGCTTCCCGGCGTCTGGGCCGAATTTTTTCGCCTTGTCCGCCGGCTCCGGGCCGGCCGCTTCGACCTGGCCCTGGCCCTCTACGGCCCCTGGGCCGGCCTGCTGGCCCACTTAAGCGGGGCCGGATTCCGGGTGGGCTACGGGGCCGAGAGCCACCCCAACTTCTTTCACCTGCCCCTCCCCGGCCGCCGCTACCTGGTGCGCCGCCACGAGGCCGAGTACACCCTGGGGGTGGCCGCCGCCGTCGGGGCCCCCGGGGGCCCTGAGGACTATTTTATCGAGCCCCTGCCCGAAGCCTCGGCCCGGATTGGGGCGAAACTGGCCCGGCTGGGGATTCCCGGGGGGATGCCCCTCATCGGCGTCCAGGTCGGGGCGGCCAACGGCTGGGCCAAGCAGTGGTACCCCGATAAGTGGGCGGCGGCCGCCGGGGAGATTGCCCGCCGGCGGGGGGCCGGGGTGGTCCTCACCGGGGCGGCCCGAGAGCGGCCCCTGGCCGAGGCCGTCCGGGCCGGCCTGGGTGTTCCCGCCTGGAACCTGGCCGGGGAAACGGATATTCCCGAGCTGGTGGCCCTGCTCGGGAGGCTGAGTCTTTTTCTGGCGGGGGATACCGGCCCGATGCACCTGGCCACGGCCCTGGGGATTCCGACGGTGGCTTTGCACGGCCCGACCGACCCCGCCCTCTCGGGACCCTGGCCGCCGGGCCGGGGGGTTGTGGTCCGGCTGGACATCCCCTGCAGCCCCTGTTATGACCTTACCGATGCGGCCGTCTGCCCCCTGGGCCACCATAACTGCCTCCGCCGCCTCGGCCCCGACGCGGTGGTGGCCGCGGCCGAGGCCCTCCGGGTGGGCCGATGAGGGTGCTGGTCGTCAAGCTGGCCGACATCGGGGACCTGCTCACGGCGGTCCCGGCCCTCAAGGCCCTCCGGGCGGGCCTGCCGGGGGCCGAAATAACCCTGCTGGCCCCGCCCCACAGCGCCCCGGTCCTGGAGGGGAGCCCCTGGGTCGACCGGGTCATCGCCTTTGAGAAGCACCGCTTTGATTCGCCCAGGTCCCTCCTTTCCCCCCGGAACTGGGCCGAGCTGGTGAGGCTCGCCTGGCGCCTGCGCCGCCACCGGTTCGATTGGGTCGTCCTGCTCCACCACCTGGTCACCAACTGGGGGGTGCTCAAGTTTGCCCTGCTCAGTCTTGCCGCCGCCCCCCGCCGCCTCGGCCTGGACGACGGCCGGGGCTGGTTTTTGACCCACCGCCTCCCCGACCCCGGCTATGGGGGCCTGCACGAGGTGGAATGCTGGCTTAAGCTGGTGGGGGTGCTGGGGGTAAGCCCCGTCGACCGCCGCGTCGAGGTCCCCGTCGGGGAGCTGGAGCGGGCCTGGGCCCGCCAGGCCCTGGCGGAACTTCACGGGCATGCGCCGGTGGCCATCGCCCCCGGCTCCGGGGCCTTCAGCCCGGCCCGGCGCTGGCCGGCGGACCGGTTCGCCGACCTGGCCACGGCCCTGGCCGTCCGCTTCGGGGCCGGGATGGTGCTGGTGGGGGGGCCGGACAACCGGGCCGAGGCCGACCTGTTTCGAAGCCACTACCGGGGACCCCTGGTGGACCTGGTGGGGAAGACCACCCTCCGGCAGGCGGCGGCGGTGCTGGCCGGGTGTAAACTCTTTGTAGGCAATGACGGCGGGCTGATGCACCTGGCCGCGGCCGTGGGGACGCCGGTGGTGGCCGTCTTCGGCCCCTCCAACCACCTGGCCTGGGGGCCGTGGCGGCCGGACCGGCCGGAGCTGGCCCGGGTCGTCCGGACCTGGCTGACCCTGCCCTGCCAGCCCTGCCTTTACGTGGGCAACCGGCTGGGCCGCCGCCGGGGCTGCGACACCCTGGCCTGCCTGCAAACCGTCCGGGTGGAGGACGTGCTAAACGCGGTCGACTCGATGGACGTTCTGGGGCGGCCCGCCACCGCCCCGCCGGCCAGGCCGTGAGGGCGGTGGAACCCCAGCCCCTGCGGTGCGCCGCCCACCCGGAGGTGGAGACCTACCTCCGGTGCGGCCGGTGCGGGCGGCCCATCTGTCCCCGGTGCCTGGTCCAGACGCCGGTAGGGGCCCGTTGCCGGGACTGCGCCCGACCCCGGCGGCTGCCCACCTTCGAGCTGGGGGGTCCGGGCTACCTGAAGCTTCTGCCCGTGGGCCTCGGGGCCGTCCTCCTGAGCGGCCTCGCCTGGGCGGTGGTCCTGCCCCTTTCCCTCCGGCTGGGCCTTTTGGGAATCCTGGCCGGGGCCGCCGTGGGCTACCTGGTGGGGGAGGCGGTGGCCCTCGCCTTCAACCGGAAACGGGCGGCCGTACTGGCCGTGGTGGCCGGGCTGAGCGTCGTCCTGGGGTTTTTGATATCCCCCGGTTTTAGGAGCTGGTTCGTTCAGCTTCAGGCCGGTGGGGAGGTGGACCCCCTGGCCCCCCTGGGGGTGGTCTTGCCCACCCTCCTGGGGTTGCTTCTCAATCCCCTGGCCCTGCTGGGGGTGGTCCTGGCGGTGGTGCTGGCCGTAAGCCGGGTCCGCTGAACGATGGGCTCGTCCCTGGCCGAGGTTGTCAGGTCCTGGGCCGGCAAAAGGGTGCTGGTGGTCGGGGATGTCTGCCTCGACGAGTACCTGTTCGGCCGGCCGGTCCGCCTCAGTCGGGAGGCGCCGGTGCCGGTGCTGGAGTTCACCCGCCGGCAGGCGGTCCCCGGGGCGGCGGCCAACCCGGCCCTCAACATCGTTCGGCTGGGCGGCCGGGCGGCCGTGGTGGGGGTGGTGGGGGCCGACGAGGGGGGCGAAATTTTAAAGGACATGCTGGCCGGGGCCGGCATCGACGTCTGCGGGCTGGTAACCGAGCCGGGCCGGACCACCACCCTCAAGACCCGCATCCTGGCCGAGGGGATCCTCCGGTTTCCCCAGCAGGTGGCCCGCCTGGACCGGGTCGACCGACGGCCCCTGGGGGACAAAGTTCAAGAGAGCCTCCTTCGGGCCGTAGCCGAGCTGGCCGGCTGGGCCGACGGCATCCTTGTTTCCGACTACCGCCTGGGGGTGGTGGACGGGGGGGTACCGGGGGCGGTGCTGGCCGCCGCCCGGGGCCTCGGCCGGCCGGTGACCGTGGATTCCCAGGGGGGCCTCCACCGCTTCGCCGGTTACACCCTGGTCCGTTGCAACCAGGCCGAGGCCGAAGGCGCCCTGGGCCGACCCCTGGCCGGGGAAGAAGCCTTCCGGGCCGGGCTTTCCGAGCTTCTGGGCCGGCTGGGGGCCGAAATTGTGGTGGTCACCCGGGGGGCCGAGGGCCTTTCGGTCGCCACCGCCAACGGTTACCGCTGGTTTCCGGCGGCCAACCTCTCGGAGGTGTTCGACGTGACGGGGGCCGGCGACACCGTAATCGCCGTCCTTACCCTGGCCCTCCTGGCCGGGGCCGGCCCCTGGCGGGCGGCGGACCTGGCCAACCGGGCGGCCGGGCTGGTGGTGCGCCGCATCGGCAACTACGCCCCGACGACCGAGGAGCTGCTCGACGCCCTTTAGATAGAAGGGATATAATGCTAGTGCCGGGGCATTATGCCGGGGGAGGAAACCCATGGCCGCAGCGGGAAACGGCTCGCTCCTTAGCGCCCTTCAGGCGGTGGTCGGCCGGGAGGCCGTCCTTTACGATGTCGACGAGCTGACCGTTTACGAATATGACGGGGCCCTGGATAAAGCCCGCCCGGACTTCGTCGTTTTTCCCCGCACCGCCGAGGAGGTGGCCGAAGTGGTCAGGGTTTGCAACCGCTACGGGGTGCCCTTTGTCGCCCGGGGGGCGGGGACGGGGCTGAGCGGCGGGGCCATCCCCGTAAAGGGCGGGGTTCTTATCGTCCTCACCCGGATGGACCGCATCCAGCAGGTGAACTACCTTGACCGGGTGGCCGTGGTGGAGCCCGGGGTCATCAACCTGGCCGTCACCGAAGAGGTGGCCCCCGAGGGCTACTACTACGCCCCGGACCCCTCCAGCCAGAAGGCCTGCACCATCGGGGGCAACGTGGCCGAAAATTCGGGCGGCCCCCACTGCCTCGCCTACGGGGTGACCACCAACCACGTCCTGGCCCTGGATATCGTCCTGCCCGACGGCACCCCGGTCCACGTGGGCGGGCCGGCCCCCGACTGGCCGGGCTACGACCTTACCGGGGTCCTCACCGGGTCGGAGGGCACCCTGGCCGTCTTCACCCGGGCCTGGCTGCGGCTGATGCGCCAGCCCGAGGCGGTCCGGACCTTCCTGGCCATCTTCGACCGGCTGGACGACGCCTCGGAGACGGTTTCGGATATTATCGGCCACGGCATCGTCCCGGCCGCCCTGGAGATGATGGACCGGCTCACCATCCAGGCGGTGGAGCCGGCCGTCAGGGCCGGCTACCCCCCCGAGGCCGAAGCGGTCCTGCTTATCGAGGTGGAGGGCCTGCGGGAGGCCGTGGACGCCCAGTCGGACCTCATCCGGCAGGTCTGCCAGGCCCACCGGGCCCGGGAGATTCGGGAAGCGGACAACCCTGAGGCCCGGGAGCGGCTCTGGGCCGGCCGGAAGGGGGCCCTGGGCGCCCTGGGCCGGCTGGCCCCCAACTACTGCCTCCAGGACGGGGTGGTTCCCCGGACGAAACTGCCCTGGATTCTGCGGCGGGTAGCCGAGCACGGCGAAAGATACGGGTTCAAAATCGCCAACGTCTTCCACGCCGGCGACGGCAACCTGCACCCGTGCATCCTCTTCGACGAGCGGGCGCCCGGGGCCAAGGAGCGGGTCCTGGAGTGCGCCGCGGCCATCCTCCGGGACTGCGTCGACGTGGGCGGCAGCATCACCGGGGAGCACGGGGTCGGGCTTGAAAAGCAGAACTGGATGCCCTGGCTCTTTACCGAGGCCGACCTGGAAGCCATGGCCCGTCTTAAACGCTGTTTTAACCCGAAAGACCTGCTCAACCCGGGCAAGGTCTTTCCCACCACCAAGTCCTGCGTGGAACTGAGCGGGGACGTCCTCGAAAAAGCCGAAAAGCTGGGAATTCCCCTGGTCTGATGGGCCGGATCAACCTTAAGGACCTGGAAACCCTTCTCCCGGGCGTGGAGGTCAGGCCGGCCGGGCCCGACCTGGCCGTGGACGGGCGGCCGCCGGCGGCCGTGGCCTTTCCCCGAAACCGGGAGGAGGTGGCGGCCCTCCTGAGGCTGGCCTGGGGCCGGGAGCTGGGGGTTTCCCCCCGGGGCGGCGGGGTTTATACCCACCTGGGAAACCCGCCCCGGCGCCTGGACCTGGTGGTGGTCACCACCGGCCTTGACCGGGTGGTGGAGTACGAGCCGGCCGACCTTACGGCCGTCCTGGAGGCGGGCCTTACCCTGGCCCGGGTCCAGGAGATTCTGGGCCGGAACAACCAGTTTTTACCCCTGGACCCGCCCTGCCCGGAGCGGGCGACCCTGGGCGGGATTCTGGCCGCCCACCAGAGCGGCCCCCTCCGCCTGGGCTACGGCACCGCCCGGGATATCGTCATCGGTATCAAAGCGGTCCTGGCCGACGGCACCCTGATAAAGAGCGGGGGAAAGGTAGTTAAAAACGTGGCCGGCTACGATTTAAACAAGCTCTTTATCGGCTCCCTGGGAACGGTCGGGGTCATTGTCGAGGCCGCCTTTAAGGTTTACCCGCGTCCCCAGGCCTGGGGGACGGCCGTCGGCCGCTTTAAGGCTTCCGAGGCCGCCTGGGACGCCGTCTGGCGCCTGCGCCGGAGCGTCTTTGAGCCGGTCGCCTTGGAGCTTCTGGGGGGTTCCCTGGGTCCGGGGCTGTCTGCCGGGGGCTGGCGCCTCTACGCCCGCTACGCCGGCTACGGACCGGCGGTGGCCCGGCAGGTTCGGGAAACCTGCGCCATCTTCGGGGCGGCGGGCGGTGAGGCCGAAAGCCTGCCCGACGCCGAAGAGGCCTTCTGGCCGGCCCTCCGGGACCTGCCGGTGACCTGGGGGCCGGCGTGGGGGGTCGGGGCGGTCATTAAGGCCGGGATGCTTCCCACCCGGGTCCCCCAGTTCATCCCCGCGGCCGAGGCCGCCTTCGGGGGGCGGGGCCTGGCCTGGGGCTGGGTGGTCCGGGCCGGGGTGGGCCTGGCCTACGGCTACCTGGAAGCCCCCGACCGGCCCACCCTGGCCGCGGCCGTCGAAGCCGCCCGGGCGGCGGCCCGGGAGCTCGGGGGCTACCTGGTGGTGGAGCGGGCCGACCCCGACCTTAAGGCCGCCCTCGACGTCTGGGGTCCCATCGGCCCGGAGCTGGAGCTCATGCGCCGAATTAAGGCCGAATTCGACCCCAAAGGCATCCTTAACCCCGGCCGTTTCGTCGGCGGAATTTGAAGAGGTTTGGTTAAAATGGCCCAAAAAGGCTTTGCCGGACCCGAACAACCCCTCATCGACGACCTGGTTCGGTGTGTCCACTGCGGCCTCTGCCTTAACTACTGCCCCACCTACCGGGTAACCCGCCTGGAAACCGAGTCCCCCCGGGGCCGGATCTACCTGGCCCGGGCGGTGGCCGAGGGCCGCCTGGGGCTTAACGACGACGTCGTCGAGCACTGGGACTACTGCCTGGCCTGCCGGACCTGCGAGGCCGTCTGCCCGTCGGGGGTCCCCTACGGGCGGACCATCGAGCGGGTAAGGGTCCAGGTGATGCGCCGCCACCCCGGTCCCCTTTCCAAGAGGCTCTTTTACTGGCTCGCCTTCAAGCAGCTCTTCCCCCACCTGGGGCGGCTCCGGCTGCTGGCCCGGCTCCTGCGCCTTTACCAGCGGAGCGGCCTGGGGCCCTTCGTCGAAAGGCTTCTGCCCCGCCGGCTCCGGGAGGTGCACGGCCTTATGCCGCCCCTCCCCGACCGGTTCTTCGAGCCCCCCGAGGTGGTCCCCGCCCGGGGCGAGGGGCGTTTTCGGGTCGGCATCCTCGCGGGCTGCGTTATGCCCCTCGTCTTCGCCGAGACCAACTGGGCCACCGTTCGGGTCCTGGCCGAAAACGGGTGCGAGGTGGTGATTCCCCGGGCCCAGGGCTGCTGCGGGGCCCTCAATATCCACAACGGGGAGCGGGACGTGGCCCGGCAGATGGCCCGGCGTAACATCCTGGCCTTCGAAGGGGCCGGGGTGGACTACGTGGTGGTCAACTCCGCCGGCTGCGGGGCCGCCATGAAAGAATACGGGGAGCTTTTCAGCGAGGTGGACGGCGAGTGGCGGGAACGGGCCGAAGCCTTTGGGCGTAAAGTTTTCGACGTAACCGAATTTCTGGTTAAGTTCGGCTTCCGGCGGCCGTCGGCCGCCCTGTCGGGCCGGGTCACCTATCAGGACCCCTGCCACCTGGCCCACGCCCAGCGCATCCGCTCCGAGCCCCGCCAGGTCATCCGGGCCATTCCCGGGCTGGAGTTCGTAGAGATGCGGGGGGCCGACATCTGCTGCGGCAGCGCCGGGATCTACTCGGTGGTCCAGCCGGAGCTCTCCCGCCTCATCCTGGAGGAGAAGCTGGAAGCCCTCCGCCGGACCGGGGCCGACATCGTCGCCACGGCCAACCCGGGCTGTCAGCTCCAGCTGATGGCCGGGCTCCGGCGGGCCGGCCTCCGGGCCGAGGTGGTCCACGTGGTGGAACTTCTGGACCGGGCCTACCGGGCGGAGCAGGGGGCGCCCGCGGGACGGGCCGCCGAAATTTTGACCCATTAAAGGAGGTATCTCCGGTGCTCTCGGAACGGATGCAGGCTGAGCTGAACGAGCAGCTTAACGTGGAACTTTACTCGGCCTACACCTACCTTTCGATGGCCGCCTATTTTGAGGAGCAAAACTTTCCCGGCTTTGGCAAATGGCTCAGGGTCCAGGCCAAAGAAGAGCTGGACCACGCCCTGCGCTGTTTTAACTTTATTATCGACCGGGGCGGTAAGGTGACGTTGAAGGCCGTCGACCAGCCGCCCGGGGATTTTTCCTCCCCGGTGGAGGCCTTTCGGCAGGCCCTGGCCCACGAGGAGAAGGTGACGGCCCTCATCTACCGGCGTTATGCGGCCGCCATCGAAGAGAAGGACTACGCCAGCCAGACCTTCCTTCACTGGTTCATAAACGAGCAGGTGGAGGAGGAAAAGCTCCTCGCCCAGACCCTGGCCATGGTGGAGCGGGCCGTGGGGGATTCGGCCGCGATGCTGGTCCTCGACCGGGAACTGGCCGGCCGGCCCGAAGGATCCGAAACGGGGTAGCCGCGGGAAAGGCGGGGTGGACCTGGTCCGGCTGCTGCGGAAGCTGGTTGCCTGCCCCACCGACCGGGAAGCTTACGGCCTCCAGCTCTGGGTCGCCGACCTGCTTTCGGACCTGGGTTTTGACGTCTCCCTCCACGAGGTAACCCCGGGCAAGCCCGCCCTCTACGGGGTCAGGGGGGACGGGGAGCTGCTGCTCTGCTCCCACATCGACACCGTGCCCCCCCTGGACCACCCGGACCCCTTCCGCCTCCGGCAGGAGGGTGGCCGCCTCGTCGGCCGAGGCGCCCTGGATGCCAAGGGCCAGGTGGCGGCCATCCTCCGGGCGGTGGAACTTACCCGGGCCCCCTGCCAGGTCCTGGTCACCGCCGACGAGGAAAACGACGCCTTCGGCTCCGAGCGGACGCCCCTTACGGCCCGGGCGGCGGTGGTCCTGGAGCCTACCCGCTTCGAGCTGGCCATCGCCCAGGCCGGCTACGTGGAGGCCGAAATCGCCGTGCCCGGAACCTCCGGCCACGGGGTCTTCCCCGACCGGCTGGAAAATGCCATCCTCGGGGCCCTGGGGGCCCTTAAAGAGCTGGGCCGACTGCCTGTGGCCGCCGCCACCCACCCCCTCATCCCGGGGAGCTGGGTGAATCCGGGCCGGATTGAGGGCGGGGTCGGGCCGCTGATGGTGCCCTGGGAGTGCCGGGTGGAGCTGGACGTGGGGGTGCTCCCGCCCCGAACGGCCGCCGACGCCATCGCCGAGCTTTCGGCCTGGGCCGAAAGCCGGGGCCTCGGCTTTAAGGTCCTCGACCAGAGCGACCCCTTCGAGCTGAACCCGGAGGAGCCGGTGGTGAAAAAACTCCGGGACGCGGCCGGGGCCGTGCTGGGGCGGCCCCCGGCCGTAACCGGCTACCGGGCCTGGACGGACGCCGAGAACCTGAACCGGCGGGGAATTCCCGCCGTCATCTTCGGGGCCGGCGACCTGGTCCACGCCCATTCCGGCTACGAATGGGTCGGCTTAGGTGAGCTGGAAAAGCTCAGCGAGATTCTTGCCCGGCTGGTTGCGGATTGGTGAGGTCCTTGACCATCCGGACCCAGACCCGCCACTGCCCGACCCGCTTAAACCCGAACTTTTTGTAAAGTTTTATCGCCCGCTCGTTGTGCTCCCCCACCCACAGGTCGAGCTTATCCCGGCCGCACCGCCGGGCGTAGTCTTCGGCCACCTCGAGCAACTTGCGGCCGATGCCCCGGCCCTGATATTCGGGGTGGACCACCAGCTCATGGAGTTCGGCCATCAGGTCGCCCCGCCAGTCGTACCACTCCCCGTGGACGGCCGCAAAGGCCACCGGCCGGCTATCGTCGAAGACGACGAAAAAGCCCTTGGGGTCGCCCCGGTAAAGCCAGGTTAAATAGCCCTCCACCTCCCCCGGCCGGGCCTCGGCGTACTCGGGCATGCTCTGGTAGCCCAGCTCATAAATCTCCACCAGCCTGGGCAGGAGCCGGCGGAACTGGCGGCTGTTCGGAACAACGACCCTCATAAGGATGTATACTCTATAACAGGGTCCGTTTAAATGGGAATCCCAGGTTTAAGGCCTTTTTTCGGACCTGCAAATCCCAACTCAGTAGGCGAGGTGGAAAACGATGGAGACGTTGTTGTGGTTGTTCCTCCTCGCCCTGGCACTGCTGGCTGGCGGAGCGGCCGGATTTTTCGGCCGTCAAATTATAACCGGTCGGAAGGTTCAAGCTGCAGAGCAGGCGGCAAATCAGCTGATCGCCGAAGCCAGGGCGAAGCAGAAGGAGATCTTACTCGAGGCTAAAGACGAGGCCATTCGAGTCCGCAACCAGGTTGAAGCGGAGCTTAAGGAGCGGCGGGCGGAGCTTCAGCGGCAGGAGCGGCGGCTGGCCCAGAAGGAGGAGAGCCTGGAGCGCCGCTCCGAAGCCCTCGAGCGGCGGGAGCGGGCCCTGACCCAGCGGGAGCGGGAGATTGAGGCCCTGCGGGCCCAGGCCGAACAGCTGGTGGCCCGTCAGCAGAAGGAACTGGAGCGGGTTGCCGGCCTGAGCCGGGACGAGGCCAAACAGCTCCTGCTCCAGTCGGTGGAGGCCGAGGCCCGGGAGGAGGCCGCCCGGCTGGTGCGGCAGATCGAGCAGGAGGCCCGGGAGGAGGGCGAGCGCCGGGCCCGGAATATCCTGGCCACCGCCATGCAGCGGCTGGCCGCGGAGGTGACCTCGGAGCTCTCGGTCTCGGTGGTCCCCCTCCCCAATGAGGAGATGAAGGGCCGGATTATCGGCCGGGAGGGCCGCAACATCCGGGCCCTGGAGAACGCCACCGGGGTGGACATCGTCATCGACGAGACCCCGGACTGCGTCACCCTCTCGGGGTTCGACCCGGTTCGCCGGGAGGTGGCCCGCATCGCCCTGACCCGCCTCATCAGCGACGGCCGGATCCACCCGGCCCGGATCGAGGAGGTGGTGGCCAAGGCCCGGCAGGAGGTGGAGGCCAGCCTCCTTGAGGACGGCCAGCAGGCGGCCGCCGAGGTCGGGGTGACCGGCCTGCCGCCCGAGGTTCTGCGCACCCTGGGCCGGCTCAAGTACCGCTACAGCTACGGGCAGAACGTCTACTACCACAGCATCGAGTGCGCCAGGCTGGCCGGCCTCATCGCCGCCGAAATCGGGGCCGACGTGGACCTGGCCAAGAAGGGGGCCCTTCTCCACGACATCGGCAAGGCCCTCGACCAGGAGTTCGAAGGACCCCACGCCCTGGCCGGGGCCGAGTTCTGCCGCAAGCACGGCGTCTCGGCCAAGGTGGTTAACTGTATCGCCGCCCACCACGGGGACGAGGAGCCGGCCACCGTCGAGGCGGTGATTGTGGCCATCGCCGACGCCATCTCCGGCAGCCGGCCGGGGGCCCGCCGGGAGTCGCTGGAGCACTACATCCGGCGCATCGAGGCCCTGGAGAAGATCGCCACCTCCTTTGAGGGGGTGGAGAAGGCCTACGCCATCCAGGCCGGCCGGGAGGTGCGCATCATCGTCAAGCCGGAGGTGGTGGACGACCTGGCGGCCATGCGCCTGGCCCGGGATATTGCCCGGAGGCTGGAGGAGAACCTGGAGTATCCCGGCCAGATCAAGGTGACCGTCATTCGGGAGACCCGGGCCGTCGACGTCGCCCGCTGATGCGCATCATGATGGTCGCCGACATCGTCGGGCGGCCCGGCCGCGAGGCCGTCCGGCGCCTCCTCCCGGTTCTCAGGCGGGAATACGGCATAGACCTGGTGGTGGCCAACGGCGAAAACGCCGCCGGCGGTCGGGGCCTGAGCCTGCCGACCGCCGGCGAGCTTTTTCAGGCCGGGGTCGACGTTATAACCCTGGGCAACCACGCCTGGGCCCAGCGGGACCTGGTGGCCAAACTGGACCAGCTGGACCGGGTAATCCGGCCCCTCAACTACCCCCCGGGAACCCCCGGCCGGGGCTACACCACGGTGGGCCCCGTAACGGTGGTGAACCTCATCGGCCGGGTCTTTATGGGAACCTACGAGTGCCCTTTTCGGGCGATGGATGCCCTGCTGGCAAAGCTTTCGGGATCGCGTATTATCATAGTGGATTTTCATGCGGAGGCAACGGCGGAAAAGGCGGCCCTGGGCTGGTACCTGGCCGGCCGGGTTTCGGCCGTCCTGGGCACCCACACCCACGTGGGGACGGTGGATACCCGGGTCCTGCCCGGGGGTACGGCCTACGTCACCGACGTGGGCATGACGGGACCCTGGAATTCGGTGATCGGCCACGAGGTTAAAAAGGCAGTGGAACGGTTTCTCACGTTGCGGCCCGTAAGCGCCGAGGTCGCCGAAGGGCCGGCCGTCTTTAACTCCGTCGTCGTCGAGGTAGACGATGAGACCGGCCAGGCCCGGGCCATCTGGCGGCTTGACCGCATTGTTGGGGATTGACATCATAATTACGCAAGGAGCAACATCCTGGCAGGGAGGTGCAAACCGTGCAGGTCCTAAAGGTCAAAGCAACGTCCAAGCCGACGGCGGTAGCCGGGGCCATCGCGGGGGTCATCCGGGAGCAGGGGCGTGCCGAGGTTCAGGCCATCGGGGCGGGGGCGGTCAACCAGGCCATTAAGGCCGTAGCAATCGCCCGGGGCTACGTGGCCTCCAGTGGCATCGACCTCATCTGCATCCCGGCCTTCACCGATGTTATGATTAATGACGGCCCGCGGACGGCCATCAAGCTCATCGTCGAACCCAGGTAGATGGGAGAAGTTGATTTACATCTGCATACCACCGCTTCCGACGGCCGGTTAACCCCCCCGGAGCTGGTAAGGCTCGCCGCCGGCCGGGGCCTTAAAGTCATCGCCATCACCGACCACGACACCACCGACGGCGTCCGGCCGGCCCAAGCGGCCGCCGCCAGGTTCGCCGACCTGCGGGTGATTCCCGGGGTGGAGCTGAGCGTCGACATCGCCGAGGCCGAGGTCCACCTGCTGGGCTACTGGGTCGACCTGGACAACCGGGAGTTTCAGCAGCTGCTGGCCTGGTCCCGGGACGGCCGGGTGAACCGGGCCCGCCGAATCTTAGAAAAGCTTGCCGAGCTGGGCCTGCCCGTCGATTGGGAGCGGGTCCGGGAGCTGGCGGGGGACGGGGCGGTGGGTCGGCCCCACATCGCCCAGGCCATGGTCGAGAAAGGGTACGTTTCGGACATTCGGGAAGCCTTCGAGCTTTACCTGGGCCGGGGTCGGCCGGCCTACGTGGAGCGGGAGCGGCTCACCCCCGAGCAGGGCATCCGGTCGGTCCTGGCGGTCGGGGGCGTGCCGGTGCTGGCCCACCCGGCCGAAATCGAGGGCCTCGAAGGCCACCTTCCCGGCTGGGTTGGGGCCGGGCTTGCCGGCATTGAAGTTTACTACGCCGGCTATACCCCGGAGGTGGTGGGGCGGCTTTTGGGGCTGGCCGAGCAGTACGGCCTCATCCCCACCGGGGGAACCGACTACCACGGCTTCGGCTCCCCCGACGAGGCCCTGCCCGGCTCGGTGGATGTCCCCTGGGAGGTGGTGGACCGGCTGGTGAAGCGGCGTTTCCGGCTGGCGTCCTGATGGAGATCGGCGAGATACTAAAGGTCATCCCCCACCGCTACCCCTTCCTGCTGGTGGACCGGATCCTGGAGGTGGAGCCGGGACGCCGGGCGGTGGGCCTAAAGCAGGTGACCATCAACGAGCCCTTCTTCCAGGGCCACTTTCCGGGCTATCCCATCATGCCCGGGGTGCTCATCGTCGAGGCCCTGGCCCAGGTGGGGGCCGTGGCCGTCCTGAGCCTGCCCGAGAACCGGGATAAGCTGGCCCTCTTCGCCGGCATCGACCACTTCCGCTTCCGGCGGCCGGTGGTCCCCGGCGACTCCCTCCGCCTGGAGGTGGAGCTCACCCGGATGCGGGGGACGGTGGGGAAGGGGCAGGCCCGGGCGCTGGTGGACGGGCAGGTGGTGGCCGACGGCGAGCTGACCTTCGCCCTCACCCTGTTTCAAAAGGCCCGATGAAATTCCCGGCCCGGCCAGCCTCGGTCCTGGTCCTCAAGCCCTGCTGTTTGGGGGACGTCCTGGCGGCCACCGCCCTGGTCCGGGAACTGCGCCTTAACTTTCCGGAGGCCAGGCTCGACTTCGCCGTCGGACCCTGGGCCCGGCCGGCGGTGGAAACCAACCCCCGCATCGACGGCCTGGTCGACTGCGGCCGGGTGGGAAGCGGCCGCTATTCCCCGGCCGAGTATTTCGGCCTGATTCGCCGGATTCGGGCCCGCCGCTACCAGGTGTGCTTTGTGCCGGAGCGGTCGGTCTGGCTTTCCATGGTCCCCTGGCTTGCCGGCATCCCCGTCCGGGTCGGCATCGACAGCGGCGGCCGGGGCTTCAGCCTGACGGTGAAGGTCCCGGGGCGGCCGCCCCGCAACGAGGCCGAGCTTTATTTAGACCTACTCCGGGCGGTGGGGATCGAGCCCCACAACCCCCGCATCGAGTTCTTTCCCCGGGAGGAGGACCGGGCCTGGGCCCGGCGGGTGCTGGGGCCGGCCCGGCCCCGGGTGGTTCTCCAGCCGGGGGGCGGGGTAAATCCCGGGATGCTCCTGCCGGCCAAACGGTGGCCCCCCGACCGGTTCGTGGAGGTGGGCCGGCGGGTCCTGGGGCTGGGGGGCACCGTGGTGGTTATCGGCACCGCCTGGGACCGGGCGGCGGTGGTGCCCGTCCTGCGGCGGCTGGCCAGACTGGCGGCTCCCGGTCAGGTTGTAGACCTGGTGGGGGCCGTCGATTTCGTCCGGCTGGGGGCGGTGCTGGCCGAGGCCGACCTCTTCATCGGCCCCGACAGCGGGCCCATGCACCTGGCGGCGGCGGTGGGAACCCCGACGGTGGGCATCTTCGGCCCGTCTTCCCCCGAGGTTTACCGACCGTTAGCCCCCAACGTCGTCGCCCTTTATAATCCCGTCCCCACCAGCCCCTGCTTTGTCAACGGCCGCTGGAACGAAGCCTGCCGCAACTGGGCCTGCATCCGGGCGGTCTCGGTCGAAGAGGTCTGGGCGGCGGCCACCCGGCTGCTGGCCGACCGCCTCACCGGGCCCGTCTCCGGCCCCGCCTGAAGGCCCGGCCGGGTATAATCGGGAAGAAAACCCGCGGAGCCGAGGATGCCGACCATCAAGCGCTGGGTCCTGCCCGAGCCCGGACCCCTTCCCCAGCTGGGGCCCCTGCCGGAAGTGGTGGCCCGCATCCTGGTCAACCGGGGCATCCGGACGGCCGAGGAGGCCGAGAGGTTCCTGGCGGCCGACGAGCGCCTTCTTCAAGACCCCTTCGGCCTGGCCGATATGGGGGTGGCCGTGGAGCGGCTCATCCGGGCCGTCCGGACGGGGGAGCCGGTGGGGATCTACGGGGACGCCGACGCCGACGGCCTGACGGCCGCCCTGGTGCTGGCCGAAGCCCTGGGCGCCCTGGGGGCCCACGTGGTGCCGTATATCCCCGGCCGGCGGGAAGGGTTGACGGCCGAGGGTCTGGCCCGCCTGGCCGAAGGGGGCTGCCGGGTGGTTATTACCGCCGACGTGGGCGTTTCGGCCGTGGCCGAGGCCGAATTTGCCCGGGCGGCCGGCATCGACCTCATCATCACCGACCATCACCTGCCCCCGGAGACCCTCCCGGCGGCCCTGGCGGTGATAAACCCCCGCCGGGCCGACCAGGCCTACGGCTTCGGGGATCTGGCCGGGGTCGGGGTGGCCTACAAGCTGGCCCAGGGGCTGGCCCTGGGCCTGGGCCGGGAGCTGGCGGCCGATGGCCTCCTGGAGCTGGTGGCCATCGGCACCGTCGCCGACGTCATGCCCCTGACCGGCGAAAACCGCTACCTGGTCCGCCAGGGGCTCCGGGCCCTGGCCCGCACCGGCCGCCCGGGGCTTAAGGCCCTGGCCGCCCTGGGCCGCATCGACCTGGGGACCGCCACGGCCGACACCATCGCCTTTCAGCTTGCCCCGAGGCTCAATGCCGCCTCGAGGCTGGGGGACGGCATCCTCAGCTTCCGGCTCCTCAGCACCCGGGACCCCGCCGAAGCCCAGGCCCTGGCCGAAACCTTGGAGCGGCTTAACGCCGAGCGCCAGACGGTCCTGAACGAGGTGGCGGCCCGGGTCTGGCCGGAAGTGGACGCCGCCCTGGCCGCCGGCCGGAATCTGGTCTTCATCGAGGTCGAGGGCTGTCCGCCGGGCCTGCTGGGTCTGATCGCCAGCCGGATAACCGACGCCGTCCGGCGGCCGGCCGTGGTGGTGACCTTCGACGGGGATGAGGGCCGGGGGAGCGGCCGCAGCATCCCCGAGTTCGACCTTCACGCCGCCCTTAGCCGGCTGGCCGGGTATCTGACGGCCTTCGGGGGCCACCGGCTGGCGGCCGGGTTCAACTTCCGGCGGCAAAACCTGCCGGCCATCAGGGCCGGCCTTGCCGAGCTGGCCGAGGCCGAGCTGGCCGGCCGGGACCTGCGGCCCGTAATCGCCGTCGACGTGGAAATCTCCCTAGCCGACCTGAGCCCGGGCCTTTACGGCTGGCTGGAGAAGCTTTCGCCCTTCGGCCACGGCAACCCCGAGCCCCGCTTCTTGAGCCGGGGGGTGGAGGTTTTGCGGGCCGAGCGGATGGCCGCGTCGGGCAACGGCGAAGGCTACCGGCTCATCCTGGGGGCCGTCCGGGGCGGACGGTCCGTCCGCTGGCCGGCAGTGGCCTTTTCGGTGCCCGAAAGTCTGGGCCTCCTTTACGCCCGGCGCTGGGATGTGGTCTACGCCGTTCAGCTCAACCGCTGGCGCTACCCGCCGACCCAGGAGCTCAACATCGTCGACCTGGCGCCGGCGGAGACTTCCGGGGAGGAAGGCTGACCATGGCCTTTGAGCAGATCCTCACCGAAGTTCGGGGCCGGGTGGGAATTATCACCCTTAACCGGCCCGATAAACTTAACGCGATGACGGCCCAGATGCGGCGGGAGATGCGGGAGCAGATCGAGGCCTGGAACGGGGACGATGGGGTCGGGGCCATCGTTATAACCGGGGCCGGGCGGGGGTTCTGCTCCGGGGCCGACATCTCGGGCTTCGAGCAGGCCCTTCAGGAGGGCCAGGCCGCCCACCGGGACTGGGCCCGGGAGCCCAGCTGGGTGGACCTGGTCCGCCGGTCGAAGCCGATAATTTGCGCCGTTAACGGGGTGGCCGTCGGGGTGGGGGTCACCTTCACCCTCCCCTGCGACATCCGGGTCGCGTCCGACCAGGCGAGGTTTTCGCTCCGCTTTCCCCGGATCGGCCTCACCCCGGAGCTGGCCAGCACCCATTATCTGGTCCAGCTGGTGGGCCTGGGCCACGCCCTGGAGCTGATGCTCACCGGCAAATTCATCGACGCGGCCGAGGCCCTCCGGATCGGGCTGGTCAACCAGGTTTACCCGGCCGACCGGCTCCTGCCGGAGGCCGTCACCCTGGCCCAGGAGATTGCCGACAACCCCACCTGGCACCTTCTGCAGATTAAGCGGCTCATCCACGCCCACTACCTGGAGCGGGATATCGATAAGGTGCTGGCCGCCGAGGACGAAGTTTTCCGGCAGGCCCGGGCTTCCGCGGCCCACCGGGAAGCCATCGCCGCCCTCCGGGAAAAGCGGGAACCCAGGTTCCACCCTTAGGTTCCCAGCTGAGGCAATACTGGCGAAGCAAGGTCGGGTGTCTATCGGCTTGGTCGGCGGTCCAGAGGTACTCGGGTTTAGCAGTGAGAGACTGGCCCGGATCTCCCGGATGGAGGACGGGCACTTCTGGTATGCGGGCCGCTGGACCCTTCTGGATGGATGGTTAAAGGCACTTCGGCCTGGGCCTGACCAGATCCTGCTGGATGCCGGAAGCGGTACGGGCCAGGTGCTTGAACGGTTAACCGCCCGAGGATTTCAGGCGGTGGGGCTCGACTTTTTGCCCGAAGCCCTTAGACTTGCGCGAAATCGTGGCAAAGGCCTTCAGCTGATACGTGGACTCGTTGGACACTTGCCATTTCGGGACAATTCGGTTTCCGTCATCCTGTTGCTGGACGTTTTAGAGCATACCGACGATGAAAAGGCCCTGCAGGAGGCACGGCGTGTTCTCGTGCCAGGAGGCTGGCTTGTGACCTCGGTGCCGGCAATGCCGTGGCTGTGGAGCAGCAGGGATGTTCAGGCGGGCCACCGGCGTCGATACACTCGGCGGTTGTTAGTAGACCGGCTGGCCCAGGCCGGTCTCAAGGTGGTAGCCATTCAATATTACCAGTTTATGCTTTTCCCCGTGGTGGTTCTTAGCCGGGTGGCGGCCCGGCGCAAACCCAGCATCCAGGAGTGGGAGGCGCGACCCTGCCGGCTTGTGAATGGTCTCCTGAAGGCGGTAGTCGGAATTGAAGTCGTTTTGGGCAGGTGGTTAAAATGGCCCTGGGGCTCAAGCATCTTGGCCCTGGCACGGAAGGCTGATGACGGACGGATTTGAACTCTGGCTCTTCTCCACGAACGTCCCTCTTATCCGGGCCGCGGTCGAGTCGGGTGTGGTCGGAATTGTGATAGATTGGGAGCGAGCTGGCAAACCCGAGCGGCAAGCGGGGTACGATACCCAAATTGGGTCCGATACCGTGGAAGACCTTATGCGAGTTCGGGCCGCCACGCCGGCGCCTATCATGTGCCGGATCAATCCTTTCGGTCCCTGGACTCGACAGGAGCTGGAGGCCGCGGTCCAGGCCGGAGCCAATGAGGTCCTGCTCCCGATGGTTCGTTCGGTTGATGAAGTCGAGCAGGCGCTTCGCTGGGCGGGTGGACGTGTGGGGGTAGCCGTGCTCATCGAGACGCTCAGCGCCGTGGGGTTAAGACACCAGCTTGCGCAGCTGCCCCTCACGCGGGTCTACCTCGGGCTGCACGACCTGGCCATCGAGCGTGGCACCCCGAATCCGTTTCGGGCCATAACCGATGGTATCGTCGAACTGGTCCGCTCGGCCTTTTCGATACCGTTCGGCTTCGGCGGTCTTACTCTTCCGGATTTGGGGTTTCCCATTCCTTGTCGGCTACTTATTTCTGAAATGGCCAGGTTACGCTGTAAATTCACCTTCTTGCGCCGCTCGTTTCTGCGGGATGTTATCGGGCGTGACGTGCGGCATGAAGTTACCAGGATCCTCGCAGCCATCCAGCACGCGTCGACGCGCCCTGACGAGGAGCTCGAGGCAGCCCACAGGGAGCTATTGCAGGCCGTGGAACAGGCGGAGCCCTTCTTCCAACGGCGGAATCGGAGGGTTGCAGGTGGGGGCTAGAATTTTCGTCACCGGCGCAACCGGGTTTATTGGGGCCAACCTGGTCCGCCGACTGGTCACCGACGGACATCAGGTCCACGCTTCAATCCGTCCGGATAGTGACCTCTGGCGGCTCCGCGACTTGCTGGACAGGGTAACCCTTTATCGGGCGGACCTCCTGGACAGCGGCGGCCTACGAAACGCGGTCCGCGCCGTGCAACCGGAAGTCATATTCCACCTGGCGATGACCGAAGGCCACCCGCGGGGGGCTCCGGACCGAATCCGGGCAGTCCAGGTCGGGGTAATCGGTACGCTTGCCCTGCTGGAGGCGGCGTTGGAGATGGGTGGTGTGCGCTTTATCCACGTGGGTAGTTCCCTGGAATACGGACGCGTTGCCCGCGCAATGCGCGAAAGTGACCCACTCCGGCCGGTGACGGACAAGGGTCTGGCCAAGTCCTTGGCGAGTCAGCTCGTCAAATTTTATGCCCGGAAGCACCGGCTTTCGGCGGTAATCCTTCGACCTTTTAGCGTTTACGGGCCATGGGAAAGCCCTCAGCGGTTCATCCCGACGGTTCTGAGGGCAGCCATCACGGGTGAAGAAGTCCGCCTTACGCCGCCAGGCTATCGACATGATTTCATCTTTGTCGATGACGTGGTCGAAGGCTGTCTGCGGGCCGCCAGTGCGCGGACACGGCCGGGTGAAGCGTTCAACCTGGGAACCGGTGTCCAGTGGACGAACGAGGAGGTCGTTGCCCTGGCGGAGAAGGTTTCGGGTCGCAAAATACGGGTAATCCCCGGCGCATATCCGCCGGGTCCGGCGGATGCTCGGTGCTGGGTAGCTGATATTCGGAAGGCGCGGCGCCAGCTTGGATGGTTGCCGCAATGGTCCCTCGCCGCCGGCCTGGGGCGTACCCTTGACTGGCTCCGGTCTTACTTGAACGACCAGGCCGAGTGTGGGCCAGGCAGTTATGCGCGACCTTGACGTTGAACTCAGCGTGGTGATCCCCGTCTACCGGAACGCCGATACCCTCCGGGCACTCTACTGGCGGCTCCGGATGGTTCTTGATAGCCTTGAACGGTCGTGGGAGGTGGTTTTCGTTAACGACGCGTCACCGGATGGCTCAGGCAAGGTTTTGGGTGAACTCGTGGCGCTGGATCCCCGGGTGATAGCCCTTGAGCTACCGCGGAACTTTGGACAAGGCCGGGCCACCTGGGTGGGGCTACGGAAGGCGCGCGGCAGGTTTACGGTTGTTATGGATGCCGACCTGCAGGACCCGCCGGAAGCGATCCCAGCATTACTGGAAGCGATGGAGCGGGAAGAGGGTCGGGTAGCCGTGGTGTTCGGGGGGCGGCGGGGGTGGTACGAGGGTATTTTGCGGCTCGCTACCGGCTTCGTCTTTCGGGGTCTCTTAGCCGTGGTCT
The DNA here is from genome assembly GCA_034434875.1 of Dehalococcoidia bacterium. GTDB lineage: Bacteria > Chloroflexota > Dehalococcoidia > JAUQQI01 > JAUQQI01 > JAUQQI01. Next base: position 223 of record DAOTYJ010000022.1, on the reverse strand, counting down.
GCGGCGTTCCCTACGACGCTGGAGCCTTCTGCCTCATGAGCACCGAGGCCAGGGAGCAACTGCTCTGCTGGAACGTACCCCGCCCGCACATTCCTACCCTGGTGGGGTGTTCACGACTCAGGTCGAAATCAGTCCCCGTGTTTCGCCACCGCCGGCCGAGCGGCTCTTCTGCCTACGGTTCGTGGACGCGGTGGCGTCTAGGCTTGGGTCTGCTCTGGCAGGC
>DAOTYJ010000021.1:0-4152 GCA_034434875.1 Dehalococcoidia bacterium | reverse complement strand
TAGTTGCACTCTCTAGGGGGACTGCCGCCGAAAGGCGGAGGAAGGTGGGGATGACGTCAAGTCATCATGGCCCTTATGCCCTGGGCTACACACACGCTACAATGGGCCGGTACAATGGGTAGCCAAGCCGCGAGGCGGAGCGAATCCCATCAAAACGGCCCTCAGTTGGGATTGCAGGCTGCAACTCGCCTGCATGAACGCGGAGTCGCTAGTAACCGCAGGTCAGCACTACTGCGGTGAATACGTTCCCGGGCCTTGTACACACCGCCCGTCACGTCCCGAAAGTCGGCAACACCCGAAGGCGGCGAGCCAACCCGCTTCGGCGGGAGGTAGCCGACGAGGGTGGGGCCGGCGATTGGGACGAAGTCGTAACAAGGTAGCCGTACGGGAACGTGCGGCTGGATCACCTCCTTTCTAGGGAGTGTCCGCAGCCGGGGCCCCTGCCCGGAGCAGGCGGCCGCCGACTGCGACTCCTAGGTCGGTCGTCAGGTTGCCGGCCTGGCCGGCGCCTGGCGTTAAAAAGCCTTGCCTGGTCGTGCGGGAGTCGGGCACTTCCTCCCACTTTTCAGCGGTCAAGGGGCGTCGGGGGGCTCTAGCTCAGGTGGTTAGAGCGCGGTCCTGATAAGACCGAGGTCCGTGGTTCGAGTCCACGGAGCCCCACCGGCGGGTGGGTTTTTGGCCCGTCCGCCCTTTCGGTCGCACCTTAACAACTGAACAGGAGCAAGTTCAATTTTGCCGAGGAAGAGCGCCTGGCGTGGCCAAGCTACTAAGGGCGCACGGTGGATGCCTTGGCACCAAGGGCCGATGAAGGGCGTGGCTAGGCTGCGATAAGCCCCGGGGAGCCGCCAAGCAGGCGTTGATCCGGGGATTCCCGAATGGGGAAACCCGCCCGGGGTAATGCCCGGGCATCGCCGCCTGAATCCATAGGGCGGCGAGGGCAAGTGGGGGAACTGAAACATCTTAGTACCCCGAGGAAAAGAAATCAACCGAGATTCCCCAAGTAGCGGCGAGCGAACGGGGAACAGCCCAAACCGCCGGGACTTAGTGGCCGGCAGGCCTATGTCCCGGCGGGGTTGCAGGCCCCGGCAGGGAGGGCTGCCGACCTCCCACGGAGTTACAAACCGAACCCTAGCCGAAGGACCCTGGAATGGGCCGCCAGAGAGGGTGAAAGCCCCGTAGGCGAAAGGGGGAGGCTCCGGCCGGTGAGCCTGAGTACCACGGGACACGGGAAATCCCGTGGGAAGCAGGGGGGACCACCCTCCAAGGCTAAATACCCTTGGTGACCGATAGTGCACCAGTACCGTGAGGGAAAGGTGAAAAGAACCCCGGCGAGGGGAGTGAAATAGAGCCTGAAACCGTGCGCCTACAAGCAGTCGGAGGACCATGTCCCGGCCCTTCGGGGTTGGGACGGTCTGACGGCGTGCCTATTGAAGAATGAGCCGGCGAGTTAATCTCGGTGGCCCAGGTTAAGGGGCTGGAGCCCCGGAGCCGCAGGGAAACCGAGTCCGAACAGGGCGTTGGTCGGCCCGAAAGGGCCGGCCGGGGTCGCCGGGATTAGACCCGAAACCGGGTGAGCTACCCATGGCCAGGGTGAAGCGGGACTAACCCTCCCGTGGAGGCCCGAACCCGTCGGTGATGCAAAACCGTGGGATGAGCTGTGGGTAGGGGTGATATGCCAACCGAACCCGGAGATAGCTGGTTCTCCCCGAAATGCATTTAGGTGCAGCCTCGGGCGTTCAGTCGGGCAGGTAGGGCTCTGGTTGGGCTAGGGGCCGTCGAGGCTACCGAACCCACCCAAACCACTAATGGCCCGACTCCAAAGCCCGGGAGTAAGACCGTGGGGGATAAGCTCCATGGTCGAGAGGGAAACAGCCCAGACCGCCAGCTAAGGCCCCCAAATCCAGGCTAAGTGGTAAAGGAGGTGGGGTCGCTTAGACAGCCAGGAGGTTGGCTTAGAAGCAGCCATCCTTGAAAGAGTGCGTAATAGCTCACTGGTCGAGCGACCCTGCGCCGAAAATTACTCGGGGCTCAAGCCTGGTGCCGAAGCTGCGGGTCTCGGACCGGAAGGGTCCGGGGCGGTAGGGGAGCGTTCCGCACGCGGCGAAGGCGGACCGTGAGGACCGCTGGAGCGTGCGGAAGTGAGAATGCCGGCATGAGTAGCGCAAAGGCGCGTGAAAAACGCGCCCGCCGTAAGCCCAAGGTTTCCTACGCAACGTTAATCGGCGTAGGGTTAGCCGGGCCTAAGCCGAGGGCGAAAGCCGTAGGCGATGGACAACGGGTTAATAATCCCGTGCCACCGGCGGCCGTTACGAGCGATGGGGTGACGCAGGAGGGTAGGCCCAGCGCGGGGTTGGAGCCGCGTCTAAGCCGGTAGCCGTGCCCGGGCAGGCAAATCCGTCCGGGCGTTAAGGTGAGAGGCGAATGGGAGGCCGCGGCATTGCCAAGGCCAACTGGGCTGAGCCCACACTGCCGAGAAAAGCCCCTAGCCAGGCCAAAGGTGCCCGTACCGGAAACCGACACTGGTGGGCGACGGTGAGAGCCGTCAGGCGTTCGGGCTACCCCCCCTTAAGGAACTCGGCAATTTGACCCCGTAACTTCGGGAGAAGGGGTGCCCCGCTAGGGTGAAGGAGCCCGCCTCCGGAGCCCGAGGGGGTCGCAGATAACAGGGCCAGCCGACTGTTTAACAAAAACACAGCTCCCTGCTTAAGGCGAAAGCCGACGTATAGGGGGCGACGCTTGCCCAGTGCCGGAAGGTTAAGGGGAGGGGTGATGAGCCCCAAACCGAAGCCCCGGTAAACGGCGGCCGTAACTATAACGGTCCTAAGGTAGCAGAAGCTGCCTGCCCCGGTGGTAACACCGGGGGCAATACCCGGCTGTATGCGGGAAAGCCCTTAGAGCCCGGCCCTACTCGGGGCAAGAAGCGGCCCCAGTAAAAATGGGCGGGATTGGGTGACCCGCAGGAAACCCTCGGCCGCAGGCCGGGGGGATCCTCAGAGACTATACGCCGGGCATCCGGAGGCCCCCGATGGAGTTGACGGCTGACTGGGTGGTCGGGTTCGTCGATGCCGAGGGTTGCTTTTACGTCGGTATTAACCCGCACCCGTCGCTTAAAACCGGCTATCAGGTCCTGCCCGAGTTCCGGGTAGTCCAGCACGAACGGGATGTCCAGGTCCTGTACGCCCTCAGGCGCTTCTTCGGGTGCGGCGTGGTGCGCCGCAACCACGGGGACCGCTGGGAGCTAAGGATCCGGAAGCTGGAGTGCCTGCGGCGGGTTGTGGAGTTTTTCGAGGCCCACCCGTTGCGGACCAAGAAGCAGGTCGACTTCAAGAAGTTTGCCCGGGTCGTTCGCTGGATGACGGAAGGGCGGCACCTGAGCCGGGAGGGCCTGACCGAAATCATTGAGGTGGTTTCAACGATGAATCGGGCCGACAAAGTTAAGGCCCGGGAGGTTCTGGCCAAACTCCGGGAGGCTTCCGGATGAAGATATAGTCCACCCCCGGCAGAAATGCCGGGAAGAAGGTGAGCGAAATTCCTTGTCGGGTAAGTTCCGACCCGCACGAATAGCGTAACGAGCTGGCCAGTGTCTCGAGGGGGGACCCGGCGAAATTGAACTAGCCGTGAAGATGCGGCTTACCCGCGGCGGGACAAATAGACCCCGTGGAGCTTTACTGCAGCTTGGCATTGGATCGGGGTTGGGGATGCGTAGGATAGGTGGGAGCCTGTGAAGCCTCCCTTGCGGGGGAGGTGGAGGCGCCGGTGAAATACCACCCTTCCCCAATCTTGGTTCTAACCCCGGCCGTTAGCCGGCCGGGGGACAGTGCCTGGTGGGCAGTTTGGCTGGGGCGGCCGCCTCCTAAAGGGTAACGGAGGCGCCCAAAGGTCCCCTCAGGCCGGATGGAAATCGGCCGTTGAGTGCATAGGCAGAAGGGGGCTTGACTGTGAGGCTCACAAGCCGAGCAGGGGCGAAAGCCGGGCTAAGTGATCCCACGGTTCCGTGTGGAAGGGCCGTGGCTTATCGGATAAAAGCTACCCCGGGGATAACAGGCTGATCTCCCCCAAGAGTTCACATCGACGGGGAGGTTTGGCACCTCGATGTCGGCTCGTCCCATCCTGGGGCTGAAGCAGGTCCCAAGGGTTGGTCTGTTCGCCCAT
>DAOTYJ010000020.1:0-4703 GCA_034434875.1 Dehalococcoidia bacterium | reverse complement strand
GGCCGGCGGCTTCGGCCCAGTCGAAAAAGGCCTTAAGGGCGGCCAGGCGGCGGTTGGCCGTTGCCGGCCTTACCCGGCCGGAAAGCTCCCGCCGGTAGGCGGCGACGTCCTCGAAAGAGACGTCGCCGGGGTCGAAGGGCAGCCCCCCGGCCCCAAGGAACCGGATAAAATCGTTAAGGTCCTTAAGGTAGCCTTTAACCGTCTGGGGGGAGCGGCCCCGGCGGACAAGCTCGGCGGCAAAGGCCCCAACAGGATTTCCCTGCGAAAAACCCAGGGTTTGCGGCCTCCTTCGGGAATTTCCCCGCGAAGTTTTGCGGCCGTTTTAGCGGCCGCGGGGCTTTGGGGGGGCGTAAAAGCCGGCCGATTTTAGCCTTTTTGGGCCTTAAAGGTCAAGGCAAGGTCTTTTGCCTTGCCGGATTTCCCTGCCGTAACCGGCGGCCGACGGCCACCGGGGCGGCCCAGAGCCGCGGGCCGCCCAACCGGACCGACCTTTGCCGGAGTCGTGCACCAGGCTCGGCAAACTTAACATAAGTCCCAAGACGACTTATGTTAAGTTTGGGGCAACCCAGGACCTTAAATTCCTCCCACCGCCTTTGGGACAGACGGGTCAGATACACAGGCTTGTAGTGGATTGTCTTACGATGTATCATATTGCCGGAGGCCTCAGCATGGGCACGGTTCAGAAGTCGGTGCGGCTGCCGGAAGACCTGGTCGGAACGGTCCGGGCCTGGGCCGGCGAGCGGGGCGCGGCCTTCTCCGAGGTGCTGCGGGAGCTTCTGGAGGAAGCCATCAAAATGCGGCGCTGCCCGGGCATCGTCTTTGGGGACGGCCCCTCCGGCCGGCGGGCAAGGATTGCCGGCACCGGCATCGAGGTCTGGGAGGTCATTGCCGCCTATAAAAGTGTTGGGGAAGACTTTGGTCGGCTGCGGGCGGCCTACCACTGGCTGAGCGAAGCCCAGCTGCGGGCGGCCCTGGGCTACTACGCGGCCTATCCGCAGGAGGTGGACCGGCTCATCGAGCGCAATGCGGCCTGGACGCCCGAGCGGCTGCGGGCCGAGTATCCCGGTCTGGTCGCCCGACCTGACCGTTGAAGTTCTACCTGGATGAGGACCTGAGCTACCGGGTCGCCGAGCTGGTTCGGGGTCTGGGCGTGGATGCGGTGAGCGCCCACGAGGCTGGGGCGGTGGGGCTTTCCGACCGGGAGCAGCTGGAGCGGGCTGCCCGGGAGGGCCGCTGCCTGGTGACCCGGAACCGGGATGACTACATCCGGCTTACGGTCGAGTTCTTCCGGGCGGGCCTGCCCCATGCGGGCGTGCTGGTGGTGCCCCACACCGTTGCGGCCGATGCGTTCGGGCGGATTGCGCAGGCTTTAGTCGAATATGCGTTAAAGCATCCGGAGGGGCTTTCACCATACACTGGGCTGCCGGGAGGGTGCATCAGCCCGGCCAGGATGCCGCCACCTCCGCTGCCTCAGCCCCCCTCCTCGAAGTAGCGGGCAAGCCTTCCGCCGGGTCCGCCGCCGAAGATGAGCTCCAAAAGCTCCTCGTCCAGCCGCCCCACGAACTCCGAAAGCAGGCTCTCCACCTGCTCCGGGACCCCCGCCAGCTCCCGGTAGATGTCCGGCCGCAGCCGCACCGCCCGGTAGATGATCTGCTCCACCCGCGCCGGCTCCACCCGGGGCAGCCCCTCGACCCGCACCAGCGCCGGCGGCTGGGTCCGCCCCTCCAGGGCCGCCCGTAGCCAGCAGGTGAGGGCCGGCAGGTCGAAGGTGTGGGCCCCGTAGCGGAGTTTAAGCCCCAGCAGGGCCTCCACAAGCTCCTGGTCCCCGGCCGACGGCCGGAAGACCGCCTGGGCCGAGGTGTTGGCCAGCAGCGCCTCCCCCACCCCCTTGAGGGCGTCATCGGCCCTAAGCCCCGCCAGGGAGCGGGCCACCGCCCAGACCCACAGCCCGAACTTCGCCCCGGTGGCCAGGGCCGTCTCCAGCTCCAGCCCGGCCCCCACCTCCCCCAGCTCGTCCACCGCCACCACGTAGGGGATGGACCGGGCCGCCGTGGCCGTCCGCCGGAAGGCCGCCTCAAACAGCCCGTACACCACCGCCGCCAGGATCCGGGCCGGGATCGGCCCCAGCCGGCCGGTATCCGCCCGGACGATGAACCAGCTCCGGCGTCGGATGAGCTCCCCAAGGGGCAGAAACTCCGGAAGGTGCAGACAGGCGTGCACCCAGCCGGCCTGCATGACGGCCATAAGTTTCGACCAGATGGGGGAGACCACCTCGGTGGTCCACTGGTACTCCCAGCGGCCGGCCCGGTCGGAGAACTGCCCTCGATGAGCCGGTAGACCAGGGAAGATTTCCCCGTCCGGGAGGCGCCCACCACCGCCAGGTGCGCCTCCGGCTCCAGCCCGACGGGGGCGTCCCCGGCCGCCGCCCGGCCCACCCGGTAGCGGGCCCGCCGGTAGGCCGGGGCCGGGGGCGGCGCCGGCACCTCTTGGCGGGAGGCCGGCGCCAGCAGCGCCGCCGCCGGCGCGCCCTCCGGCGGCGAAAGCAAAGCCGCCAGGTACCCCGCCGGCAGGGGAAAGGCGCCGGCTCGGCCGGCCGGCCGGAACCCCGGCAGGGAGGCCCGGCCGGCCGCGGCCGCCTGGGCCCGGAAGAGCCGGGCCCCCGCCAGCTCCCGCAGCCGCTCCGGCCCGAGCTCCCGCAGGGCCGCCTCTTCCAGCCGGTCCCTCACCCCCAGGCCGGCCGCGGCCGCCCCCAGCAGGAGGAGGGCCGCCCCCGGGACCGCCAGGCCCAGGGCCGTCCCCACCAGCAGGCCCAGGCCCGCCAGCCCCGGCCCGACGTAAAGGAGCGCCCCGCCGGCGCCGGCCTCCCCGGCGGCCGCCGCCAGAAGGCGGCGCCGGAGCCGGCCGTCCCCGGCCCACAGGGTGATGCGCAGGCCGTCCCCGGGCCCGAGGGCCCCCACGGCCGCCGTGAAAAGGTCCTCGCCGGCCCACTCGGGGAAGACCCCCGCCGGCCGGAGGGGAACCCAGCGGCCGGCCTCCGCCGGCGGGGCCGGCTCCACCCGGAACTGGTGGCGCAGCAGGGCCGGCAAAGCCGGCGGCGGCCGGCCCGAGCCCCCGGCCACGAGCAGCCGGACCTCCACCCCGTCGGGGCCGCCCCAAAGCTCGAAGCCGGCCGGCAGGGGCAGCGCCTCCAGCAGGGCCAGCAGCCGCCCGGCCGACCCCGGCGCCGGAACCTCAGGGTACCCGAGGCGGAAAACCTGCCACACGCTTAAATATCCGGGAAGCTTACGGCCTAGAAGACGCCGTCCCGGGCCGGAAGCTGAAGCCACGCCTCCCCGGGGGCCGGCCCGACCCGGACGGCGGCGGCCCCCAGCACCTGGGCGCCCCCGGGCAGGGCCAGGTCCGGCCGGTCCGCCGGCCAGACGTAGAAGGGCCCCCGCCCCGGCGGGACCTGGACGGCCACCTTCGTCCCCTCCCCGGCCGGGCCGGCGAAGGCGAAAACGTAGGCCCGGCCGACGGCGGCCCGCAAAGCGGGCGCCGAGCCGCCTTCGGCGGCGCCCGCTTTGCGGGCCGCGGCTGGCGCAGCCCCGGTCGAAGGGTTTCTGACATAACGTGCTGTGCACGTTATGTCAGAAACGAACTTTTAGCCCAGGATCGGATCTGGACTGCCCCCCAGCTCTGTGAGGCTGGCTTAAAGTCGACCGCTCGACCGTCACCCGACACCTGCAATCGATGGGCAGCGCCGGAGGCGCTCCGGACCAGGTACGTTCCCATCGGCAAGCCTGCCCCGGAGGAGGTTGAAATGTTCCGGTCTGAAGGGAACCGGGTAAAAAGGGGGCGGCCGAAGGCGCCAGCGCCGGAGGCGCTCGGCTTTGGGCGGCTGGACGGCCAGGGGAAAATCCGGTGTAAGGTGTGTGCCCAGGGCCCGGGGCAAGTCCGGCCGGATAAACGTCATTGGGCATCTGGAGTGGGAGCCTGAGGGCAGCCACCGGGTCAGATTCGGTCTCCTTGGGGGGCCGTGCTGGACTGCAGGCTGAGTGGGGCGGCAAGCCGGACGATGCGCCGTTTCACCGGTCCGGCAGGCTTAGAGCCCGGACAGCCGAGTGGGAACGGATACCTGCCCCGGTACAGCCCGCATCTGGCGGCGGATAAAAGGGTTCTTGATGCCCAAACTAGACATAAATCGCCAAGGGATTTATGTCTAGTTTCCCCGACGGTCGCCGAGCTCAAAGCGGCCGTCGGTGAAGTCGTGCGGCTACTTGAAGGGACCGAGTTTAAAACTCAATGCTCAGGAACTTAGGGCAACAGGCTCACCCGCCGGGTATACCGCGAAGCACGGACAATCCGCATGTCGGTCAGTCCAGCATGCGGGCTCTCGGCCCACCGGCGGGCAAGAGAAAGATTACCGACGGCGCTTAACATCCAGGCATCGATTCGGCCTTCCTGGGCCGAACCGGCCCGGCTTTTCCGTGAGCCTTGCGCCGGTAGTAACACCTGGGAGTAGGTGCCCAGTGTCAAGGGTTTTACCTAGACGTGCCGGGGCCGCTTCTGGGCACCGTGGGGTTTCACTAACCCCGTAGACCCGCAGGTACCCAAATCCCGAACCGGCGGCCTTCCCCCGAAAGCTCTGCCCGGTACTCTAAGGTCATAGCAGGTGTCCAAGCCTCTCTTTCTTGGTCTTAAGATAGCGGGCGTTGTAAGGATTG
>DAOTYJ010000019.1:0-1597 GCA_034434875.1 Dehalococcoidia bacterium | reverse complement strand
TCTATGCCCAGCTTTTTATGGGTCTCCGCCGAACGCATCAGGACCTTTTCTTCTTTGACCTGGCCCTTTAAAAGCCTGGGCAGGGCCACCCGGTTGTAAAGGGGGTAAGGCTCCTCGGTTATCAGGCTCACATACCCGCCCGGGTCGGCCCGCCGCAGGGCCTCGGCCGCCGTCGTCCCGGCTATCCCGTTGCCGATGATGACATAGCGAGCTGGTCTCGAAGTCACGGACGAACCTACCTCCCAGTCCGGGGTCTTCGGGAGAAAAAAGGAGGGTATCCGGGGCCGCGGTCGCCGGCCTTCTCAGGCCCCGGAAACGGCATTACGGGCCGTTTTAATTTTAACATAAGTTAAAAGCTTTCGGCGGCCCAGGCCCCGGGGCTTGTTCGGCGCCGAAACCGGCAGGGGCGCACGGCGGTGTGCCCTTACAACAAGGCCCTCGATTACTCGTTAGCAATATCAAAAAAATTTGGCTGGCCTCTTAATCGGCGGTGGGGACCGGGGCCTCGATGGGTAGCCAGCGGTCCTTTAGCTTTTGCATGAGCTTGGGCAGGGTGGTGTACTCCATCTCCTCCATGGGCAGTCGGTGGGGCTCGAAGGGCCCGTGCCGCCTTAAATAATCGGCGATTAAAAGGGCCGTCTCCCGGGCCTTGTCAAAGGCCGGGTCCCCGAAAAGGTCTACGGGCCCGATGAGCTTCCCTTCGGCCAGCTGAAACCCGGCCGCCACCAGCCTTGGGGGGCCGTCAAAGCGGGTGCAGCGGGCATCGGCAAAACCCACCGGCATCAACGGCCCGTAATGGGAGCCCCGCATCCAGCCCTCCACCAGGTGGGGATGGCTGAAAGCCTCTAAGATTTCGCCCACCGCCGGGAAATCCCCCTGGGCCCGCACAATCAGCACCGGGTCGTCCTTGCCCACATACCGGCCGGCAATCAGACTCAGCCTTTCCGTCGAGCTTACGGCCGCCACTTCGCCGTTGGCCCGGCTATAAACCGCCTTTACGGCGTACCTTAGGGGGCTTCCGATGAAGGCCAAGAGGGCGTAAAGCTCTTCGGGGCAGTTAAAGACAATCTTTTTGTGCTCGATAACGTCGTGGACTTCGAAGGCAAAGCCCGAATTTAATGCCTCGGAGATGACCAGGCCCGCCGTGTTAAAGGGGTCGGCAAAAATCCGGTAAAGGGGCAGGTTAAAGGCCGAGCCCGCCGAGGTCTTATCGGCCATAAAGACGATTAAAGGCTCCGAGCGCCGTTCTTCAAAGCTTAGCTCGGCGCAGCCCGGGCCTAAGCCCCGGACGTTGCCCGAGAAGGCGTCGGAAAGCAGGTCCTGGCCGGCCCCGTAAAGCTTTAAGCCCTTGGCCACCTCGGTGGCGGCCTCAAAGGCCTTCCAGGCCAGGGCGTGAATTTGGGGGCTGTCGGCCCCAAGGCCGTGGGTTATGATGAGCTCGAGGTCGTCGCCCACGTTTAGGACCCGAAAGTCATAAACTAAACCCCGGGCCCTGGCCTCCCCAAGGACCTCCTCGGCCCGCCTGATCAGCCCCTCATGCATCGAGGAATGGCCCACATATCCCCCTACATCAGCCTTTATCACGCTTAAAGTGACC
>DAOTYJ010000018.1:0-43130 GCA_034434875.1 Dehalococcoidia bacterium | reverse complement strand
TGGCCGAGGCCAGGTTCGACCTGGTAATTCCCCGGGACCTGCTGGACCACCCGGCGGTGGCCGCCCTGCTGGACGTCCTCCAGCGCCGGTCGTTCCGGGCCGAGCTGGGGGCCCTTCCGGGCTACGACGTGGGCCGGACCGGAACGGTGGTTGCCGAAGTCCCGGCCGCGGCCTAAAAGGGGGCAGCCGATGGCAACCCGGCGCTTTCTCAGACTGATTCTGACGACCCTGCTCCTGGCCGGCTGCGGGGGCGCTACCGGCGGCCCGGTGCCGGCCCCAAGTCCGGAGCCGCCCGCACCCCGGGGCGAGGTGGCGGTCTTTGCGGCCGCATCGTTAACCGACGCCTTTAAAGAAATCGGTCAGGCCCTCCAGGCCAGGTATCCCGGCCTCAGCGTTACGTTTAACTTTGCCGCCTCCTCAACCCTGCGCGCCCAGCTGGCCCAGGGGGCCCGGGCGGACGTCTTTGCCTCGGCCGACGAGCGCAACATGCGGGCCGCCCGGCAGGACGGGACCATCGCCGGCGAGCCGAGGGTTTTTGTCCGGAACGGGCCGGTTATCGTCGTCCCGGCGGCCAATCCGGGGGGTATCACAACCCTTAAGGACCTGGCCCGGCCCGGCCTTCGGCTGGTGGTTGCCGGCCGGGAGGTGCCCATCGGGGGCTACACTCGCCAGATCCTCCAGAATGCCGGTCAGGACCCGGTCTACGGGCCGGACTTTGCCAACCGGGTTCTTAAAAACGTGGTCTCCGAAGAGCCCAACGTCCGGGCATCCCTGGCCAAGGTGGTCCTGGGGGAAGCCGATGGGACCTTCGTCTACCGGAGCGATATCACCCCCGAGGTTCGGGACCGGGTTAAAGTCATCGAGATTCCGGCCCAGTTTAACGTCGTCGCCGATTACTACATTGCCATCGTTAAAAACGGCCCGAATCCGGCCGGGGCCGCAACGTTTATCGACTTTGTCCTTTCGGCCGAGGGCCAGCAGATTCTGGCCAGGTGGGGCTTTAAACCGGTGGGCTGAGACCCTGGTATGACGGGGCCTTTCAAACCTGTTCCCCGGGGGCTGGGCCGGCCGGCGGAGGTTTTACCCGTCGGCCTGGGGATACTACTTCTCGTCTACCTGGCGGTGCCGGTCCTGGCCCTCCTCTGGTCCGGCCTTGACCTCGAGACCTTCCGAGCCCTGGGCGACCCGCCGGTGCTTGCGGCCCTGGGGCTTACGGCCTTAACCACCCTGATGGTGGCGCTGGTGGCCCTGGCCGCCGGAACGCCCCTGGCCTACCTTCTGGCCCGGCGGGAGTTTCGGGGCAAGGCGGTGGTCGAAACCCTGGTGGAGCTTCCGGTGGCCCTGCCGCCGGTCATCGCCGGGGTGGGGCTGTTGATGGCCTTCGGCCGGCGGGGCCTTTTCGGTCCCTTCCTGGAATCCCTTGGGGTTGTCCTTCCCTTTACCACGGCGGCGGTGGTGCTGGCCCAGCTCTTCGTGGCCGTGCCCTTTTACATCCGGGGGGCCGCCCTCGGGTTTCGGGCCGTGCCCCGGGAGGTCGAGGAGGCGGCCGCGGTGGACGGGGCAACCCCCTGGCAGGCCTTCTGGGGGGTGACGGTGCCCATCGCCCTGCCCGGCCTGCTTTCGGGCCTGCTTCTTTGCGGCACCCGGGCGGCGGCCGAGTTTGGGGCCACCCTGATGTTTGCGGGGAACTTTCCGGGCCGGACCCAGACCCTGACCCTGGCGGTGTACACGGCGATGGAGTCGAGCCTGAGCCGGGCGCTGGCCCTCTCGGCCCTCCTTTTGCTGATGGCCCTGGGGGTGGTCCTGGGGGCCCGGCTGCTTTTCGGCCGGGAGGAGCTGCCGGCTTGAGGGGACCGTCCCAGACCCTCGGCGGCCGGCGGGCCGTCCTCGCCTTCGGGGTGGGGCTGGCGGTGGGCGTCCTCGGGGGCCTCATCGGCCTGGGGGGCGCCGAATTCCGCTTGCCGGCCCTGGTCCGGCTTTTACATTACCCCCTACGCCGGGCGGTGCCGGTCAACCTGGTGGTGAGCGCCTTCACCCTCGGGGCGGCCCTCATCGTCCGCTCCCGGACCCTTTCATTGGAGCCCGTGGTCCCCTACGCCCCGGCCGTTGCCGGCCTGCTGGCCGGGGCCTTGCTCGGGGCCTACCTGGGCCCAGCCCTCGCCCTGCGGTTGTCGGCCCGGCAGTTCGCCCGACTGGTGGCGGCCCTTCTGCTCGGCATCGGGGTTTTGCTCATCGTCGAAGCCTTTATCCCCCTGGGGCGGGCCGCGGCCGTGACGGGGCCGCCAGCCGTGGTGCTGAGCGGGCTGGCGGCGGGCGCGGGTATCGGCCTGGTGAGCAGCCTGCTTGGGGTTGCCGGGGGCGAGCTGATCATCCCCACCCTCGTTTTTATCTACGGCATGACCGTTAAGGATGCCGGAACCGGGGCCGTGCTTATCAGTCTGCCCACGGTCCTTGTGGGCATCGGCCGCTGGGTCCGAACGGGCGAGGCCAAGTTGCGGGCGGAACTGGGGGAAGTCATCCTGCCGATGGGGGCGGGTTCGGTGCTGGGGGCCGCGGCGGGCGGGTTGCTGGCGGCGGTGGCGCCGGCCCCTGTTATTAAGCTTTTACTCGGGCTGATTCTGGTCTTCTCGGCCCTTCGGGGCCTCGGCCGGCATTAAGTTTGCGTCAGGTAGGCGGTCGGGTCGGCCAGGAACGCCCGGCGGCAGTGGGGACAGCAGAAGTAAAAGGTCCGGCCGCCCCATTCGGCCCGGTGCCGGGCCGACCCGATGGTCACCTCCATTCCGCAAACCGGGTCCCGGGCCGTCAGTTTCGGCAAGGCCTCGGCCGGCACCGGCCGAGGCCCCCTTCGACGCAGGCGGGTGACCTCGGCCATCACCGCCAGGGCCACCTCCTCCTGGGTGGCCGCTCCCAGGTCCAGGCCGGCCGGGGCCTGGATTCGGCCCAGCTCGGCGGCCGACCAGCCCCGTCGGGCAAGTTCGGCCCGAACCGCCTCGGCCCGCCGGCGGCTGGCCACCAGGCCGATATACCGGGCCGGCAGCCGCCGGGCGGCATCGAGGGCGTCTTCGTCGTAGTGGCCCATGGTGGCCGCGACCACGTAGAGCTCGTCGGTGGGTCCGAACCCCGGGAGGTTTCCCGGCCCCTCCGGGCCGACAGCGACGACCTCATAGCCCAGGATGCGGCCGAGGTCTGCCAGGGTCCGGGCCGCCACCGACTCCCCGAACACCAGAAGCTTCGGCTCCCGGAGCCACGGCTCGATGAAGACCTCCAGCTCCCCCTGGCTCGGGCAACCCATCGGGACGGCGACCACCCCCTCGTCTTCGGCCGAACCCCCGAGCCGAAGGAGCTGGGGCTGCCCGGTGCGGGTCACTTCCGCCGCCGCCCGGACCACCAGGTCGTGGGCGCAGCCGCCCCCAACCCAGCCGTAAACCCGGCCGCCGGCGGTGATGACCGCCCGATCCCCCGGGCGGGCCGAGGCCGGGGGCCGCCGGCGGACGACGGTGGCCACCGCAAAGGCCTCGCCCCGGGCCTCCAGCTCCCGGGCCAGCTCGTCCAGCCTCACCCCGCCCGCCAGCCGCCAGCCCATGGGCTCAGCCGGTTATCCCGTGTTCCCGCAGGACCCGCCACACCTTCCAGGGGGTTATGGGCATGTCGATGTGGCGCACCCCGAGGGGCGATAAGGCGTCCACCACCGCGTTGACAAAGGCCGCCGGGGAGCCCACGTTGGCGGATTCGCCGACCCCCTTGGCCCCCAGCGGGTGATGGGGGGACGGGGTGACCGTCCGGTCCAGCTCCCAGCGGGGCGTCTCCACCGCCGTGGGCACCAGGTACTCGGTGAAGTTGGACGAAAGGCAGTTTCCGTCCCGGTCGTAGGCGACCTCCTGCATGAAGGCGATGGCGAACCCTTCGGTCAGGCCGCCGTGAATCTGGCCCTCAACCACCATCGGGTTTATGACGTTGCCGCAGTCGTCGACGCCCACGAAGCGGCGCACGTTCACCTGACCGGTGCCCTTGTCGATGTCTACCACGCAGACGTAGGTCCCGAAGGGGAAGGTGAGGTTCGGCGGGTCGTAGTAGTAGACGGCTTCCAGGCCCGGCTCCAGCCCCGGCGGGGGGTTGGTGTAGGCCGCAAAGGCCACGTCGGCCATGGAGACCGACCGCTCGGGCGCGCCCCGAACCTGAAACCGCCGGTTCTCCCAGACCACGTCTTCTTCGGCGGCCTCCAGCAGGTGGGCGGCGATCTTGCGGGCCTTCTCCCGGATCCGCCGGGCGCAGAGGGCGGCCGCCGCCCCGGCCGTGGGGGTGGACCGGCTGGCGTACGTGCCGAGGCCGTAGGGGGCGGTGTCGGTGTCGCCCTCCTCGACCATCACGTCCTCGACGGCAAGGCCGAGCTCGTGGGCGACGATCTGCGCAAAGGTGGTCTCGTGGCCCTGCCCCTGATGGCGGGTGCCGAAGCGGGCGATGGCCTTGCCGGTAGGGTGAACCCTGATCTCGCAGCTGTCGAACATCTTGATGCCGGCGATGTCGAAGAGGTGACTTGGGCCGGCCCCCACGATTTCGGTGTACGAGGAGATGCCGATGCCCATAAGCTCGCCCCGGCTCCGCCGCTCGGCCTGCTCCCGCCGGAGCCCCTCACAGCCGATGAGCTTTAGGGCCTTGTCCAGGGCGGCGGCGTAGTTGCCGCTGTCGTAGGTCCAGCCGAGGGCCGAGGTGTAGGGGAACTTCTCCGGAGGGATGAAATTTTTGCGCCGGAGCTCCGCCGGGTCCATTTTAAGCTCGGCCGCCAGGATGTCCATCGCCCGCTCGATGAGGTAAGAGGCCTCCGTCACCCGGAAAGAGCACCGGTAGGAGATGCCCCCCGGGGCCTTGTTGGTATAGACGGCATCCACCTCCACAAAGGCGGCCGGAAAGTCGTAAGAGCCGGTGCAGATGTTGAAAAGGCCGGCCGGCCACTTGCTCGGGTTGGCGGAGGCGTCAAAGGCACCGTGGTCGGCCACCGTCTTAACCCGCAGCGCCTGAACCCGGCCGTCCCGGCTGGCCCCCAGCTCCACCGTCATGTGGTAGTCCCGGGCAAAGGAGGTCGAGGCGAGGTTCTCGGTCCGGGTTTCCACCCACTTCACCGGGCGGCCGAGCAGAATCGAGGCGACCACCGCGCAGACGTAGCCGGGGTAAACGGCGACCTTGTTGCCGAAGCCGCCGCCGATGTCGGGGGAGACCACCCGGATCAGGTGCTCCGGGATTTTGGCCACCAGGGCCAGGAGGGTCCGGTAGGCGTGGGGGGCCTGGGAGGTGACGTAGAGGGTGAGTCGGCCGGTCACCGGGTCGTAGTCGGCAATGCACCCGCAGGGCTCCAGGGGGGCCGGGTGGACCCGCTGGAACCTGATCTGCTCCCTCATCACGACGTCGGATTTTCGCAGGGCCTCCTCGGCGGCCGACCGGTCCCCGGACTCCCAGTGCCAGATGTGGTTGCTCCGGGTTTCCCGGTCCTCCCGGAGGATGGGGGCGTCGGCCTCCAGGGCCTTGAAGGGGTCGACCACCGGGGGAAGGGGCTCGTAGTCGACCTCGACGGCAAAGGCCCCGTCCTGGGCCGCCTCCCGGGTCTCGGCCACCACGGCCGCCACCTCCTGGTACTGATAGAGCACCTTGCCTGTGGCCAGCACCATCTGCCTGTCCCCGGCCAGGGTGGGCATCCAGGCGAGGCCCAGTTTAGCCAGGTCCTCGCCGGTAATCACGGCCAGAACCCCGGGAATTGACCGGGCGGCCTCCGTTCGGATGGACCGGATGCGGGCGTGGGCGTGGGGGCTGCGGACCAGGGCCAGGTAGACCATGCCCGGCAGGGCGATGTCGTCCAGGTAGCGGCCCCGGCCCTGGATCAGGCGGGTATCTTCCTTGCGGGGTACGGACTGACCTAACACTTCCTGGGTCGGAGCTGGGGTCGTCATCCCTTCCTCCTTTCTCAGCCGGCCACCGGCTGCCCGGCGGCCGCCCGGATGGCCTTGACGATGCTCAGATAGCCGGTGCACCGGCAGAGGTTGCCCGAGATGGCCCGGCGAATCTCTTCTTCGGTCGGGTTCGGATTCTCCTGCAGGAAGGCATACGCCGTCATCAGCATCCCGGGGGTGCAGAAGCCGCACTGAAGGCCATGGTGCTCGGCGAAGGCCTTCTGCAGGGGGTGAAGCTGGCCGTCCCGGGCGAGGCCCTCCACCGTCAGGATTTCGGCCCCGTCGGCCTGGACGGCGAACATGGTACAGCTTTTGACCGGATGCCCGTTCACCAGCACGGTGCAGGCCCCGCAGCTGGTGGTGTCGCAGCCGACGTGGGTTCCCGTGAGCCGAAGGACATCCCGGAGAAAGTAAACGAGGAGCATCCGGGCCTCAACCTCGGCCCGGTAAGGCCGCCCGTTCACCGTGACGGAAACCGTCAGGCGGCCGGTCGGACGTGGGAGTTCGGTGGCGGTCATCGCAGCACCTCCTCGATTCGCGCCAGGGCCCGGCGCAGGGCCCTCACGGTGAGCACCCGGACCATATCCCGCTTGTACTCGGCCGGGCCCCGGGTGTCGTCGGACGGGCTCGAGGCCGCGGCCGCCAGTTCCCCGGCCCGGTTGATGACGGCATCGTCCAGGGCCTTGCCCACCAGCCACTCTTCGGCCGCGGCGGCCCGCAGGGAGGTAGGGCCGACGGCGGCGAGGCCGATGCCCGCCTTCCGGCAGACGCCGGCCTCGTCCAGGGCAACCTGGACGCCCACCGCAACCACCGCAAAGTCGCCCACTTTACGTTCAAGCTTCAGGTAGGCCCCGGCCTCCCGGGGTCCCGGGGTCGGCACCCTAACCTCGGTGATGACCTCGTCGGGCTGAAGGATGGTCATCAGGGGGCCGGTGAAGAACCCGTCGAGGGGGACCGTCCGGCCACCCCGGGGTCCGGCCACAACCACCTCGGCCCCGGCGGCCAGCAGGGCGGCCCCCCAGTCGCCGGCCGGGTCGGTGGCCCACGCCGACCCGGCCACCGTCCCCAGGTTCCGAACGATGGGGTCGGCCACCACCGCCGCGGCGTCGGCCAGCAGGGGGTAGCGGCGTCGAATCAGTTCCGAGGCCTCCAGCTCCCGGTGCCGGACGAGGGCCCCGATTCGGAGCCGGGCGTCGGATCCTTCCAGGAAGTTGAGCCCGCCCAGGCGGTTGATATCGACCAGGACCCTGGGGGTTATCAGCCGGAACCGCATCGCCGGAATAAGGCTCTGCCCCCCGGCAAGCACCTTTGCTTCGGGACCGTAGGTTGCTAAGAGACCGATGGCCTGGTCCAGGGTTGAGGGGGCAACGTACTCGAAAGCCGCGGGGAACACCTTCGCCTCCTCCTTTCTCCAGTAGTCCGCCCGGCCTTTGCTAACTTAATACTATTTCGCCGGCCGGGCTTTGTCAATGGGGCCGGGGCCCCGACCCGGGCTTGCCGGTTTTCGGAGTTTGCGACCGGGGGGTTAGAGCCCCATCCGCAACTCCATTTTAGTGTAAGCCACCATCCTGGCAGCAATCCGGGCAAGTAACCCGCTTAAGGTGCGGGCCCGGTGGTCCTTAAGATGACTGACCACCTGCTCGACTACCTGGCGCTTCCCGACTGACCACCGGCAGGCACGCTTTTCATTACGTCTGGGTGTAGCGATGACCAGGGCGCTGCTGTTCCCACACAACCGCGGCCAGGTGGGTCGCATGGTCTTTAACCGTGGCAAGCAGGGCATCTGCAGCCCTGGCCTCGGCTAACCCAAATTTGACGATGAGCCCAAGCTTGAAGCCGTAAACCCACACCGGCCAGAAGCTGCCTGACCGGCAAATAGCCTGTGACGGCAGGCCCTTACCCGAGGGTAGTGTCCAGCACGTAGTAAATGGCGCTCCTGGGCCCGCAATTCAGGCTCCAAAGCCCTTACCCTTCGGTTGAACTGACCCTGGCTTAAGGGTCTCGAAACTTGACATAAGTACTGCTTATGTCAAGTTTGCGAACCTTACAAAGTCCCGCTCGCACCGCCATCTGGGCCAGGATAGCCAGGGTGAGTACCTCCGACGGGCTCAGCTCAAAGGGTCTGCCCCGGCTGGGCCGGGACCGATGGGTCGCCTGCCACCAGTCATCGACGGCAGGCGCCTTATGTCAACAGCGTGACCAGGAAGGAGTCCAGGTCCATCCGGCACCTCGTGCTATTATAGACCTTGGCTCCTTCCCCTGCTGTTTGCCCCAGAATTACACATCAAACGTCTTAGGCTTCGGGCCCCTGGGCGCCACCGCCTCCCCCCGGGCCGTTATTAGCCCGACGCCCGGTTCGACGGCCCGCTCGTCGGTCCGGATGTCGGCGGCTATTCCGAAACACGTAGGGCAGATACGGCCCCGGAATCCCGGCCGCCTTGAGCCGCTCCCTGAAGCCCCGGCTCCGGAACTTCTGGGCAAACTTCGCCACATCCTCGGCCCTGAGCCGGTACCTGGCCTCCGCCACCACCCACAGCCGCTCCCCCGCCGGACTTTCCACCGCCCAGATAAGGTCCGGCTCCCCGTCGGCCTCCAGGGGGCCGGGCCGGCTCACCGGCCGGTAGCCCTGGCGCCCCAGCAGGTATTCCACCACGTCGGCGGCCACGTTTTCGGTCGGCCCGGTTCCCGCTCCACCCCACCCGGCCGGGCTTGCAGGGTCCTGGTGGCCCGGGTCAGGGCCGCAACCTCTTCTTCCGTCTTTGCCTGGGCTTTGATCGGTTCCTCTACGGCCTTCTCCGGCCGGTGGAACCGGTCCAGGACCCCGACCCGGCCGGAAGCTTTAAAAGCTCCTCGGTCAGCAGCACCCCCAGGAGCCGCAGCCGCCACTCCGGCCGCTCCCGCAGCAGCCTTAAAAGGTCCTCAAAATCCTCCACCGTAAAGGAGATCTAAAGCCGAACCTCCTGGGGTGGACAGAGCACCCCACACCGGGATGGGCCTCCCGCCCAGGGCCGCATCGGGCCCCGCCCCCCCGACGGCCTCCGGGATGCCCCTGGGGCCCCAGGGGAACGGCCCCCTGGGCGCCCGCGCCCACAACCGGTCTTTAAGCCCCCGTTCGGGGACCACCTCCCGGCCCGGAAGCCCGTTAAGCCCGATGACCGGCACGGCGGCCTCCGGCTCCGGAAGGATAAGTTCCGGGCCTGCGGCCCAGGGGGATGGGCTGCCCGGTGAGGAGCCCCACCCGGAGCGGGCAGGCCTTTCGGGTGTCGGTCGGAAGAACCGGGCAGAGGACGGGTCCAGCCCGGAATATCCCCGGGCTCCTCACCACCGGGGACCGAAAGCAAACCGGCCGGCGCCGGCTCTATTCCCGGCCCGGCCAGGACATTTTCAGGCGGGCAGAATCAGCCTTTCCAGTGCCGCCGTCCCGCCAGGGCAGGACCGCACCGGACGGGGAAGCTTTCTCGACCCCTTCCCCCGTAGGCCCCTATCGTTTTGTCCTTCCCTTTACGGTCCCTTTTTTAGCATAAATACCCAGCCCTGTCAAGTACCCCAGCAGCCCATCCGCCTACCCCGGAATCGGCGGCAGTTTTAAGGCCCATAAACTTTCCCCTTCAATCCCAGGATTTCAAGGACCACAAACCCGCCCTCCACGGCTCCCATCAACACCCGCAGCCCAGCCCGCCTCAACCCGCCCCAATTCCTAACCCCCAGAGAACCGTCGGCCGGACCCCACAGCCTGACCCCAATTCCCTTCACCGCTCACAATTTCGTGGCAGGTATATATAAAGGGTTGGGTTTCTGTATCAAAAAAGTGTTACAACTTGCCACCCGCCGCCCCACAAGTGGCCAGGACAATCGGAGCATCCTTATGGGATGTTGTCAGCACACCCCGGGATTTTCCGGCCGGAAGGCCGCCCGGCGCAGCCCCAACCGCAGAGCCTACCCGCAACCGGGCCCGAAGTGCCCGACGGCCCGGGGCCCCGAAGAGCCCCGCCCACCATCCCTACCCGCCAGCCCCCGAAGCTTCCCCACCAGGGCCCGCACCGGCCACCCCCCCCATCGGGACTGGGTGGTATACGGCCAGTATACCGGCTGTATATAACGTGTATACACCTCGTATACCATCCGGGCGGTGGCCGCGGTGTGTGGGCCGTCCTCGGGATGCCGGCGGCCGGCCCGCAGGGGGGGCGCCCCCGCCGGCGCGGGAATGGAGAGACAAATTGCGCCCCGCCCGGGGTGGGCCGCCCGAAGGCGCGATCTACACCGTGTATACCGGCAGTATACCATGTGTATACAGGCGGTACACACCGTTGGGGGCGCGTTTCCGGGTATAATTCCTGGTGGGGATGCCCGGCAGGGTTCTGGCCGTCGCCAACCGGCAAGACCGTGGTCGCCGTCCACCTGGCCCACGCCCTGGCCATCCGCGGGGCCCGAACCCTGCTGGTGGACGCCGACCCCCAGGCCCCGGCCACCATCGCCCTGGGCTTCAAGCCCGACCCGGCCTTCTTCAAGCTGGCCGCAGGCCTCACCGACCCCCTGGATGCCGTCCGGGAGTCGGGCAGGCCCAACCTCTGGCTTGTTCCCGCCGACTCCCAGGTCCCGGCCCTGCCCGTCCTCCTCAACGCCCGTCACGAGCCCGTGGACTATCCGGTTCCCATCTTCCGAAAGCTTGCCCCCCACTTCGCATATATCATCCGTGGACACCCCACCCGCCCCGGGTGGCCTTCAGGAGCGGATCCTCTTTGCCGCCGGCGGGGTGGTCATCGTCACCTGCCCCGACTTCCTGGCCCTCGTCGGGGTGGGAAAGGTGGCCGCCACCCTGGCCTTCCTCCGGGACCGGTGGGGCTGGGAGGGCCGGCTCCCGGGCATCGTCCCGAACATGGTGGACGGGCGATAACCCGGCAGGCCATAGGAACCCTGGCCGGGGAGTACCCGGGCCTGCTCCTCCACCCGCCTGCGGGAATGCCGGGCCCGGGGCCGGACCGTCTTCGAGACGGCCGCCTCATCCAAGGTTGCCATCGCCATTCAGCGTTTCAAGGAGGAGTGATCCCATGCATCCCGACGCCGAAAGCCAGGAGACCCGGGACATCATCAACTCGGCCGGCCTGAACGAGCTGCGCAAGGTCCGGCGGGGCCGGAAAAGCGACCCCAGCCACTTCTGCGTCCGGGGCGTGCCCCCGGAGCTTCAGGACGAGCTCCGCAGGCTGGCGTCCCTGCTGGAAGTCCCCGTTGGGGAACTGGTCCGGGCCCTCCTGGAGGACGGGCTTCGCCGGTACCAGGACCAGGAGCTCAAACTCGAGCCCAAGCCCCGCTTCGCCGGCTACACCCTCTACGGCGTGGCGCCGCCCGGCTCCCCGAAAAACCCACCCCCGGGTGTCGACCGGCGGTAAACCGGGCCGTCGCCAGGGGGTCTTTGCCGTCGGCGCCCGCCGCATTTAGCGGGCCGTAGAGGGGCCCTTCGGGGAAGCCAGATTCCTCCCAACCACCGCCCTCGGCGGGTTTTAAGGGGCCCGGCACGGTCTGGCCTGCGGGTCGGGGGGCCGGCTGCTCCCTGGGCCGGGGAAGCAGGTTCCACCTCCGGCCGCCGGGGGATTTTTAGGGCCCCGCCCTAGGGCCGCCGGAGCCCCATTATCCGGCGGCAAACTCCGGTTTTAATCCGCCTCTTAGGCCGGAATAACGTCCCAGGTATCCTCGAACACGCCGCAGGTTAGGGGGCATCTCTAAAGATCCTGCATCACCTGGTTCGTACCCGCCTATCCCGGTCTCTCCGGCGTCCGGACCTTAAGCGGCAAGAAAATAGCTTGAGGACAGGCCCTTGATTTGCCCACATCGGATAGGCTAAAATATGCCCAGCACAGCGGTCAGGAGGAAGAAAAGATGCCGAGACGAAAAGGCGCCGATTGGTCCCAGGATATTCCCGTGCGGGTGGAGACCAGGCCCCTTTCGGCCGTTCCGGGCCGGACCTCGGCGGCCTGGCGGGAGGTGAGCCGGTACCTGCCCCTGGTCCGGGAGCTTCCCGAGCGGTGGGCCCGGGGGGAGACGGTGGTGCTGGTGGTGGAGGGCGGGGACCCGGCGGCCCTGGAGCGGCTGCGCCAGCGGCTGCGGGACGCCCTGGACCGGGTGAACCGGGAGCGGCGGCGGCAGGGGCTTGCGCCCATCCGGGCCCGGGTGGTCCAGCCGGCGGAGAACGAGCTGGCCGTCGTCCCCTACAGCCGGGCCGCCGTCACCGCCCCGGCTAAGGCAAGGCCTTAATTCCACCAGTTCCCCCCGGCGGGCGCAGCCCTCGCCGGGGACGGCCTGCCGGATTGCGGCCGTTCGCGAGGCGACGGCAGGTCCCGGCAGGGGTGAGGCCCCGCAACCCCCAAAGAGGGGGCAAAGGACCCGGCGGGCAGGCGACCTCTCCCAGATGGAAAGGCCGGAAGCCGACGGGCCGGCCGTCTCTTTCCGGCTGGGGGAAACCGAATCCCCTGGCCGCGGGCGGCGAAGGCGACGGCCGCCGAAGCCGGCGGGCGCCCCGGCTCTTCCCGGGTGGGGAGCCCCGACCCCGGCCAAGGGCCGGGGATAAGCCCGGGTTTAGCCCCGTCCGGCGCCGGGCCCCGGGGGCCGGTAAAAAGCGGCCGCCCGGATTCCCGGCGCCTTACGGCCGAAATGGGACCGACTATTACCACGACCATATCCGGACTTACCCCGGACTATGGTGGCTCATGAAATCCCAGTGATGGTCTTGATTTATGAGCCTCATATGGCCTATAATATGATGGGTGAAGTCCGGCATTTCCGTCGGCTATGCCCGGGCTGAAGCGGGCCGCCCGGAAAGGGCAGGCCGGGGCCCCCTTCCGGGCCCGGCTCCCGGCCGGACTTCGCCGGCCAAGCTCTTGTTATCGGCAGGGTTTATGATGCGAAGCGAAGCCGAAAGGCCTGAGTCTGACCTTCTTGACGGTGGGCAGGAGGGGAGCCCGGGGGAGCCGCTGAGGCTGCTGACCGTCCCCGAGGCGGCGGAGCTTCTGCGGGTGGGCCGTTCGACCCTCTACGCCATGGTGCGGCGGGAGGAGGTCCCCCACGTCCGCATCCGCAGCCGGGTGCTGATTCCCCTGGGCCCCCTGCTGGAATGGGTCGGGGGCCTGACCCGGGGCCGGGACCGGCCGGTCCCGGGCGGCCTTTTCCCATCGGCCCCGGGGCCGGGGGCCTGGGGGCTTTGGGGCAGGGCCGGCCCGCCGGCCCTGGGCCCGGCCGGCCTGGCGGGGGAAAGGGCCGCCGCAAAAGGGGAGCCGGCGGCCTTTAAAGGCTTTTCCGGCCCGGGAATCCCCGGGCCGGAAGGGGAGCCGGCCGCCCGATGTCCGACGGGGCCCGGGGACGCGGCCTCCATGGCCCTGGCGGCGGTTGCCGGGGCCGTCTTCCCGGTGGCCCCCGTCGGGCTCATGGGTGCGGGCCGACGCCGCCCGCCGGGGCAGGTAGGCCCCGGGGTAAAATCGGGCCGAAAGGCCGGAATCGTCGGGAGGGAAGCCGAGATGCCGAAAAAGCGTGGACACGGGCAGGGTTCGGTCAGCCGGCGGCCCAACGGCAAGTGGCTGGCCCAGGTGCTGGTGGGCGGCCGCCGGCTTTCGCATACGGCCGAAACCAAGCGGTAGGCCGAGCGGTGGATAAGGGAGACCCTTTTAAAGGCCGAGCAGGGGCTTTTACCGGCCGAGGCCGGGCGGGTGACCGTCGGACAGTTTTTAGACCGGTGGCTGGAGGTAAAAGCTTCGGCCCTGCGGCCCAAGACCCTGGAGTACTACCGGCGGATGGTGGAGTATCATCTCAAGCCGGTCCTGGGAGGCCTGCGGCTCTGGGACTTAAGGCCGGACCACCTTCAGGGGCTCTACAGCCCGATGCTGGGCCGGGGCCTTGCGCCCAAGACGGTGCGCCTCTGCCACGCCGTCATCCGGGCGGCCCTCAATGACGCCCTGCGCTGGGGCCTGGTGGCCCGCAATCCGGCCCTGGCCGCCACGCCCCCCAGGCCGGCCCGGCGGGAGCTGAAGGTCTGGTCGGCCGAGGAGGCCCGCAGGTTCCTGGAGGCGGCAGCCGGGGCCAGGTTTGAGGCGGCCTACTATCTGGCCATCTACTGCGGCCTGCGCATCGGCGAGATCGCCGGCCTCCGGTGGGAGGATGTCGACCTGGCGGCGGGAGGGCTGCAGGTCCGGCGGACCCTGCGGCGGGTTGCCGGACAGGGGCTGGTGGTGGGCGAGCCGAAGAGCGAGGCCGGCCGCCGGCAGGTGGTGCTGCCGGGGCCGGTGGTGGAGGCCCTGCGCCGGCGGCGGCTGGCCCAGAAACAGGAGCGGCTCCTGGCCGGGGCGGCCTGGACGGATTCGGGGTACGTGTTCACGACCCGGACCGGCGGGGCGCTGGACCCCCAGCGCCTGTGCGACGACTTTGCGGAGCGGGTAACGGCGGCGGGCCTGCCGCGGATAAGGTTCCACGACCTGCGGCACACCTGCGCCAGCCTGCTGCTGTCAGCCGGGGTCCACCCCAAGGTCGTCCAGGAGCTTTTAGGCCACAGCCAGATAAGCATTACCCTGGATACCTACAGCCACGTGCTGCCGACGCTGCAGGAGCAGGCGGCCCGGGCGATGGGGGCGCTGCTGTGAAATTGCAGCAGGATTGCAACAGGCCCGGGCAGACCCCAACCGACACGGGCCGTAAACCACAAGATATTGTGTCCGGCCCGGCCTTCGACCGCAATATCTCGGTCGGGGTGCCCGGATTTGAACCGGGGACCTCCTGGCCCCAAACCAGGCGCGCTCACCAGGCTGCGCCACACCCCGTTCCGTCGACCATTATACCACCCGTCAGCCCCGTCCCATGACCACCCCCCTGGCCCGCTTTAGGGCTTTCCTTTTTGACCTCGACGGCACCCTGGCTTACCCGACCGGGGCCGTCCCCGGGGCGGCCGAACTCATCGGGGCCCTCAAAGGCCGGGGCAAAGGGGTTGCCGTCGTCACCAACAACTCCCGCCTCTCCCGCCGGCAGCTGACCGCCACCCTCCGCCGCTACAGGATCCCCCTGGATGAAAAAGAGGTTATAACCGCGGTTACGGCCACTGCCCGGTTCGTCGCCGGGCGGTCGGCCGGCGCCCGGGTGCTGGTTGTGGGCTCGGCCGGCCTGCGGGCCGAGCTTGCGGCCCACGGCCTCGCCCTGGTGGATGGGCCCCCGGCGGACTACGTGGTCGCCGGAGTCGACCCCCGCCTCAGCTACCGGAAGCTGGCCCGGGCCGTTGACGCCCTGCTGGGGGGCGCCGCCTTTGTGGCCGTGAACGTCGACCGATTCATCCCCACCGCCGGGGGCGGTCGGCTCCCCGGGGCGGCCCTGGTGGTGGGGGCCCTGGAGGCGGTGGTGGGCCGGCCCCCGGATGTTGTCGTCGGCAAGCCGGGGCCGGGCCTTATCCTCGAGGCCTGCCGGACGGTGGGGGTGGCCCCGAATGAGGCCATTCTGGTGGGCGATTCCCTTAGTACCGACCTTCCGGCCGCCCGGGCCGCCGGCACGGCCTTCGGCCTGGTCCTTTCGGGGGTGAGCTCCCGGGCGGAGCTGGGCGGGGCCGACGGGCCCGACTACGTCTTTGAAAAGCCGACGGATATCCTCCGGGCCCTTGAGGGCGCGGCCCCGCCGGTTGACGGGGGCGGGCCGGGTCGGTTAAAGTGGCCGTAGGGGAGTCTTGAAAATGGCCGAACCCCAGAGGCGCCGTTTTGCCGGGACCGTAAACGCCCCCGATTTCCCGCCGGGGCTCGACTGGCTCAACACCGACCGGTCCCTCTCCCTCCGGGAGTTCCGGGGCAAGCTGGTCCTCCTCGACTTCTGGACTTACTGCTGAATCAACTGCCTGCACATGCTTCCGCAGTTGCGGAGGCTCGAAAGGCGGTTCCCGGCGGAGCTGGTGGTTATCGGTGTCCACTCCCCGAAGTTTCCCAACGAGCGGGAGACCGAAAACCTGCGCCGGGCGGTGGTCCGGCTGGGCATCGAGCACCCGGTCGTAAACGACCGGGACTTCGTCGTCTGGCAGGCTTATGCCGGCCGGGCCTGGCCCACCCTCTATTTCATCGACCCGGAAGGAAAGGTCATCGGCCGGCACGAGGGCGAGCTACCGTACCCCGCCCTGGAGGCCCTGGTCCGGGACATGGTGGCCGAATTGGACGGCCTGGGCCTCATCGACCGGCGGCCGGTGAGCTTCCCCCGGGAGCGGGAAAAGCTCAGGCCCTCGCCCCTGGCCTTTCCCGGAAAGGTGCTGGCCGATGCCGCCACCGACCGCCTCTTTATCGCCGACACCAACAATAACCGGGTCGTCGTGGCCGATTTTGCGGGCAACGTCCACCAGGTGGTGGGCAGCGGCGAGGCCGGCCTGGTTGACGGCCCGGCCGAGACGGCGAAGT
The DNA here is from genome assembly GCA_034434875.1 of Dehalococcoidia bacterium. Lineage (GTDB taxonomy): Bacteria > Chloroflexota > Dehalococcoidia > JAUQQI01 > JAUQQI01 > JAUQQI01. The sequence continues at coordinate 26,794 of DAOTYJ010000018.1, read as the reverse complement.
TTTCCGGGCCCCAGGGCCTGGCCCTGGAGGGCTCGACCCTCTTCGTCGCCGACACCGAAAACCACGCCGTCCGCCAGGTGGACCTGGTGACCGGATACGTTCGGACGGTGGCCGGGACCGGCGACCAGGGCCGGCCCTTCAGCGGGGTCCGGCCGGCCAGGGAGACGGCCCTCAATTCCCCCTGGGACCTGGCCCTCCTTGGGGGTCGGCTTTACATCGCCATGGCCGGCTGCCACCAGCTCTGGGTTCTGGACCTCGGCCGCCGGACGGTGGAGGTTTTCGCCGGAACCGGCTACGAGGGCCGCAAGGATGGGCCCCGGGAGCTGGCCTGGCTGGCCCAGCCTTCGGGCCTCACCACCGACGGCGTCCGCCTTTATTTTGCCGAAAGCGAGACCAGCAGCATCCGGACGGTCGGGCTCGAGCCCCGGGCCCCGGTGGTCACCCTGGTGGGCCAGGACCTTTTCGTGTTCGGGGATGTGGACGGGGTCGGGCCCCAGGTCCGGCTTCAGCATCCCCTCGGCGTCTGCTATTATGAGGGGGTTCTCTACGTGGCCGACACGTATAACCACAAAATAAAGCGGCTTTACCCGAATACCCGGGGCTGCTACACCTGGCTCGGGTCGGGGGAGCCGGGCTTTCAGGACGGTCCCGGCCGGGAAGCCCGATTCGCCGAGCCGGGGGGCATTAGTGTTGCGGCCGGGCGGGCCTTCATCGCCGACACGAATAACCACTGCATCCGGGTGGCGGACCTGGAAACGGGGGAAGTCCGCACCCTGCGTCTGAACTTTTGGGAGTAGGTTAAGGGCGTGGCCGAGAAGCTTGAATTAACGGTTGGTCGCCATACGGTCGAGCTTACCCACCCCGACAAGGTGCTTTTTCCCGGCGACGGGTTCACCAAACGGGACCTGGCCCAGTACTACCTGGAAGTGGGGCCCCACATGTTGCCCCACCTCCGGGGCCGGCCCCTGGTGCTTCACCGTTTTCCGGGCGGAATCGACCGGCCCGGCTTTATTCAGCAGGAGGCCGAAGACTACTTCCCGGAGTGGGTCCACCCGGTAACCGTGCCCAAGGTTTCCGGGGGCACCATCACCCACCCCATGGTGGAGAACGTGGCCGCCCTGGTTTACTTGGCCAACCTCGGCACCATCACCATCCACAGCTGGTTAAGCCGGGCCGACCGGCCCCGGGAGCCGGACCGCCTCGTCTTCGACCTGGACCCGCTTGACGAGGACTTCGGGCCGGTCCGGGCGGCCGCAACCCTCTTGCGGGAACTCCTCGAAAAGCTGGGCCTGCCGCCCTTTATCATGACCACCGGCTCCCGGGGCGCCCACGTGGTGGTGCCCATCGAGCGGGGCCTGGACTTCGACGACGTCCGGGCCTTTGCCGACCGGGTGGCCGGGTTGCTGGCCGAAAGCCACCCGGAGCTGGTCACCACCGAGGACCGGGTGCAGAAGCGGGCCGGCCGCCTATACATCGACACCAGACGCAACGCCTACGGCCAGACGGCCGTCGCCCCTTACGCGGTGAGGGCCAGACCCGGCGCCCCGGTGGCCACCCCCGTGGAGTGGTCGGAACTGGACGAGCCCGGCTTTACCTCCCAGCGGTATAATATCCGGGAGGTTCCGGCCCGCCTGGCCGGTAAGGGGGACCCGTGGGCCAACCTGGACCGGCACCCGGGCGACCTGGAGGAGGCCCGGCGGAGGCTGGACCGCTTAGGCCGCCGCTAACCCCGGCGAAGGAGGTGACCCGTGGGCAAGGAAGTGATCCGGCCGGCCAACGTCCACCCGGCTACCGGCTACTCCCACGCCTGGAAGGTAGGCAACACCATCTACGTTTCGGGCCAGGTCGCCCTGGACCGGGACGGCAAACTGGTGGGGCCGGGGGACTTCGAGGCCCAGGCGGTGCAGGCCTTCGAGAACCTCAAGGCGGTTCTGGAGGCGGCCGGGGCCGGCCTTGGGGACGTGGTCAAAACCACCGTCTTTCTCACCCACTTCGCCCACCGGGATAAGTTTCGGGAAATCCGGGCCCGCTATTTCAAGGAGCCCTTCCCGGCCAGCACCCTGGTCTTCGTCGAAAGCCTGGCCCAGCCGGAATGGCTCATCGAAATCGAGGCCGTCGCCGTTGTCGACTGACCAGGCCCGCCCCGCCTACTCCGTTCTCATCCGGGAACTGCCGGCCGCCGAGCGGCCCCGGGAGCGGCTTTTGCGCCACGGCCCGGCCGTCCTGAGCGACCACGAGCTTATCGCCATCATCTGGCGGACGGGCACCCGCTCCGAAAGCGTCCTGGACCTGGCCCGACGGGTCCTAGCCCGGTTCGGCGGCCTGCAGGGCCTGGCGGGGGCGGCCATAACCGAACTGGCCGCCGAAAAGGGAGTCGGGCCGGTAAAGGCCGTCGAGCTCAAGGCCGCCCTGGAGCTGGGCCGCCGCCTGGCCACCCTGCAGCCGGCCGAGCGGCCGGTGGTGAAGGGCCCGGCCGAGGCGGCGGCCCTGGTGATGGGGGAGATGGCCTGGCTTCCCCAGGAGCAGCTGCGGGTTCTGCTTTTAAACTCCAAAAATCAGGTCCTGGGAATCCGGCTGGTTTACCAGGGGAGCGTCAACGCCGCCCAGGTGCGGGTTGGGGAGCTTTTCCGGGAGGCCGTTCGGGAGAACTGCCCCGCCGTCATCCTGGTCCACAACCACCCGTCCGGGGACCCAACCCCCTCCCCCGAGGACGTCCGGCTGACCCGGGCGGCAGTGGAGGCGGGCCGGCTTTTAGACATCTCCGTCCTGGACCACGTGGTTATCGGCCACGGCCGGTTCTGTTCCATCCGGGAGAGGCACCCGCGCCTGTGGGCCGACGAAGGGCCGGCTACCCGACCACGTGGCCGGTGAGCAGAAAGCCTATAACGTAGCCCACAATGGCCACCCCCAACCCCACCAGGAACATATCCAGGCCGCTCCGGATGGGGTTCCGGCCGGTAAAGACGCTCCGGGCGGCGCCGATTAAGAAGTGGGAGAGCATGCTGATGCCGAAGGAGACCCCGGTGGCCAAATCGCCGCTCAGGAAAAGAAAGGGCACAATGGGGATGAAGGCCCCCAGGGCGGTGGCCACCCCGGTTAACACCCCCTGCCGCAGGGGCGAGGCGTATTCCAGGCCGATTCCCAGCTCCTCCCGGACCTTCTCCTGGAGGGCCACCTCCGGGTTGGAAAGGATCTGCTCGGCGAGCTGGCGGGCCAGCGGTTCGGGAATCCCCTTCGCCTGGTAAATAAGGGCCAGCTCCTCGGCTTCCAGCTTGGGCATGAGGCGTATCTCTTCCTGTTCCAGGGCGATCTCGTGCTGGTAGACCTCCTGCTCGCTCTTGGCCGCCAGGTAGCCGCTGGCGCCCATGGAGAGGGCGTCGGCCACCAGGCCCGCCAGGCCAGCCAGGAGGACCACCTCCGGTTCGACCTGGGCCCCCACCACCCCCATCACCAGGCCGAAGTTGGCCGTAAGGCCGTCGTTAAAGCCGTAGACGACGTTGCGAAGGATGCCCCCGGTCTCAATCCGGTGCCAGGGCTCCCCGGTCCGGCCGAGGAGCTGCCGGAGGACCTCGGCGTGCTGGGCCTCGTCTCGGGCGAAGCCCTCGCCCAGCGCCGGATCCCGGTCGGCGGCCGCAGCCTGGAGGAGCTGCTTGACCTCGGTGGCCTCTTCCAGGAGGCGAACGTTCATCACCGCATGCCGGGCCCCCAGGCGGGCCAGGCGGGCGAGGAGCCGGGCCCGCAGACTCGGCCTGAAGGGCCCGGGGTGGTGGCCGGCCTCTCGCAGGAGCCGGGCATATTCGGCCTGGTGCTGGGCCTCCACCGCCGCCAGCCGGCGCAGGATCTCCCGACGCTGGGGGTCGGGCTCAAGGTCGGCCAGAACCCGGTAGAGAAAGTCGGCATCCCCTTCGTCCTGCCACTGCTCCCGCCAGCGCTTGATGTCGGTGCCGGCAACCGCCGTCATCACATACCCCCTGTCGTCGGCGACAGAAAGTATACCACAGGCCGGGCGAAGCCAGGCCGGGCCTTCCGGTTTTCGGCACCGAAAGGCCCGATTGACACCCTCGGGCCGGCTCCCCTAAACTAAAGCGGAAGGTTCCTCAATGGCCGTAGCCCGTCCGCCCTTCAAGGTCCGTCTCAAGGAAGGCCTTGCCAACGACCAGATGCGGGAGGCCCTGGACCGGGCCTTCGTGGCCTTCCGCCGGCGCCGGGAGGGCGCCTTCGCCCCGGGGGAGTTCGAGGAGGTCCAGCGGGCCCTCGGGGAGCGCCGGGCCGCCGCTAGCGAACGGCTGCCGGAGCTGGTGGAGAAATTTAAGGCCGCGGCTGAGGCGGCCGGTGCCCGGGTTTACCTGGCGGCCAACGCCGAGGAGGCCCGGGCCGCCGTCGGCCGGGTCTGCCGGGAGCACGGGGCCAGGCTGGTGGTCAAGTCCAAGTCGATGGCCACCGAGGAGATCGAGCTTAACCCCTACCTGGAGGGCCTCGGGATCCGGGTGGTAGAGACCGACCTGGGGGAGTGGATCGTCCAGCTGGCCGGGGAGCACCCCTCCCACCTGATCGCCCCGGCCGTCCACTGGACCCGGGAGCGGGTGGCCCGCCTCTTTGCCGAGAAACTGGGGGAGGAGGTGCCCCCCGACGTGGCCGAGCTGGTAAAGGTGGCCCGGCGGCGGCTCCGGCAGGCCTTTATCGACGCCGACGTGGGCATAACCGGGGCGAATATCGCCATCGCCGAGTCGGGCACCATCGTGGTGGTGACTAATGAGGGAAACGACCGGCTGGTCTCAACCCTGCCCCCCGTCCACATCGCGGTGGTGGGCATCGATAAAATTGTCCCCACCCTGGACGACGCCCTGGAGATTTTAAAAGTTCTTCCCCGCAACGCCACTGGGCAGAAGCTTACCAGCTACGTTTCGTTCATCACCGGCCCAAGTCGGACCGGGGACATCGAGCTTACGCTGACCACCGGCGTCCATGGGCCCCGGGAGGTCCACATCGTCCTGCTGGACAACGGGCGGCTGGCCATGCGGGAAGACCCCGACTTCCGGGACGCCCTACGCTGCATCCGGTGCGCCGCCTGCGCCAACGTCTGCCCGGCCCAGCTCAACCTCGGGGGCCACGCTTTCGGGTATATCTACACCGGGCCCATCGGCATCGTTTTGACGGCCTGGCACCACGGCCCGGCCGAGGCCGAAGGGCCCCAGAGCCTCTGCCTCAGCTGCAACGCCTGCGAAACCGTCTGCCCGGTGGGAATCCCCATACCCCGGCAGATTCTGGAGCTCCGCACCCGGCTGGCGGAGAAGAAGGGTTTAAAGTTTCCCAAAGGCTTTATTCTCCGGCGGCTGGCCGACCCCGCCGGCTTTGAGGCGGCCATGCGGCTGGGCCGGATTCTCCAGAAGCCCTTCCTTCGGGACGGCTGCATCCGGGCCGTCCCCTTCGGGGCGGGGCTGGTCGGCTGGCGACCCCTCCCCAAGCTCGCCGACCGGTTTCTGCGGGAGGTGTTCGACCGGTTTGAGGCCGGGCCGCCCCTCTTTGCCGAGAGTCGGGCCGCCGGCCTGCGGGTGGCGTATTTCCCCGGCTGCATCACCGACCGGCTCTACCCCGAGATGGGGCTGGCGGCGGCCCGGGTGCTGACGGCCGCCGGGGCCAGGGTGGTCTTCGGGCAGCCGGCGCCCTGCTGCGGCCTGGTGGCCTGGAATTCGGGGGACCGGGCCTCCGCCCGGCGGATGGCCAAGGCCACCATCGAGGCCCTGGAGGGGGTGGACGCCGATTACTACGTATCGACCTCGACCAGTTGCCTCGGGTGCATCGTCCAGGATTATCCGTATATCCTGCGGGACGAGCCCGACTGGGCCGAGCGGGCCCGGCGGGTCGGGGCGAAGTTCGTCGACTTCGTCACGTTCCTGCTTAAGGTCGCCCAACTGCCGCCGGGAAGCTTCCGGCCCCGGGAGGGCCGGGTCGCCTACCACGACGCCTGCCAGACCTACAACGCCCTGGGCCTCCGGCAGGAGCCCCGGGAAGTGCTCACCCGGCTGGCCGGGGTCGAGGTGGCGGAGCTCCGGGACCGGGGGATGTGCTGCGGCTTCGGGGGAACCTTCTCCCTGGACTACCCGGAGGCCAGCCGGCTCATTTTAAAGCGCAAGCTCGACCAGATCGCCGCCACCGGCGCCCAAACCGTCGTTACCGACAATCCCGGCTGCATCCTCCAGATCCGGGGCGGGGCGGCGGCTCAGGGGCTTCCCTGGCGTGTTCTGCATATCGCCGAGTTTCTGGCCGAATCCCTACCCCCGGACTGAGCCTCAGTCGTGCCGGCCCCGCTTCTTCCCCCGGCCGCGGTCCCGCTTATCATCGTCGGCCTGGGCCGGCGGGGGACCGATACTCACCGTGAGGGTCACACCGGCTCCGGGAACCAGCTCCGTACCCGCCGGCGGGTCCTGGTCGACGACAAGGCCGGGCCCCAGGGGACTATACCCCTGAATGGTGACCGGCCGCAGACCGACCCCGACCAGCACCTCTGCGGCCCGTCCCACCGGCAACCTGACCACGGGCGGCACCCGGACGGCCTGGGGGGCCACCTGGGCCGCCTGGACGGCCTCGCCGGCGGGCGCCGGGGCCGCCGGTTGCTGGGCCGCCTTGAGGCCCACCAGCAGGGCCAGGGCGACGACCAGGGCGGCCAGGACGCCCGCCCTGAGTCGGCGGCCGGCCCGGGGGCTTTGGGTCGGCTTCAGCCGGGCCGTGGCCGCCCCCACCGGGAGGGTTGGGCTGGCGTCGGGGCTGGCGTAGGCCTCAAGGGCCGCCCTTATACGGCCCAGGTTCGACGGCCGGTGGGCCGGGTCGGGGGCGGTGAGGCGGGCCACCAGTCCCTCCAGGCCGGGGGGAACGGCCGGGTTCCATTCGGCCGGATGCAGGTTGACCCGCCGGGCCGGCTCCGGCGGCGGCCCAAGGGCGGTCAGGGGCTCGAAGAGCAGGAGGCCCAGGCCGTAGGCGTCGGCGGCAGGGGTGGGGTGGTGGCCGGCCAGCACCTCGGGGGCGGCGTAAAGGGGCGTGGCCAGGACGGGACCGCCGGGTTGAGACCCTGCCCCGAAGTCGATGAGCTTGACCGTGGGCCCGCCCGGTCCGGAAACGACCAATACGTTCCGGGGCTTTACGTCCCCGTGGACCAGGCCGGCCCCGTGGAGGGCTTTCAGGCCGGCGGCCACCTGGGCGGCCAGCCGGCAGGCGGTGGGGAGATCCAGGGGCCCGTGGTCCCGAAGGTAAGAGCCCAGGTCGGTGCCCTCTACCCATTCGAGGACCTGATAGGGCCGACCACCCCATTTGCCCGAGTCGAGCAGCCGGGCCAGGTTGGGGTGGTCCGGCGGCCGAACCGGGCGCCGGTCCGGGGCCGGGTCGCGGCCCAGCTTTAGGGCGACCGGCCGGCCGGAGGCCAGGTCTTCGGCCAGGTAGACCTCGGCCAGGCCCCCCTCCCCGGCCCGGGACCGAACCCGGTAGCGGCCGTTAAGAACGGTTCCCGGCCTTAACCCGGTCTCACCCACCACCCTGTACAACGGCCTGCGGGCCCTCAGGATACGGCCCCGGGACTGGACAGGAAGGGCAGGTAATTGTTAAAATCATACGAAAATGTTCGCGGCCGACGTTTTAGTCCTTGTGCACAAAGACCAATTGAAGGCGGGTTCGGGATGAACGGTTTCTGGGGCCGCTCCGAACTGCTGGATGAGGTTCAGCGGCGGCTTAAGGCCGACGACATCCGGTTTTTGAACCTTCAGTTTACGGATATCGTCGGCCTGGTCAAGAGCGTCACCATACCGGCCGAGCAGTTGCCGGAGGTGGTGGAGCGGGGCCACTGGTTCGACGGCTCGGCCATCGAGGGCTTCGCCCGGGTGGCCGAGGCCGACATGTATCTGGTTCCGGACCTCTCCACGTATGCGGTCATTCCCTGGATGCGGGGGGAGACGGCCACCGCCCGGCTCATCTGCTGGGTCTTTACCCCGGCGGGGGAGCCCTTTGCGGGCGACCCCAGGTATGTTCTTTTGCGGGCGGTGAAGGCCGCCCGGGAACTGGGCTTCGAGTACCGGACGGCCCCCGAGGTGGAGTTTTTCCTGTTCCGCCGGGACGATTCCGGGCAGATCGCCCCCCTCCCCCACGACCAGGCCAGCTACTTCGACTTCACCACCGACCTGGCCATCCAGGTCCGGCAGGAGATGGTTCGCACCCTCCAGATTATGGGGGTGCGGGTTGAGGCCAGCCACCACGAGCTGGCCGCCGGCCAGCACGAGCTGGACCTGGCGATGACCGAGGCCATCGCCTCGGCCGACCAGACGGTCACCCTCCGCTACGCCCTCAAGGCCGTGGCCCAGGCCCACAACCTCCACGTCACCTTTATGCCGAAGCCCATCCAGGGCACCTACGGCTCCGGGATGCATATCCACCAGGGGCTCTTCGACGCGGAGACGGGCCGCAACGTCTTTGCCGACCCCAACGACGAGTACGGCCTTTCGGAGGTGGGCCGCTACTTCGTCGCCGGCCAGCTCTACCACGCCCGGGCCATCACGGCCGTAACCTCGCCCCTGGTCAACTCGTACAAGCGGCTGGCCTCCGGTTTTGAGGCCCCCGCCCACATCAGCTGGGCTCGGATTAACAGCGCCGCCCTCATCCGGGTGCCCAAGCTGGCCCCCGACCAGGTCGGCCGGACCCGGGTGGAAATCCGGTCGCCGGACCCGGCCTGCAACCCCTACCTGGCCTTTGCGGTGCTCCTGTGGGCCGGCCTCGACGGCATCCGCCGCCGTCTCCCCCTGCCCGAGCCGGTGGAGGAGAACCTCTACCAGATGGACGTCACCGAGCTTCGGCGGCGTAACATCGGCCTGCTGCCCATGTCCCTGGCCGAGGCCCTGGATGCCCTGGAGCAGGACCCGGTGATTATCGAGGCCCTGGGGCCGCCCGTTTTTGAGCGGTTCATCGAGGCCAAGCGGCTGGAGTGGGCCGGCTACCGGGACCAGGTTACCCCCTGGGAACTTGCCCGTTACCTGGAGGCGTATTGAGATGCGCAGACTGCGGGTCGGACTTGCCCAGATGAACCCCACCGTCGGCGACCTGGCCGGCAACGTGGCCAAAATTAAAGAGTTCATCGACCGGGCCCGGGAGCTGGAGGCGGACCTGGTCGCCTTCCCCGAGCTGGCCATAACCGGCTACCCGCCCGAAGACCTGGTCCTTAAGCCCAGCTTCGTCCGGGAAAACCTGGAGGCCCTGCGGGAGGTGGCGGCTTACTGCTGGGGCATAACGGCGGTGGTGGGGTTTGTCGATTCGGACTCGGATACCCACAACGCCGCCGCCGTCATCCACGACGGCCGGATTGTGGACGTCTATCACAAGATTTACCTACCCAATTACGGGGTCTTCGACGAGGACCGGTACTTCCGGCCGGGGAGCTCATATCCCGTCTACCGGATAAACGGCGTCCAGGTGGGGGTGAACATCTGCGAGGATATCTGGTACCCGGTGGGCCCGATGACGGCCCAGGCCCAGGCGGGGGCCGAAGTAATCATAAACATCAACGGGTCGCCCTACCACGTGGGCAAGGGCCGCCACCGGGAGCGGATGCTGGCCACCCGGGCCGCCGACGAGACCATCTTCGTCTGCTACGTGAATATGGTGGGGGGCCAGGACGAGCTGGTTTTTGACGGGGCCAGCGCCGTCTTCGGGCCGGGGGGCGAGCTCATCGCCCGGGCACCCCAGTTTGAGGAGACCCTGCTGGTGGCCGACCTGGACGTCGGGGAGGTCTTCCGCCGCCGCCTCCACGACCCCCGACGCCGGAAGGAGAGCCTCCTTTTCCCCACCCCCCAGGACCGGGTGCGGCGGGTCGAGGTGACCGAAACGCCCCCATCCCCCAAGCACCACCGGGTCGAGGCCCAGGTTGCCGGCCTCCTCGAATACCCGGCCGAGGTCTACCGGGCGCTGGTGCTGGGGGTTCAAGATTACGTCCGAAAGACGGGCTTCCAGAAGGTCGTCATCGGCCTCTCGGGGGGCATCGATTCCAGCCTGACGGCCGTGGTCGCCGTCGACGCCCTGGGTCCCGAAAACGTCATCGGGGTGAGCATGCCCTCCCGGTACTCCTCCGAGGCCAGCATTCGGGACGCCCAGAAGCTGGCGGCCAACCTGGGCATCCGGCTGCTTATCATCCCCATCGAACCGGCCTTCCGGGCCTTCCTGGAGGAGGTCTTCGCCGAGGCCTTTGCCGGAACGGAGCCCAACGTGGCCGAGGAGAATATCCAGTCCCGGGTCCGGGGAATCATCCTGATGGGGCTTTCGAACAAGTTCGGCTGGCTTGTTCTGACCACCGGGAACAAGAGCGAGCTGGCCACCGGCTACGCCACCCTCTACGGGGATATGGCCGGGGGCTTTGCGGTGTTAAAAGATGTCTTTAAAACCATGGTTTACGACCTGGCCCGCTACCGCAACGGCCTGGCCGGCTTCGACCTTATCCCCGAAAGCGTCCTTAAAAAGGAGCCGAGCGCCGAGCTCCGGCCGGGCCAGCGGGACGTGGATACCCTGCCGCCCTACGAGATCCTGGACCCGATCCTGAAAGCCTACGTCGAAGAAGACCGCAGTTTTCAGGACATCGTTGAGCTAGGCTTCGACCCGGCCCTGGTGGCCCGGGTGATCCGGATGGTGGACAACAACGAGTACAAGCGGCGGCAGGCCCCGCCGGGGGTGAAGATCACCCCCCGGGCCTTCGGCAAGGACCGGCGGCTGCCCATCGTAAACCATTTCCGGGAAGGGGCGAGGACCTTGGGGTAACCCTTCGGGAGATAGCCCAGTACCTTTCGGAGCTGAAGCTGGAGGGCGGGCCGCCCCGGCCGGTCCGGATTCTGGCGGGGGCCGGCCAGCTGGACCGGGACGTAAACTGGGTGGTGGCCAGCCGGAGTCGCCTCCCCATGTTCCAGGGGATCCGTGGCAACGACCTGGCGGTCCTCTCTGTCGAAGTGATGCGCCTGGCCGACCCCGACCGGACCTTCGCCGAGGTGGTGCGGGCCCTGGCCGCCACCGGCGTCGCCGGCATTTTGGTCCTGGAACCGCCCGACGAGGCCGGAATCCAGGCCGCCGAAAGGAGCGGCCTGCCCCTCCTTTATTACCCGGCCGAGGCGGCCCTGCTCCGGGAGGTGGAGCAGGAGGTCCTCCGGTATCTGGTTAACCGGCGGGAGCAGCTCCAACAGCGGGCCCGGGAGCTTTTCCGCCGGTTTGCCGAGGCCGCCCTTCAGGACTCCCGGCCGGACCCGGTGGTGCGCCAGCTGGCCGAGGTCACCGGCAAGGTCGCCCTGCTGACGGACCCCCTCGGCCGGGTCCTGGCCGCCGGGGGCGGTGGGGTCGGCCTTCAGCTGGAGCGGGTCACCCTGCCCCCGGAGCTGCGGCCTGAGGGCGGACCCCGCCGGGTGAACCTGGCCGAACTGGCCGACCCCGTCTACCTGGCCCCCATCTCCGGCCCCGGCGGCCCCCAGGGCTTCCTCATCCTGGCCCCGGCCGACGGGGGCGACCGGGACCTGGAGGAGACCGCCCTGGCCCAGGCCGCCACCGCGCTGGCGGCCGTCCTCGGCCGGCAGCGGCCGGATAACGACCGGGTCCGGGCCGGCCTCCTCGAAGAGCTGCTGACGGGCCGGCCGGTGAGCTACGACCTGATCCGGGCCCAGGCCCGCCGCATCGGCTACGACCTGGGCGGCAAGCTGGCCGTGGCCGTTGCGGACCTGGATGGGGTCGAACCGGGTCAGGTTGTCGGTGGCCTCAAGTTTGCCGGCCGGCCCCTCCTGGCCGCCCCCTACCAGGGAAAGCTTACGGTCCTTCTGCCGGCCGTGGAGGGGCAGCTTATCACGGCGGCCGAGGCCGTCCGGCAGGCGGTGGCCGAACGGGCCGGGGGCCGGGCCTTCGTCGGGGTGGGCCGGCCCTACGCCGACCTCAGGGAGCTGAGCCGCTCCTACCGGGAGGCCCGCCGGGCCCTGGGCCTCGCCCGAAAGCTGGGCCTGGCCGACCGGCCGGTCCTCTTCGAGCGGCTGGGCCTCTTCCGCCTGCTCACCATCCTGGCCGACGAATTTCCGGCCGAGGCCCGCACTTTTGTGGACGAAACCCTCGGCAAGCTGGTCGAATACGACCGGGAGAATCGGTCGGACCTGGTGGAAACCCTCCGGGTCGCCCTGGAGTCTAATCTAAACGTGAGTGAGGCCGCCGAAAGACTTCACGTCCACCGGAACACCCTCCTTTACCGCCTGCGCCGGGTGGAAGAGATCTCCGGCTGGAATCTGGAGAACCCGGATAGCCGCCTGGCCCTCCACCTGGCCGTAAAGCTCTACGGTCTGCTAGACTAACCCAGCACTTCCGGGGGAGAGCCGATGAAGCCGAGAGTCTTCGTCACCCGGACGATCCCCGAGCCCGGCCTGGAGATCCTGCGTCGGCACGCCGAGGTGGAGGTGTGGCCGGGGGATGAGCCGCCCCCTTACGAGGTCCTTCGGGCCAAGGCCGCCGAGGCCGACGGCCTCTTCACCATGGTCACCGACCGGGTGGACCGGGCCCTCCTCGAGGCCGCCCCCCGGCTCAAGGTGGTCAGCAACATGGCCGTGGGCTACGACAACATCGACGTGGGGGCGGCTACCGCCCGGGGCGTGGCCGTCTGCAACACCCCCGGCGTCCTCACCGACACCACCGCCGACTTCGCCTTCGGCCTGCTGATGGCGGTGGCCCGCCGCATCGTCGAGGCCGACAAGTTCGTCCGGGCCGGCCGCTGGAAGGCCTGGGGACCTATGGCCTTTCTGGGCCACGACATCCACGGGGCGACCCTGGGCATCGTCGGCCTCGGCCGGATCGGATTGGGGGTGGCCGAGCGGGCCCGGGGATTCCGAATGGGCGTTTTGTATTACGACCCAATCCGCCGGCCGGAAGAGGAGGCCAGGCTCGGCCTGGAATACGTCGGGCGGCTGGAAGAGCTTTTGCCCCGCTGCGATTTCGTCAGCATCCACGTCCCCCTCACCCCGGAGACCTATCACCTCATCGGGGAAGCCCAGCTCCGCCTTATGAAGCCCACCGCCATCCTGGTTAATACGGCCCGGGGACCCATCGTGGACCCGAGGGCCCTTTACCGGGCCCTTAAAGAGGGCTGGATTGCCGGGGCGGGCCTCGACGTGACGGAGCCGGAGCCCATCCCGCCCGACGACCCCCTCCTTACGCTGGACAATGTGGTCATCACCCCCCACATCGCCAGCGCCAGCTACGCCACCCGGACCCGAATGGCGGTGCTGGCCGCCGAAAACCTGGTGGCGGTTCTGCTGGGGCAGCCGCCAAAATACTGCGTCAATCCGGAGGTGCTGGCGGGGCGGTGAGGACGGGGCGGCCGCCGGTCCCGACCCGGGAGCTTTTGCGGGCGACCGGGGTTGTAGCCGTTCGGGGCCAGCCACCGCCCCTGGTTGGGGGCATCGCCTTCGACAGCCGCCGGGTGAAGCCGGGCGACCTTTTCGTGGCCCTTCCGGGCCTCCGGACCGACGGGGCCAGGTTCATCCCCGAGGCCCTGGCCCGGGGGGCGGTCGGGGTCGTGGTCGGGGCCGGGGTTCCGGCCGAAGCCCCCTTCGTGGTCGAAGTCCCCGACCCCCGGGCCGCTCTGGCCGACCTTTCGGCCGCCTTTTTCGGCCACCCTTCCCGGCGGCTGCAGGTCGTGGGGGTAACGGGAACCGACGGCAAAACCACCACCTGCCACCTCATCGGCGCCCTCCTCCGGGCCGCCGGCTACCGGACGGCCATCCTCACCACCGTCTATGCATCCCTGGGCACCGAGGAGGTCTTCAATCCCTTCGGCCACACAACCCCCGAGGCCCCGGACCTTCAGGCCTGGCTGGCGGCCGCGGCGGAAAGCGGGCACACCCACGCCGTGGTCGAGGTGAGCTCCCACGCCCTGGCCCTGCACCGGGTCCGGGGGGTCGAATTCGACGGGGCCGTCTTTACCAACCTCACCCCGGAACACCTGGAGTTTCACCGAACCTTCGAGGCCTACCGGGCCGCCAAGGGGAGCCTCTTTGCCGGCCTGGAGCCCGGAGCAAAGGGGGGCCGGAAGTTCGGGGTTGTCAACGCCGACGACCCGAACGCCGACTACTTTTGTCGGGTCTGCCGGGCGCCCGTCATCCACTACGGGCTGGGGCGGCCCGACTTAACCGTTTGGGGCCGGGTGCTGGAGCTCAGGCCCGACGGGAGCCGCTTTGAGGTGGGCTTGGCCGACGGCCGCCGCTACGAACTGGCGACAAGGCTGCCCGGCCGCTTCAACGTGTACAACTGGCTGGCGGCCATTGGGGCCGTGTACGGCCTGGGCGTCGACCTGGGGTTCCTGCCCGATGCCGCCCCTAAAATCGGGCCGGTCCCCGGCCGCCTTACGGAGGTGGCCCTGGGCCAGCCTTTCCGGGTGGTGGTGGACTTCGCCCACACCCCGGCCGCCCTGGAAGCGGTCCTCAGCGCCCTGCGGGAGCAGGGACCGAACCGGGTGGGGGTAGTGGTGGGCCACGCCGGGGGCCGGGACCCGAACAACCGGCCCCGCCTGGCCGAGGCGGCCGGCCGCCACGCCGACTTCGTGGTCATCACCACCGACGACCCCTACGAGGAGGACCCGGCGGAAATTGCGGCGGTGATGGCTTCGGCCCTGGAGGCCCTGGGCCGCCGGCGGGGGCGGGACTTCGAGGTCATCCTGGACCGGCGGGAGGCCATCCGGCGGGCCCTGGCCTGGGCGGCCCCCGGGGACCTGGTGCTCGTCGCCGGGCGGGGTCACGAGCAGCACATCCCCTTCGGGGACCGGCGGATACCTTTCGACGACGCCGCCGTGGTCCGGGAGCTGCTGGCGGCCGGCGGTTACGCCGCCGGCTAGGGGGGCGGCCGTGGGCGGGTCGGCCGCCGGCGTCGGCCTCCGCCGGCCTTCCCTGGCCCAGGCGAAGGCCGACCTGGCCGTCGCCGCCGGGCTGGGGCTCCTCACCCTGGCCAGCCGGGTGCCCCTCTGGCGGGACCATCTCTTTAACTGGGATGCGGCCAATTTTGCCCTGGCCGTTCTGCACTTTGACGTCCGGGAGCACCGGCCCCACCCGCCCGGTTATTTTTACTACGTGGCCCTCGGCTGGCTGGTAAATTTGTGGGTTAACGACCCCAACCGGGGCCTCACCCTGGTAAGCACCCTGCTCAGCACGGGGGCGGTGGTTGGGGCCTATTTTCTCGGCCGGCTCGTCTTTCGGGACCGGGGGGTGGGGTTGGGGGCCGCCCTGCTCCTAGTAAGTTCAGTCACCTTCTGGGCCTACGGCCTGGTGGCCCTCGCCTACCCGGCCCTGGCCTTCTTCGGCGGCCTGGTCGGACTGGGGGCCTTCCGGCCGTGGCCCTTCTTGGCCACCGTTGCCCTCGGCCTGGGCTCCGGCTTCAGGCCCGACCTGGCCTTACTTTTGGGCCCCCTCTGGGCCTGGTCGCTGAGAGGGCTGCCGTGGTCCCGGCGGGCCGGGCTGGTTTTGCTTTTTGGGCTGCTGGGCCTGGGCTGGCTTCTGCCCACGGCCGCCCTTTCGGGGGGCCTTTTGGAATACTTTCGGGTCCTTCAGGGCTACCTGGATGAGGACGTCTGGCAGCGTTATGCGCCGGGAGCCCGGGGTCTTGAGGCCCTGGGGATTAACCTCCGGGATACGGCCGCCTATGTTTTTTACGCCCTATATTTTTCGGCGGTGCCGGTGGGCCTCGGCTTCCTCCGGCTGGCCCGGGCGGCCGCCGGCCGCCGGCTCGACCCCGCCCTGGCCGTCTGGCTCGGACTCTGGGTCGGGCCCCCCCTGGCCTTCTACACCCTGGTCCACGTGGGCGACCCCGGCTACGTCTTTTCCTTCCTGCCGGCCCTTCTTCTGGTGGGGGCTTACGGCCTGAGGAAGTTGGGCCGGGCCTTCGGGGCCGCCTTTCTAGGGTTTGCCCTCCTGAATGCCGGGGTGTTTTTCTTTCACCCGAGGGTTTTAACCTATCCGGGGCTGGTGGCCGCCGACCAGGCCCTGGCCGAGCGGCTCAGCCTCCTGGACCGGTTTCCGCCGGAGTCGACCCTGGTGGTGGCGGCCGAATCCTACCGGGCCCTTCAGTTTTACCGGCCGGCCTACGCCCACCAGGTGTGGGTGGACCGGCGGCGGCCGGACGAGACCCCGGTAACCGTTCCGGCGGGGGTGGGGCAGGTGGTGATTTTCGACCCGGGCCTTTCGGGGCCGCCGGGGGCGGTGGGGCTGGGAAGGGCCGGGCTGAGGGTAGTCCCGGCCCGGCCCGGGGATGTGCTGGTGTTCAGGCCCTGAGAAAGCGGGGGCGGGAATTCCCGCCCCCGCCCGGGGTTTCAGTTGCCGGTCAGCCGCTGGCCACCGGTTCGCCGACCTTAAGGACGACCTCGTCGCCCTCCCGGTCGATGAGGACGGTATCGCCCCGCTTGAACCGGCCGGCCAGGATGCCCTCGGAAAGCGGGTCTTCCACCAGGCTCTGAATGACCCGCTTGAGGGGCCGGGCGCCAAAGGCCTCGTCGTAGCCCTTCTCGCCCAGCAGGTCCTTAGCGGCGTCGGTGATCTCCAGCTTGATTTCGAGGCCGCTCAGCCGCTCCCGCACCTGGTTGATCTGCAGGTCAACGATCTGCCGGATATGCTCTTTGGAGAGCGGGTGGAAGACCACGATGGCGTCGATGCGGTTCAGGAACTCGGGCCGGAAGACGTTCTTGACCTCCTGCATCACCCGGTCCTTCATCCGCTGGTAGGCCTCCTCCCGGGTCCTGGGGTCGTCCTCCCGCCGGCCGAAGCCGATGGTCATCGGCTTGCGCAGCAGGTCGGAGGCGATGTTGCCCGTCATGATGATGATGGTGTTCCGGAAGTCGACCCGCCGACCCTTGGCGTCGGTCAGGTGGCCGTCGTCTAGGATCTGGAGCAGGATGTTGAAGACCTCCGGGTGGGCCTTCTCGATCTCATCCAGCAGGATCAGGCAGTAGGACTTGCGCCGGACGGCCTCGGTCAACTGCCCGCCCTCGTCGTAGCCCACGTAGCCGGGCGGCGCCCCGACCAGCCGGGCCACCGTGTGCCGCTCCGAGAACTCCGACATATCCAGGCGGATCATCGCGTCCTCGGAGCCGAACATAAACTCGGCCAGGGCCCGGGCCAGCTCGGTCTTGCCCACCCCCGTCGGGCCCAGGAAGATGAAGGAGCCGATGGGCCGGCGGGGGTCCTTGAGGCCGGCCCGCGCCCGGCGGATGGCCCGGGCCACCACCTGGATGGCCTCGTCCTGGCCGATAATCCGCTTGTGCAGAATCTCCTCCATCTGGAGGAGCTTTTCGGTTTCGGTCTGGGTCAGCCGGGTCACCGGGATGCCCGTCCACATGGAGACGACCTCGGCGATGTGCTCGGCCGTCACGACCGGCTTTTCCGTCTCAACCCGGGACTGCCAGCCCATCTCCATCTGCTCGATCTTCTGGACCAGCTTCAGCTCCCGCTCCCGGTGCTCGGCCGCCAGCTCGTACTGCTGGGTGGCGATGGCGTGCTCCTTCTCCCGCCGGATGGCCTCCAGGCCCTGGAGGGCGTCCTTGAGGCTGGGCGGGGCCATGGAGTGCTGGAGGCGCACCCGCGAGGCGGCCTCGTCGATGAGGTCGATGGCCTTGTCCGGCAGGAAGCGGTCCGGGATGTAGCGGGCGGAAAGCTCGGCCGCCGCCTTGATGGCCTCGTCGGAGATCACCAGGCGGTGGTGCTGTTCGTACCGCTCCTTGACGCCCCGCAGGATTTCGATGGTCTCCTCGATGGTCGGCTCCTCCACCAGGACCGGCTGGAAGCGGCGCTCCAGGGCGGCGTCCCGCTCGATGTACTTGCGGTACTCGTCGAGGGTGGTGGCCCCGATGCACTGGAGCTCGCCCCGGGCCAGGTTGGGCTTCAGGATGTTGGCCGCATCCACCGCCCCCTCGGCCGCGCCGGCCCCGACCAGGGTGTGGACCTCGTCGATGAAGAGGATGCAGTTGCCGGCCTGCCGGATCTCCTCGATCACCTTCTTAAGGCGCTCCTCGAACTCGCCCCGGTACTTGGTCCCGGCAACCAGGGCGCCGATATCGAGGGTCACCAGCCGCTTGCCGATGAGGGGCTCGGGCACGTCCCCGGCAACGATCCGCTGGGCCAGGCCCTCGACGATGGCGGTCTTACCCACCCCCGGCTCCCCGATGAGGACCGGGTTGTTCTTGGTCCGGCGGCTCAGGATCTGGATCACCCGCTGGATCTCCTTCTCCCGGCCGATGACGGGGTCCAGCTTGCCAGCCCGGGCCAGGGCCGTCAGGTCCATACCCAGCTGGTCGATGGTGGGGGTGCGGACGGGCGCCCGATTCTCCGGGTGGGACTGGGGCATCGACTGGGAGAGGACCCGGATGGTCTCGGCCCGAACCCGCTCCAGGTTCACCCCCAGGCTCTCAAGCACCCCGGCGGCAATGCCTTCCCCTTCCCGGACCAGGCCGAGCAGCAGGTGCTCGGTGCCGATGTAGTGGTGGTTGAGGCGGCGGGCCTCATCGATGGCCAGCTCGATCACCTTCTTGGCCCGGGGCGTAAGGCCGATCTCCCCGCTTACCGTTCGCTCGCCCCGGCCGATGATGAACTCGACGGCCGCCCGGACCTTGTTAAGGTCCACGCCCAGGTTGAGCAGGACGCGGGCGGCCACCCCTTCACCCTCTCGGACGAGGCCGAGCAGGATGTGCTCGGTGCCGATGTAGTTGTGGTTGAAGCGCTGAGCCTCCTCCTGGGCCAGGCTCAGCACCCGACGGGCACGTTCGGTGAATCTTTCAAACTGTCTATCTGCCATGGCCGGATCTCCAGGAAACCAATTTTAGCCTAGAGTAGCTAATTTAATATTACCCCTCCGACGCAAGCTCCTCCTGGGCCTGGCGGAGGCTCAGGCCGAGCCGCCTTCGCGCGGGGTCGACGCTGATGACCTTAAGGGTCACCACGTCGCCTTCTTTGACCACTTCCTTGGGGTGCTTGACGGGGTGGTCGCTGAGCTCGGAGAGGTGCACCAGCCCCTCCACCCCGGCCTCGACCCGGGCGAAGGCCCCGAAGCTGGCCAGCCTGGTAATACTCGCCGTCACCAGTTGCCCCACCTTGTATCTTTCGGCAACGGTGGCCCAGGGCTCAGGCTGGACCCGCTTGAGGGAGAGGGCGATCCGCTTCGCCTGCGGGTCTACGGCCAGAACGTAGACCTGCACTTCCTCCCCTATTTTAACAACTTTGCCGGGGTGTTCGACACGGTCCCAGGAAAGCTCCGAAATGTGCACCAGGCCCTCCACCCCGCCCAGGTCGACGAACACCCCGAAGTCGCTGATGCCGCTCACCCGGCCGGTGCGAATCTCCCCCGGCCGGACCGACCGGACGAGCTCGGCCTGCTGCTGGAGGCGACGGGCCTGCTGGCCGAGGCGCTCGGAAAGGATGAGCCGGTTGCGTCGCCGGTTGATGTCCAGAACCTTCAGGGGAAGGACTCTGCCCACCAGCCCGGCCAGCTCGGCCTCGGTCCGGCCGCTCACCAGCTGGGAGGCGGGGACGAAACCCCGCAGGCCGCCGACGGTGACCACCACCCCGCCCCTGACCGCCTCAACGACCTGGCCCTCCACGACCTCCCCGGCCTCGGCCGCCTTCTCCAGCAGCTGCCAGGCCTGCTCCATCAGGCCCCGGCGCAGGGAGAGGATCGCCTGCCCTTCGGCATCTTCGGGCCGGACGACGAAACAGAGGACCTCCTGGCCCACCGTCAGGTTTACCCCGTGCTGGAGGAGGGCCTGGGCCTCGTGGGGCGGAACTAGGCCTTCGGACTTGGAGCCGATGTCGACGAGGATGCCTTGCCGGTCGATGCGGACGATCCGGCCGGTAACCGCATCCCCCCGCCGTAGTACCGTTCGGCCGAAAGACCCGTGGCGCAACCAGTCGGTGAGGGGGTCGTCACGCTGGCTGATACCACGGCCTCTATCCGCAAAATCCGATTCCATTCGGGTAAAGCCTTCCCTCCACTGCGCTTAGATTATACGTCCATGGGCGGCCCAAAGTAAAGGGCCGCCCGGCCTATCTTCGAGATTGCTGGCGGCTCACCCATGACTCGGCTGTACGGGCCCCCACGGAGCGGTCCGGCGCCGGAGACGGCAAAGCCGGCCCTTGCGGACCCCAAAGGCCAGGTGTTAAAATCCAACGCAGCTGCAATGAATGGCAACAACGACCGCCGGCACTTAAAAGGGGTTGACGTGGCCGAAGAGCTCCGGGCCCGGGGCCTGCGGGTTACCCCCCAGCGGGCCCTTATCCTCCAGCTTATTAAGGCCGCCTCCGGCCACATCACCGCCGACGACATCTACCGGGAGGTCAACCGCCTCCTGCCCTTCACGGACATCTCCACCGTTTACCGGACCCTCGACCTGCTGGAGGCCCACGGCCTGGTCCGGCGGCTGGTTACCGGCCAGGGTCAGACCCAGTACGAGTGGGCCGATGAGCCCCACTTCCACCTCATCTGCACCCGGTGCGGGCAGGTGGAAAACTTTGTCGACGAGGGGCTGGCCGCATCCATCGCCCGGCTGGCCGCCGGGCGGGGCTACCGGCCCGCCGAGTTCCACGTGAACGTCTTCGGGCTCTGCCCGAATTGTTGGGAGGCCGAAAATGCACATCCCTGACGGCTATTTAAGCCCCGAAACCTGCGCCGTTCTGGCGGCAGGCTCCGCCCCGGTCCTTTACCTGGCGGCCCGGCGCCTGGGTCAAGCGGCGGATTCGGCGGTTCTGCCCCGGGTCGCCATGGCCTCGGCCTTCGGGTTTGTGGTCCAGATGCTTAACGTTCCCGTCCCCGACGGGACCTCCGCCCACGCCGTCGGGGCCGCCCTGGCCGCCATCCTGCTGGGGCCGTGGGGCGGGATGCTGGCCATGACGGTCACCCTGGTGATTCAGGCCCTCTTTTTCGGGGACGGGGGGATCCTGGCCCTGGGGGCCAACGTCTTCAACATGGGCCTTTTGGCCCCGGCAACGGCCTACGTCACCTACCAGGCGGTCGGGGCCGGCAGCTCCCCTTCGGGAGCCCGGCGGCTGGTGGGGGCGGTGCTGGCCGGTTATTTAAGCGTAAACGTGGCCGCCCTGGCCACCGGGGTCGAGCTGGGCCTTCAGCCCCTCCTTTTCCGGGCCCCTGACGGTACCCCCCTTTACAATCCCTATCCCCTGGAGCTGGCGGTTCCGGCGATGATGTTCGCCCACCTGCTGGTGGCCGGCCCGGTGGAGGCCCTGATAACGGGCCTCGTCGTCGGCTACATTCAGCGGGTCCAGCCGGAGCTTCTCGGCCGCCACGCCCCGACCTCGGGCGGCCGGGCCTGGCTGCCCCTGGCCCTGGGGCTGGGGGTGCTGGTGGTCCTCACCCCCCTGGGCCTTATCGCCCGGGGCACCCCCTTCGGGGAGTGGGCGCCGGAAGAGCTGGCCGAGCTTGTGGGCTACGTGCCCCCGGGGGTGGCCGAGCTCAGCGGCCGGTGGTCCGGCCTGCTGCCCGATTACAGTGTTCCGGCCCTGGCCCAGCTCCCGGGCGGGGCGGTCATCGGTTATGTGATTTCGGCCCTGGCGGGCATCCTGCTGGTCACCCTGGCATGGCTGATCCTGCGCCAGCTTCTGGCCCGGCCCCGGGTTCGACCCTGACCCTGCCGTCCTGGCTGGGGCGCGGGTCCGACCCGGCCGCACCCCCCGCCTTAAAGGACCGGCGGGTTCGGCTCGATTTTGCGGCCAGAACCCTGGTGGGGACCCTGGAGGTGGTGCGGCGGGGCCTCTTCGCCGAAGAATTGGCCCGGCGGGACGGCCTCCTTCAGCGGGCGGCCCCGAAGGTAAAACTCCTCTGTTTTCTGGCCCTCATCCTGGCCGCCGGCCTCAGCCGAAGCCTGCCGCCCCTGGCCTTGCTTTACGGGAGCTGTCTTGTCCTGGCCCTTTTGGGGCGGCTGGACGCCCGGTCCTTTCTTCTGCGGACCTGGCTTGTGGTCCTGATTTTCACCGGCCTTATCGTTCTGCCGGGAATGACCAGCCTGGTCACCCCCGGGGAGCCCCTGGTGGTGCTCCTCCGGTTCGGCCCCGACGCCCGGCTCGGGCCTTTGGGACTGCCCCCGGAGGTGAGCATTACCCGCCAGGGCCTTTCCGGGGGCCTGCTGGTGATGCTCCGGGCGGCCACCTCGGTATCCCTGGCCGCGATCCTCACCCTGACCACCGGCTGGTTCGAGCTTTTGCGGGGCCTTGAGGGGCTGGGCTTTCCGGCGGCGGTGGGCATGGTTCTTACCCTGGCCTATCGGTATATTTTCGTCCTCCTTACGGCGGCCCAAGATATGTACTACGCCTGGCAGGCCCGGGTTATCGGGGGGTCGGTGGGCCGGGCGGGCCGGCTCCTCGGGGCGGCCGCCGCCTACGCCCTCTTTTTCCGGTCGGAAGCCCTGGCCCGGGAAGTCCACCAGGCGATGCTGGCCCGGGGCTTTCGGGGCCGGCCCGCCTTCGTCGGCCGACGGCCCTACTCGGCCGGGGCCTCGGGGCTGCTGGTGGCCTTCACCTTGCTGGTGCTCCTGGGCGCCTATGCTCTGGGCTGACGGCCGGCCGGTGTTTGAACTGAGGGAGGTCTGGGTGAGCTACCTGGGCAGGTTTCCGGCCCTGGCCGGGGTGAGCCTTACGGTGGGGCCGGGGGAGCAGGTCGCCCTGCTGGGTCCCAACGGCTGCGGCAAATCCACCTTGCTTAAAGTTATGGCCGGCCTCATCTTCCCCGATTCGGGGAGCGTCCGGGCCTTTGGGCAGCCCCTTACCCCGGCCAGCCTCGCCCGCCTGGGCTTCTTCCGGGAGTTCCGACGCCGGGTAGGGCTCCTCTTCCAGAATGCGGACGCCCAGCTCTTTAACCCGACGGTCTTTGAGGAGGTCGCCTTCGGCCCGGCCCAGCTCGGCTTTCCGCCGGAAGAGGTGGGCCGCCGGGTGCGGGATATGCTGGCCCTCCTGGAGGTCGAGGGCCTCGCCGACCGGGCCCCTTTCCAGCTCAGCGAGGGCCAGAAGCGGCGGGTGGCCCTGGCGGCCGTCCTGGCCGTGGACCCGGATGTGCTCCTGCTGGACGAGCCGACCACCGGCCTGGACCCCCGCACCAACGACCGCCTGGTGGAGGTTTTGTGGGGTCTGCGCCGGCTGGGCAAGACCCTGCTGGTGGCCACCCACGACCTGGAGCTGGCCCGGCTGGTGGCCGACCGGTCGGTCGTCATCGGCGAGGACCACCGGGTCTGGGCCGACGGCCCGACGGCCCGGGTTCTGGCCGACCGGGACCTGCTTTACCGGGCCAATCTGGTGGGCCGGTCCTGGACGGGCCGGGCCGTGCCCTAAGGGGGTCAGCAGGGGCGCACCTGGGCGGGGTCGGTGACCTCGACCTGGGCCGTGCCTCGGTAAAGCTCAACCCGGCCGGTAACGCAGAGGCGGTCGCCGACGGCAAAGGCCTTCTCCGGGGCCGGGTTAAATTTTGGGCGGTTTTCGCCCCAGACCACGGCCACGAAAACGGGGTTGGGATACGGCCGTTCGAAGTTTAAAAACGTGGGCTGGCCGGCCGTTCCCCGCCGGTAGGCCGTCTCGGCCAGAACCCCGCAGACGGTGACCACCCGCCCGGCGGCCGAAGCCGCTTCGGCCGCCGGCAGGCAGACCGGGGTGGCGTCGGGGACGGGGCCGGCGGATGGCTGGCGGCCCGGGGGGGCGAGCACCCGGCCGCCAGGAGGGCCAGCACTAAAAGCAGTCGGGCCACCTTACTGCCGCCAGTATATCTTATATCCGCCTCAGGCGCATTATGGGAATTAGACAAGCTGGAGCAGGCGCAGGGGCCGCCGTCCGCCGGGTAAGCAGCACCGTGTCGGGCAAGGCCCGGCCGTCGGCGAAATCGGGCGGGGACAGGCTGCGCCGTTCTTGGCGGCCAAAGATGTTTGCGACTATCTTTTTGTCCTGGAACTGGGCTGGCTCTCGGTATTCGTGCCGGGACTGGTCGCCGGGTCGATTGCGGGCGAACGGGTGCGCCGGACATTCCACCTTTTGCTGGCGAGACCCCTGGGCCCCGGAGGGGTGATCGCCGGCAAGTTCGCGGCGGGATTGGGGCTTGCCGGTCTATTTTTGCTTGCGGCCCTTCCCCTCCTAAGCCTCTCGTTCCTGATGGGCGCCGTCGCCGTGGAGGAGGAGCAGGTCGGGGCCGCGATCCTTACCGCCCTGACCGTTGCCCTCCGCGGGTTGGGTCTCTACGCCTCGGCCCTGGCCCGCGGTAGTGTCGTGGCGACGGCGCTGGCGAACGTCCTGGTCTTTCTCGGTCTCGTGATTCTGCCCGGCGTCGTCGCGTTACTTAACGTCTTTCGGAATCTTCAGCGTCGCCGCGGGCCCGCCGGACCTTGGGGGCGCTGTTGCGTCGGGCATCCCGATGGTGTTCGCCTTCGGCGCCCTGCACCCGCTTTCGGCGGCGGCTCTTACCGAGGTTACCTGGGCGAACGGCCTCTCCCCCTGGTGGCCGGAATGGCCCCTGGGCAACGCCGGGGTCGGTGCCCCGGCCCCCTGGCTGGTCTTCTGCGTCACCTACACCCTGTTCGGCCTGGGGTGCGTCTGGGCTGCTGCCCGCCGCTGCCGGCCTGGCTGAAAGACGGGCCGGTTACCGCCGATTTCCGAACTGGAGCACCTGCGTCTGCCCCGGCTGAAGGGTCACCGTCTGCTGCTGGGGCGTGGTGGGCACCCAGCCGGCCTGGACCTGCTCGGTGACGGTGTAGGTTGCGGGGGCGGGGAGGGTGACGCAGACGCCGCCCTGCTGGCCCTGGGTTGTCGCCTGGGCCGGGGCCGGCGGCGAGGGGCTGAGGGTGAAGGTCCAGCCGGAAAGCCACGGCTCGCCGGGGTCGTGGGTACCGTTGCCGTTGAGGTCGGCAAATTTCCGGATGCACAGCTGACCCTCCCCGGCCTGGGGCGGCGTGGCCGTGGCGGCAGGGCGCGGGGTTGGGGTTGCGGTGGGCACGGGGGTGGGGCTAGCCGTCGGGACGGAAGTCGGGGTGGGCGCAGGCGTCGGGGTGTTGGTTGGAGTCGGGGTCGGCGTGTCGGTGGGGGCCGGACTCGGGGTAGGAGTTGCCGGCCTGGGCGAGACCTCCACCGGGGTCAGGTCGATGAGGACCGGCGTCGGGGTTGCCGTCGGCGGCCGGGGACCCACCTCTACGGGCGTCAGGCCGATGGGGATAAAGGTTGGTGTGGCGGATGGGATGGGAACAACGGTCAAGCCGGCCTCTGCGCCCACCGACCTGGGAGGTCCCGACCGACTCAGCACGACCGAGTGACCCTGCCCCCCGTCCACAGCGATGGCACCGCTGACGGCGGTGACCTGCACCGGGACCGGTTGCGGGGCGGTCATTGAGCCGAGGCCCAGCTGCCCGTCACCGTTGTACCCCCAGACCCACACCGTGCCGTCAGACCGGACGGCCAAGCTGTGGTTAACCCCGGCGGCAACCCACACGACGCCCGACAGTCCGCTTACCTGGACCGGGTTGGGCCGGTAGGCTGTCGTTCCGTCGCCGACCTGACCGGAATTGTTGAGGCCCCAGCCCCAGACGGTCCCGTCGCTCCGGATGACCAGGTCGTGGTAGCCGTGGCCCCCTTGCATCAGCTTCGCCACGCCGTTCAGCCCCGACACTTGCTGCGGGGTAGCTTGTCCCACCGCCCCCCATGTCAGCGCGCCCCAAACCCAGACGGTGCCGTCGTTTCGGAGTCCCAGGCTGTGGTAGGCTCCGGCGCTTACGGCGGTGACGCCGCTCAGCCCGGGAACCTGAACCGGCTGACTAAACTGGGAACCTGTGGCCTGTCCCGCCTGCTTCTGGGCATTGCTCCCCCAGGCCCAGACGGTCCCATCATTTTTGACCGCCAGGCTGTGGACTGCCCCGGCCGCGATCTGGCTGACGCCCCCAAGACCGGCCACCTGGACCGGCGTGAGGCGCTGAGTCGTGGTTCCGTCCCCGAGCTGTCCTTTCGAGTTGTCGCCCCAGGCCCAGACAGTTCCGTCGCTGCGCAGGGCCAGGCTGTGCCAGGTACCGGCGGCGACGGCAACGACGCCGCTGAGCCCGGTCACCTGCACAGGGGCAGGCTGGCTGGTTGTCGTACCGTCCCCAAGCTGGCCGTGGGTGTTTTCGCCCCAGGCCCAGACGGTGCCGTCGGGCCGCACGGCCAGGTTATGACTGTGTCCGGCCGCGATGGCCGTGACGTTGCTAAGTGGCTGAACCTGCGCCGGGCTAAAAAGTGTTCCGTATCCCCAGTGCCAGACGTAGCCCGACGGGGTTGAGACGCCGGGCGTAGTCAGGCCGGGACCGCAGGCGGCGACCAGAACGGCCATCCACCCGAGCAGCAGCCCGAAAAGACATTTTCGGGAAAGAATTAAGCTTCGGGCCGGACGCCCCGGCCGGCCGGTCTTCACAGACATTACCGCACCTCTTATCGCCTGTTTAGCGGCACAATTGGCTCAGTATACCACAAATCCGCGGGCGGCGAACCAACCTTTTTACCGATCCCAGGCCTTCCAGTTTTCTGAGCTTAGGCTATTCTTGGGTGGAAGGCCTTGAGGAGGTGGCGCCATGCAGCAGAGCTTGCTCGATGTCCTAAGTTCCTGAGCATTGAGTTTTAGACTCGGTCCCTTCAAGTAGCCGCACGAGTTCACCGACGGCTGCTTTGAGCTCGGCGACCGTCGGGAAAACTAGACATAAATCCCTTGGCGATTTATGTCTAGTTTGGGCATCAAGAACCCTTTTATCCGCCGCCAGATGCGGGCTGTACCGGGGCAGGTA
>DAOTYJ010000017.1:0-8017 GCA_034434875.1 Dehalococcoidia bacterium | reverse complement strand
GCCGACGTTCCCGACCCCACGGCCGCGGCCAACGAGGCCAACCGGCTTATCACCCGGGAAGGGCTTAAAATCTTGACCGGGACCTATTCTTCGACCCTCTGCGGGGCCGCCTCGGAGGTGGCCGCCCGAAACAACGTCATCTACTGGGAAACCTCCTGCGTCGACCCCCGCTACGCCGAGCGGGGCTTTAAGTACGTGTTCCGGACGGAGATCGACGCCAACGGCTTCGGCTGGTACATGGTGGAGTTTACCGCCAAATACCTGGCCGAGAAGATGGGCAAGAAACCCCCGGAGCTCAGGGTCGCCTACCTTTCGGAGGACTCGGCTTACGGGCAGGGCACCACGGAGGCGGCCCGGAAGCGGGCCCGGGACGAGTTCGGGATGCAGGAGGTCTCGGTGGACTACTACCAGGCCCTGACCATCAACGACTTTACGCCCATCATCGTCAAGCTCAAACAGCTGCAGCCGGATATTCTGATGGCCATCGGCCGGGGCAACGACGCCATCCTCTTCTGGCGTCAGGCCAAGGAGCAGAACCTGCAGGTGGGGGCCCTCGTCTCGGCCGGGGCCACCGGTTACGGTTCCCCGGACTTCGGCAAGGCCCTCGGGGCCGACGCCAACGGCGTCTTTACCCTGCTGGAGCCGGCCGACCTCAAGCTGGAGGCGCTGCTGCCGGAGGGGGCCGCCCTGGAGAAGGAGTTCCGGGAGCGGGCCCAGCAGCGGTTCGGGGCCGTTTACGGGGGTCATCAGCTGGCGGCCGCCGGCCTCTGGATCTTGAAGCTGGTGCTGGATAAGGCCGGCACCGACGACCCCGAGAAGTTCCGGGAGGCCGCCCTCTCCCTGGACCTCCCCGTTGGGTCCCTCATCAACGGCTGGGGCGTCAAATTCCAGTCCAACGGCCAGAACATGAACGAGCGGGTCCAGCACTACATGCTCCAGTGGCAGGACGGCCGGCAGGTGACGGTCTGGCCGGAGAAGTTCACCGACAACCGGGCCAGGTGGATCCCGCTTCCGCCGTGGGACCGGCGCCGGTAGGGGCCCATGGAAGCCCTGGTACAGCTGCTCGTTACAAGTCTGCTCCTGGCCGGCGTCTACGCCCTCGTCTCCGTGGGCCTAACCCTCATCTTCGGGGTGATGCGGCTGGTGAACTTCGCCCACGGCGAGTATCTGATGCTGGGAATGTACCTGGCCTTCTGGTCCTTTAGCCTCTGGCGCCTGGACCCCTACCTGGCGGTTCTGACGGCCGCGCCCGTCTTCCTGCTGGTGGGCCTGGCCACCTACTACCTGGTGGTCAGGCCCGTGGTTCCAAGGCCCCACACCGTCCAGATTTTCACCACGGTGGGTCTTTCCATCCTCCTTCAAAACCTGGCCCTTTTCCTCTGGACGGGCGATTTCCGTTTCCTGCGGACCGACTACACCAACATCGTTTACAAGCTGGACGGGGTGGCCGTCAACTTTCCCCAGCTGGCGGCCTTTGGGGTATCGGTGGCGGCCACCCTGGGCCTTTTCGCCTTTTTAAAATGGACCTGGTGGGGAATGGCCCTGCGGGCCACCGCCCAGGACCGGCAGGCGGCGGTCCTGATGGGGATCAATGTGGACCGGGCCTACGGGCTGGCCTTTGCGGTGGGCATCGGCCTGGCGGGCCTGGCCGGGGCCCTCATCGCCCCCCTCTATGCCGTTTACCCCACGGCGGGCCTCCAGTTCGTGCTGGTC
Organism: Dehalococcoidia bacterium; assembly: GCA_034434875.1. GTDB lineage: Bacteria > Chloroflexota > Dehalococcoidia > JAUQQI01 > JAUQQI01 > JAUQQI01. Next base: position 6,304 of record DAOTYJ010000017.1, on the reverse strand, counting down.
GCCTACGTCGTGGTGGTCCTGGGCGGCCTGGGCAGCCTCATCGGGGCCCTTATCGGCAGCCTGGTGATTGCCCTGCTGGACGTGGTGGGGGCCTTCCTGGTGGGCATAGCCTGGAAGGAGGCCCTGTATTTTGTGGCCTTTCTGCTGGTCCTGCTGGTGCGGCCGGCGGGGCTTTTCGGGCAGCGGGGGGCTGAGGAGTTCCGGGCGTGAAGGGGGAGCGGCCCTTCCACCCTCGCCTTTCCGCCGACCAGGCCGTCGCCCTGGGGCTGTTTTTGCTGGCCGCCCTCTCGCCCCTGGTTGTCCGGGATAATTATCTCCTCGACACCATCTCCCTGATCCTGCTCTGGGCGGCCATGGCCACGGCCTGGAACATTGCCGGGGGCTTTGCCGGCCAGGTATCCCTAGGGCATGCGGCCTTCTTCGGCCTGGGAACCTACCTGGTGGCCCTGCCCCAGGTCTACTGGGGCTGGTCGGCCTGGTTCGGCCTCGGGCTGGGAGCGGCGGCCTCGGCCGGGGTGGGGCTTATCGTGGGCTACCTGTCGAACCGGTTGCGGGGCCCGTATTTCGCCCTGGCCACCATCGCCCTGAGCCAGGTGTTGCTGGTGGTCTTCAGCCGGTGGCGGGAGGTCACCAAGGGCGGGGAGGGGGTGCCGATACCCTTCAGGCCTGGGCTGGAGAATCTGGCCTTCGTGGGCAAGGGGCCGTGGGTCTACGCGATGCTGGCCTACCTTCTGGTCGTCTTTGCCGTCGCCCTCTATTTCGAGCGGGGCAGGCTCGGGCAGCTGCTGGCCGCGGTCCGGGAGGACGAAGACGCGGCCGCGGCGGTGGGCATCGATACCAGGCGGCTCAAGGTCGTCGCCATCGTGGTGAGCGCCCTCCTTACGGCCGTGGGGGGCGCCCTGTGGGCTCAGTCCATAGGCTTTGTCGACCCGTTTTACGTCTTCTCGATAGACATTTCGGTGAAGATGGCCCTCATCGCCATAATCGGGGGGATGGGCAGGTCCGTCGGGCCCCTCATAGGCTCCATCTTGATCATCAGCACCGAATCGTACTTGAGGGCCACCCTGAGCGGCCCCCAGGCCGGCCAGACGGGCCTTTACCTGATAATCTACGGGCTGGTCCTGATCCTGGTGGTCCGTTTCCTGCCGCAGGGGCTTGCGCCCCTCATCCTCAGCCTGTTGCGACGGGGAAAGGTCGGTGCTTGAGGTCCGGGAGCTGACCAGGCGGTTTGGGGGACTCACCGCCGTGGACCGGGTAAGCTTCAGCATAGGCCCGGGGGAGATGGTGGGCATCATCGGCCCGAACGGTGCCGGCAAGACCACCCTTTTTAACCTCTTAACCGGTTTCCTCCGGCCTGACGGCGGCTCCGTCCGCTTTCTGGGGCGGGATATCACGGGCTGGCCGCCCCACCGGATCGCCCGCCTCGGCCTGGTGCGGACCTTCCAGCTGGTCCGGCCCTTTCCCAACCTGACGGTCCTGGACAACGTCAAGGTGGCCGCCCTGGTACACACCCCCTCCTCGGGGGAGGCCGAAAGGGTCGCCTGGAAGCTCCTGGAGGAGACCGGCCTCGCTCCCTTCGCCGGGGCCGAGGCCAGGTCGCTGCCGGTGGGGCTACGCAAGCGGCTGGAGGTTGCCCGGGCCCTGGCGGCCCGGCCGCGGCTTCTGCTGCTGGATGAGGTCCTGGCCGGCCTTAACCCTGAGGAGCTGGCCGAAACGCTGGGCCTCTTGCGCCGGCTTCATGAAGGGGGCCTTACCCTGGTTCTCATCGAGCACATCATGGCGGCGGTGATGCGCCTCTGCCGGCGGGTCATCGTCCTCCACCAGGGCCGCAAGATCGCCGACGGCCCGCCGGAGCAGGTGGGGCGGGACCCCGCCGTCGTCGAGGCTTACCTTGGGGAAGAATTTGTTGCTTAAACTTGACGGGGTCTCGGCCGGCTACGGGGATATCGAGGTGCTGCACGGGGTATCCCTTGAGGTGGCCGAGGGGGAGGTGGTGGCCCTGCTCGGGGCCAATGCCGCCGGCAAGACCACAACCCTGCGGGTGATCTCGGGGCTGGTGCCCGTCTGGCGGGGCGAAGTCTATTTCGAACAAAGGCCCATAAGCCGGGTACCCCCCGAGCGGCGGGCAGAGCTGGGAATCGTTCAGGTGCCCGAGGGCCGACGCCTCTTTCCCTTCATGACGGTGCGGGAAAACCTCCTGCTGGGGGCCTACAACTGCCGGGCCCGCCGGGAGGTGAAGGCCAACTTGAAGCGGGTTCTGGAGCTCTTCCCGGTCCTGGCCGAACGGCAGCACCAGCTGGCCGGCTCCCTTTCGGGCGGGGAGCAGCAGATGTGCGCCATCGGCCGGGCCCTGATGGCTTCCCCCCGCCTGCTCCTGCTGGACGAGCCCAGCCTGGGGCTGGCTCCCCTGGTGGTGAGGCAGATTTACGGGGTCCTGCCGGGCATCCGGCAGGGCGGGGTCACCATCCTGATCGTGGAGCAGAACATCAAAGAGGTTCTTCGCCTGGCCGACCGGGCCTACGTCCTGGAGAACGGGCGGGTGGTCCTCTCCGGACCCAGCGAACGGGTCCGGGAAGACGAGAGGCTAAAGCGGGCCTACCTGGGAATCTAGGCCCCTAGGCTTCGGCCAGCCAGACGTCCCGAAGCTTCTGGTTGGTGTAGATACTGGGATGGCGGCGGTAGCCCCGCACCTGGCGCCACTACAGAAGGAAATCGTGGAGCCAGCAGATGACCGTCTGGATGTTGGCCTGGATGGCGGCCCGCTCCAGCTCGTGGACCAGGACCCGGCGCCGGGCCGGGTCCTGGGTCTGGGACTGCTCCAGGTAGAGCCGGTCCACCTCCGGGCTGCATACCCGGGTATAGTTGCGGGGCGCATCGCAGACGTAATTTTCCCCGAAGATGGCGTCGGGGTCGTCGATGGCCATGCTCAGGTTCCAGGCCATGGTGTCGTAGTCCCGGCGGTTGAGCCGGTCGTAGGCCACGGCGCTTTCGACCACCTCAAGCTCGGCCTGAATCCCCACTTTGGCCAGCTGGTCCTTATAAAGACGGCGACGGGCTCGAAGGCCGCGCCTTTGACGGCCAGCATCCGGGTCCGGAAGCCCTCGGCAAGCCCCGCCTCCGCCAGGAGCCGCCTGGCCGCCTCCAGCTCCCGGGCCTTGTCCGGCCCGTAGCCCGGGAGCCCTTCCAGTTCTTCCCTGGGAAGCGCCCAGCGGCCCCCGGGCATCAGGAGGCCCCCGACCTGCCCCGCCCCCTGGTAGAGCACCCGAACGGCGGCCGGCCGGTCGATGGCCATGGAGACCGCCTGCCGGACCCTCGGGTCGTCCCAGGGCCGGCGGGTGGCGTTCATCCGGAAGACGGCGTTGACCAAAATTACCCCCTCCTGGACCACCACCTGGTCGCCCAGGACCCTTCGGGCCTCCTCGACGTCGGCGGGGTTCCGGAGCCGGTACATTAAGAGCTGACCGGAAATAAAGGCCGAAAGGGCGGTGTTGGGGTCGGGCACGATGAAAAACTTCACCCCGTTCAGATACGGGCGGCCGGGCACGTGGTAGTCGGGGTTGCGCTCCAGCTCGATACTTACCCCCCGGATGTATTCTTTGAACTTAAAAGGTCCGGTGCCCACCACGTCCCGGCCCATATCCCCCCTGGCCTCCAGGAGGTCCCGGGGGTAAATGACATTCCAGCCCTGGGCGATGTTGGCCAAAAGGGAGGGATTGGGCCGCTTTAATACGAAGCGGACGGTGTAATCGTCCACCACCTCGATGCCGTCCACCGCCCCGAAGGCCCCCTGCCTTGGGCTGACGATGCCTTTAGGGGGCCAGATGATCCGCTCAAAGCTGGCCTTCACGTCTTCGGCCTTAAAGGACTTGCCGTGGTGGAACTTTACCCCCCGCTTTAAATAAAACGTGTAAACCCTGCCGTCCGGGCTTATTTCCCAGCTTTCGGCCAGGTCCGGAATGACCCGGTCCGGGTCCTGGGGGTCGAACTGGACCAGAAGGTCAAAGCACGGAGCCAGCGGGTGAAGGACACTGTCGATGGAGCCCTGGTGGACATCCAGAGTGGGCGGGTCGCCCCGAATCCAAACGGTCAGGATCCCGCCCCGGCGGGGCGTCCCCTCCGTGGGCCCGGGACCCGGAGCCGGGGTTGCCCCCGGGCTGCAGCCGGCGGCCAGGGCCGCCGTGGCCAGCAGAAACTCCCGCCGACTAAGCCGACCCGGCATAAGCCCCCTCCTCCACCAGGACCAGGCGGGCACCTAAGGCCTTATCAGGGTCGATAAGCAGGCCGCCGTCGGCCCAGGTGGCCTCAATGGTAGGGACACCCCGGTCGGCCAGGAACCGTCGGGCCCGGCCCAGGTCCGAAACCTTAAGGCTGAAGGCAAAGGGCCCCGGCCCCACCTCGTCCAGCTCTACCTTCAACGGCCCGGAACCCGCCGGGGCCAAAAGCTCCACCTTTATAGAGCCGTATCTTAACCGGAGCCGCCTGGCCCCAAGGTCGGCGACCGGGGCCTCAGCCCCAGCGGCCTCAAAGCCGAGCTTGCTAACATAAAGTTCTTGGCCTGCCCCCAGACTTTCCACCAGCACGGCTACGCCCGCCACCCCTTCCACCCCAAGCTCGTGGGCTCCGGGTGGCTCCCAGGCGAGCCGCTCCTCATCGGGGATGTCCCACTGGATGAAGAAGGGGCAGGGACGCCGCCAGGCAACACCGCCGGGGACGACCAGATGCCACCGCAGCAGCCGGCGGTCGGGCCGGAGGCGCTCCATCTCGAAGGGGCCGCTCACCTCGAGGCCCCGCTCCCGCAGCCGGCCGGCCAGAAGTTCGGCCCGGTCGGTGGCCAGGCAGAAACCGACAGCCCCCCCGGCCCGGCGTTCCAGGAAGCCCAGCAGCACCTGGCCCCGGGGCCCGCTGGCGGCGGCCTCGGCCGGGTCGTAGACGGAAAGCAGCTCCAGGTAATCCAGGCCGAAGCGGACGATGCCGTTGTGGGTTCCCCGGCCGGTGTGTCTGCCCCCGGGCCTGGCGTCCAGGCCCAGAACCTGGCGGTAGTGGCTCAGGGCGGCCTCCAGGTCCCTCACGGCGATAACCCCGTGGTCGAATCTGGTAATCATGGCGGTTACCCCAGTTTGGCCAGGACTTCTTCGGTGACCCGCTTAAATTGGGCCCGCTGGTCGTAAGCCGTAAGCCTCAGGGTGATGGTAGTAGCCCCGGCCCGGGCAAAGGCCATGAGCTTTTCAATGCAGGCCTCCGGCGGCCCGTAGGCGACCCAGCGGTCCACCACGGCCGGCGGGAAGTCGAAATCATAATAGCTGTCCAAAAATCTTTTGGATTCGGCGAAGGCCTCCTCGGGGTCTTCGTTTACGTTGATGTTGTAATATAGGGCAAATTCAAAGTTGGCCGGAAGCTCCCGGCCCAGTTCTGCGGCATAGCTTCGGATCCGCTCCACCGAGGCCCGGAACTCCTCGGGAAGCTGCCGGGTGGTCATCCAACCATCGCCGTATCTGGCCACCCGGCGGAAGGTGCGGGCCACCAGGTCGGGCCGGGCCAGGTCAGGATTGGCCACCACCCAGATGGGGACGGGTTGCTGCACCGGCCTGGGAAGGACGGTAACGTTCTTGAACCGGTAGTAACGGCCGGAGTAACTTACGTTGGTTTGGGAGGTGGTGAGCCGCAGAATCTCGACGGCTTCCTCCATCCGCCGGCTGCGGGTGGTCGGGTCGATGCCGAACGCCTCGTACTCATGGGCGAAGTCGCCGGCCCCGGGTCCCGGACGGTTTTGGCAGGCGACAAAGACCGTACGATCCCCCGAAAGAAAATCCAGGCTGGCCCACTGATAGGCGAGGAGCAGGGGGTGGCGGAGGGGCGTGCTGGCCATGCAGGCGACCCCGAGGCGGACCCGAGAGGTGCGGACGGCTAGGGCACCCAGAAGGACCAGGGCATCAAGCCTGGGTTTGGCGAAGATGGAATCGCCGACTCAGACGGAATCCCAGCCGCCCCGGTCGGCCCATTCCGCCAGCTCCACCATCTCGGGAACGGTGGTGGCCCCAATGACCACACCCCGGTTGGGCAGCGTCAGACCGAACTTTACCTCAACACCGCTCATCTTTAACCCCCTCGGAATTATATAGTTGTCGGTCGATTTAGTCAATATAGTTAGCAGGAGTTTACCCATAAGTTGGGTGTAAACTAGACCTTGGCAGACTGAGCCGTGCGACAGGTTCCGGCCGAGCGGCTTATGGGCTACACGGCCCGGTTCAGGCGCTTTTTCCCCCGATAGGCGGCAGCAGCTCAATCAGGGGCTAGCCGCCAGAGG
>DAOTYJ010000016.1:0-5460 GCA_034434875.1 Dehalococcoidia bacterium | reverse complement strand
CGGAACCCGTCCCCAACGAACCGATAACCCAGCGCCCTTACCAGGTTCAGAGCCAGGTTCCGAATCATGCTCAGCCCAGGCCCAACCTTCCGACCATGCAGCCGGTCCTCGGAAAAGCTCACGTCGCGCACCCAGTAAAGCGAAACTCGACATAAGTTGTTGGACAACTTATCTCGAGTTTCCCAGTGGCCCCGCAATGCCTTAAGGGCCATTCGGGGACTAAGATCCCAAACCCATAAAAGTTCCTGCCCTTCCCATGCCTCGAAAGCCGGCACCTTTGCCTCCCTTAAGCCGAGGCCAACCGTACTCGAGTTCAAGATACTTCCCAAGCTCGGAGCTTTCTAAAAGCCAAAGTTCCAGCCGCCATCGGCGGCGCCGACCATGCCCTTTGCTAACCTCCCGAATATCGGCCGGTCGGTCAAAGACCCCATTGCCCCATTGTTGGCATAAGTGCTTTGCACTTATGCCAACAATCTTGTGGCCCGCTCAACCTCCGGCTGATTGGCCTTTAACGGCCCGAAAACTCGACATAAATCGTACGACGATTTATGTCGGGTTTCCTTTTTCGACAGCCTTGCGAACGACCGGTTCGGTCAGAAAGCCCGCATCAAGGGTTAGAAGCTTGCCCTCTAGCGGCCAAAGGCCGCTGCTCCAGGAGCATAATGGCTGCCTGGGTCTTATCCTCACCTTCGGCTACCACCTGCCCGAGGCCAAGCCCAAGCTTGTGGCAAACTCGACATAAATCATCCTACGATTTATGTCGAGTTTCCACCATAAGGGGTGCCTCACAATCCCGCTTGCTGCCCCGCCGGCGGCCAAAGGCCGCTGCCGTCAGCCAACCGTTAAACGCCTCGAGCAACAAAGGCAAATCTAAACGGCAGTTTCGAGGGCCGGTATCCGGTTGCGGTGAAACGACAGGTACCGGGTAAGCCAATCGGAGAGCCACATGCCCCGCAGCGAAGCCTGACCGTTAATGGCGGTAGCAAAGACCGCCGTGCCTGCCCCTGGGGTCCGGAATCCCGGTCAGGACATCGAGCAAGCTCTGCTCCATGGTGCCACCTCCTCAAGGCCTTCCACCCAAGAATAGGCTAAGCTCAGAAAACTGGAAAGCCCTGCCACGGTGGAAGCATTCTGGAAAACCGTCATCGTAAGTTTCTAGGAAGAGTCCTTCGGGCATGTCGGCCCGGGTCTCGAAGCAGGAGGGCGAGATGGCGTTCATCGAGTTGGCCCTTAAAGGCAGCCCCCGGCAGGCGCTCTTTTTCGCCACGCTGGCTATCTTCAGCGGGATGGCATCGGTTTCCCTTTTCGGGCCCACGGTGAAGCTGTTAAGGGAATCCATGGGTCTGACACCGCTACAGGCGGGGCTACTGGTGGCCATACCGACGCTAAGCGGCTCCCTGGGACGGATTCCTTTTGGAGCCTGGGTGGAGACCGCCGGCGGCAAAAAGCCCATCCTTTGCCTCCTCAGCACGACGACCCTCGGAATGGCGGGGCTGCTGGCGCTGGTAGCGACCTACCCTGAAGGGCCGCCGTCGTCCTATTACCCGGCGGTTCTTTTCTTCGGGCTCTTGGCCGGTTTCGGTGTCGCCACTTTTTCGGCCGGAGCCGGCCAAGTCTCTTACTGGTTTCCGCGGGCCAAGCAGGGGGCGGCCCTGGGGATTTACGGGGGACTCTCCAATCTGGCCCCCGGGCTCTTTGCGGCCTTGATACCCCTGGCCGTGGGCGAGTGGGGGCTGACGGGGGCTTACGCGGCGTGGCTTCTTTTTAGTGTAGTAGGTATGGTTGCGTACGGGGTCGGCGCCAAGGACGCGTACTTTTTCCAGTTATGGCGGGAAGGACAGGGTTTGCCAAGGTGGGAAGCGGAAAGGATAGCCCGGCGGTACGGGCAGGAGCTTTTTCCCGCCGGTAGCGTCTGGGGGTCCTCGGCCCAGGCGGCAAGGAACCGGAAAACCTGGCTTTTAGTGGCCCTTTACTTCGTCTCCTTCGGGGGCTTTCTTGCCCTTACGGCCTGGTTCCCGACGTATTGGGGGGATATGTTTGGCTTTGGCTTGGCAATGGCGGGGACATTGACGATGATATATTCGGTGTTGACCGCCCTTGCCCGGGTCCCCGGCGGGATCCTCTCGGACAAGGTCGGCGGGGAATTGGCCCTTATTGTAGCATTTTCTGCGACGTTTCTGGGGTCGGTTGCGATGATCTTTGCCCGGGATATCCCGTGGGCGCTGGCCGGCGCCGTCATGATGGCACTGGGTATGGGGGTGGCAAACGCCGGGGTATTCAAGCTGGTGCCCAAATACCTACCCCAGGCCGTGGGGGGTGGGGCAGGGCTGGTAGGCGGACTTGGTGCCTTTGGCGGGTTTGCCATCCCGCCCGTTATGGGCTTCTTTGTGCAACAGTATGGCCAGCAGGGATACTCAAGCGGATTCATCGTCTTTTTCCTGCTTTCGCTCCTCTGCCTCAGCATAAGCTGGTGGCTGCTGTTAACCGCGCCTAAGGAGCCGTCCGAGGGGAATCGGTCTGGTCTTGGGGGACTTACTTCTGCCGTCCTGCCCGCCGTGATTTAGCCGAAATCGTATGGGAGCGCGGGCCGTGTCTGCTTTGGAAACCCATTGGAAGTCGATTGGAAGCCTATACCGGTGACAATTTATAGTGGGTGTTTAGGCTTCAGGGGGCATTTGTCGGCTCTGTAAAATTGGGCAGAGCCCGGCAAAACTGCCGGCCGAATCGGACTTTACCAGGCGCAAAAGCCGTAACAAAGCTGTAAACTTGTAATTGGGCACGCGGCAGTCACCCCGGATTCCCTGCCCGTTGGAGGCTTAACATGGGTGCTGCGGTTCCGGATAGCAACCTGCCGGCCAAGAAGGCGGAGGCGGTTCCGACCGTTGAGGGCTGGTTCGCGGTAGGCCGGGACCTCCGGATCGTGGAGTGGGAGGCGGGGGCAGAGGCTTTGCTCGGGCTGTCCCGGGACGAGGCCATCGGGCAGGAATGCTACCGGGTCATCGCCGGCCTCGATGACCTGGGCCGGCCCGTTTGCGGTCCCAACTGTCCCGTCCACCGGGCGCTCCGCCTCGGCCTGCCCGTGGGCAGCGCGCCCCTTGTGGTCCATACCCGTGATGGCCGCCGCCTCCGGGTAGTCTGCCAGCTCTTTGCCCTGCCGGACCCGCCCGGCGGGATTATCGGCCGGTTGCGCCCGGTGGTTCGGTCGTCCTCAGAGCTGGTGGACGACCTCGCCCTCACCTCGGCCCTCCTCGGGCGGGTCCTCGTCGCCCCCCTTCAGGAGACCGTCGACCAGACCCTCAGGTTTTTAATCAAGCTAACCGGCGCCCAGGCGGGGGAAGTCTGGCTCATCGAACCGGGCGACCGGAGCGTGGTCTTTGTGGGCCACCAGGGCGCCCACCGCCTCGCCTTCACCCAGATAACCCACTTCGGGCCGGGGGAAGGTTTCCCCGGGGTTATTCTGGTCACCAGGCAGCCGGTCTATACCGACCGGCTGCCGGAACAGCCCTTTGTTTTGAGGTCACGGCTTCGGCATTCGGGCCTTCAGGCATACGTGGGGATTCCCCTGACCGGGGCCGGGGGCGGGCTGGTGGGAACCATCGGGGTGGCCTTCCAGGAGCCCCGGGTCGACTTCGGCCGGGCCCTCCGGCTTCTCGGCTGGGTGGGAACGCCCCTGGGCCTCAAGATTGACGCAACCCTGACCCGCCTCCGGGAGGCGGCCCGGGCTCAGTTCGCCCGGGTCATATCCGAGGGGGAGCTGGACCTTAAGCAGGCCCTTCGGTCCTTCCTGGCCGAGGTGGTCCAGCTGGCCGGGGCCGACGGGGGCGAGCTTCACCTGCTCGGCGAGGGGCTGGCGGCCCGACACGGCCTGCCGGATTCCGTCACCGCCCCCTTTGCGGTCGGAATTGAAAGCGTGTATGGGCCGAGGACCGGCCAGGCCGAGCCCATCTGGGCCTGGCAAACCGAGACCCAGTCCGGGGGTGCTTGGTGCTGGGTCCCGATGCTTTCGGAGCGGGGAGCGACGGGCGTCATTATGCTCTACTACCAGGCGGCCCGGAAATTGCCGGCCGAAGGCACCCTGGCCGTGCTCGAGCACTTCGCCGGGGCCTTCACCGAAAGCTTCTGGACCCTGCGAACCTGTCTGGAAAATAGCGGCCGGGTCGGCGGCGCGGGACGGATAGGCAGAACGGTCGCGGCAGCCTTGCAAGCGCCGGCTCCGGCCGGGGCGGCGGCCCCTAACGGGGAAGTAGCCACCGGCGAGGGCCGGGCGGCCCCCCGGCTGGAAATCCGGTGCCTGGGGCCTTTCGAACTGGTCGTCAACGGCCGGGTCATCAGCCCGGCCATGGTCCCCAGGAAGAAAGCCCTCACCCTCCTGAAGATCCTACTGGCCCACAACGGCCGACCTCTGCCCAAGGAGGCCCTCATCGACCTCCTCTGGCCGGGGGCGGAGCCGGAAACCAAGGCAAGTCAGTTCCACGTCCTCGTTCACGAACTGCGGGCCCTTCTCGAACCCGGCCGGCGGGACCAGGGCTGGGTGTACATCTGCAACGAGGGGGACCGCTATCACTTCAACGTCCAGGCGGAGGCCTTCATCGATGCCCGGGAATTCAGCCGCCTCTGCGAGCAGGCCCGACAGGCCGAGGCCCGGGGGGATTGGGACCAGGCCCTCAAGGCCTACGAGCAGGCGGTTCAGCTTTACCGGGGAGACTACTTCGAGGACGAGCCCTACGCCGACTGGTGCTGGCAGCAGCGGGAGCATTTGCGGGAACTCTACCTGGAGGCCCTCGGCCGGCTGGCCGACCTCTGCGGCCGGGCCGGCCGGTGGGAAGACAGTATCCGCCACCTAAGGCGGGGGCTGGAGCTGGACCCGGTCCGGGAAAGCCTCCACAGCCGCCTGATGTACGCCCTCTGGGCCTCGGGCCGGCGCACCGAAGCCATCCGGCAGTATGAGGTCTGCGTCCGCCTCCTGCAGGAGAAGTTCGGCCTTACCCCCCTGCCCGAAACCCAGGAGCTGCTCAAACGAATTCAGGCCGCCCCCTACCCCGATAAGGGCCCGGGCAGGTAAGCAACGACCCCGGGTCCGGCGGCCGTAAGGCTTCAGCCGCCGATCTGGATCATCCTGCGTAGGTTGGGGATAATGCCCTCGTTAACCAGGTGCCTTTCGGGCTTGGTCTCGACGGCCGCCCGCAAAAGGGCCTCCAGGCCGGCCTCGTCGATGCCCCGCCTTAGCGGCCCTAAAAGGTCGATTTCGTGGTCGGTAAGCAGACAGAGCCTAAGTTTTCCGTCGGCCGTAAGCCTGACTTTGTTGCAGCGGGCGCAGAAGTGCTCTTCGGTTATGGGGCTAATAAACCCGATGGTCGCCTTGGCACCCCGAATCTTAAAGCTTCTGGCCGGGCCGTAGCCTTTGACCCCTTCGTCGGCCGGCTCTAAGGGCCCAAAGGCCTCTTCAAGCCTTTGTTTGAC
>DAOTYJ010000015.1:0-18385 GCA_034434875.1 Dehalococcoidia bacterium | reverse complement strand
CCGAGCCGGTCGATGCGCACCAGCCCCTGGTCGGTCACCACCAGGGTATCCCCGGTGACGCAGTAGCGCATCGCGGCCGGGGGGTCGTTGTCGATGCTGCCGAAGTTGCCCTGGCCGTCCACCAGGGGGTAGCGCATGACGAAGTCCTGCCCCATCCGGACCATGGCCTCGTAGACGGCCTCGGGGCTGTGGGGGTGGAAGTTTCCCAGGACTTCCCCGACGATCTTGGCGCTCTTGCGGTGGGGGCTGTTGGGTCCCAGGCCCATATCGTGCATGGTGTATAAAACCCGGCGCTGGACGGGCTTAAGGCCGTCCCGGACGTCGGGCAGGGCCCGGGCCACGATTACGCTCATCGCGTAATCGAGGTAACAGCCCTTCATTTCTTCTTCGATGGAGACGACGCGAACGGTCCCGATTTCCATGGGCGGATTGTCACCTCATCCTTCGGGCTGGGTTTAGCCGGCCTTTCGGGCGGCCTCGACGAAGGCGGCAAAAAGGTTGCGGTACCCGGCCGGAACCTCGTCGGCTCGCTCAGGGTGGCACTGGACGGCAAAGAGCCAGCGGAATCCCCGGCCGTAGAAGGCCTCGACCAGGTCGACGGCCTCGCCGGTTCGGAGCCGGGCTTCGGCCCAGGCCGCCGGAACCAGAAGGTCGGCCAGCCCCGCCGGCCCCACCCCCTGGTGGTGGCGGCTGTTCACGGGCCCTTCCCCTTCGGGGCCGAGGATTGCGGCCAGGGGACCGGAACGGTCCAGCCGAAGGCCGTGGAAGGCCGAGCGGCCGTCCGAGTCGGCCCGGTGGCCGGGCAGGTCCTGAATAAGCCGGCCGCCCAGGACCACGTTTAAAAGCTGCAGCCCCCGGCAGATCCCCAGAACGGGCAGGTCCCGCTCCAGGGCGAGGCGGGCCAGCGGAAGCTCGAATTCGTCCCGCTCCGGGTCGATTTCGACCCCGGCCTCGGGGTCCACCGCCTCACCGTAGTATTTGGGGTCGACGTCGGGCCCGCCGGTAAAGAGCACGCCCCCAAGCCCCTTAAGGAGGCCCTCGGCGGGGCCGTCGCCGGGCTTTAAAATAACCGCCTCAGCCCCGGCCGCCTCCACCGCCCGGATGTAGCGGCTCAGCCAGCGGCGGGGGGTGCCGTTTTCGGCAAGGCCGTCGGAACCGGCAGTAATGCCGATGCGGGGTCGGTGGGCCATCGGACCTTTAGATTATACCATCCCGGCTTCCGGCCCCGCCGGGCTATAATAAGAGCGTGGACCTGCAGGCAAGCATTCGGCCTTTAACCCCGGCGGACGTCGGGGTTTTTCTTGACCTGGCTGATGCCCTGGCCGATTATGAGGGGCTTCCCCGGCCGGACCCCGAGGCCCGCCGTCGGCTCGCCGCCGACGCCCTGGCAACCCCGCCCAGGATTAACGTTTTGCTGGCGGAGCTGGACGGCCGGCCGGTCGGGTATGCGGCTTACTTCTGGGCGTATTCGACCTTTCTGGCGAGGCCGACGCTTTATTTAGAGGACATTTTTTGTGCGGCCGGAGGCCCGGGGGCAAGGCGTGGGACGGGCCCTGATGCGGGCCCTGGCCCGGGAGGCCCGCCGAAGGGGCTGCGGCCGGATGGAGTGGCTGGTGCTGGCCTGGAACCGGCCGGCCATAAGCTTCTACGAGGGCCTGGGCGCAACCCGCCTGGACGACTGGCTTACCTACCGGCTGACGGCCGAAGGCCTTCGGCGGCTGGCCGAAGAACCGGACCCCTAGCCGGCCCCGGCGGCCTCAAAGAGGGGTCGGAGCCGGTCGTAGGTGGTGAGGAGGCCCTCGGGCATAACCCGGGTGTGGCTCAGGATGGGCATAAAATTCGTATCCCCTTCCCAGCGGGGCACCACGTGCAGGTGGACGTGGTCGGCCACCCCGGCCCCCGATACCCGGCCGATGTTGCCCCCCAGGTTGTAGCCGTCGGGTCGCATCGCCTCGGCCAGCACCTTAAGGCAGAGGGTTAAAAGCTCCATAAGCTCGCACCTGACCTCGGGGGTAAGGTCGGTCAGGTTGGGCCGGTGGTCGTACGGGACCACCATCAGGTGGCCGGGATTGTAAGGGTAAAGGTTCATGATGACGAAGGCCCGGGCCCCCCGGTAAAGGATCAGGTTGTCCCGGTCGTGGGCGGCCTCCTGGCCGGCCTTTTCGCAGAGAAAGCAACCGCCCGGTTCACGGGCCGCCTGAATGTACTGCATCCGCCAGGGCGACCACAGGACGTCAAAGCCGCTCATAAGGGCCGTTCACGTTGGAATAATGGCACAACCGCCCGTCCGCCGTCTACCCGGCCCGGTCCTCGGCCCCCAGCAGGTGGGTTTTAAACCAGTCCCGGGCCAGCTCGGCCACCCGCTCCAGGGCCCCGGGCTCCTCGAAGAGGTGGCCGGCGCCGGGGACGACTTCCAGTCGGGCCTCGCACCTGAAGCGCCGGAGGGCCTGCCGGTTAAGCTCTAAGACGATGGGGTCGTTTCCCCCGACGATGAGCAGGGTTGGGGCCCGGACCCGGTCGAGGTATTCGGCGGCCAGGTCGGGCCGGCCGCCCCGGGAAACGATGGCCCCGACCTCTTCGGGCCGGTTGGCGGCGGCGATGAGGGCGGCCGCCGCCCCGGTGCTGGCCCCGAAGTAGCCGAACTTAAGGTCGGCCAGTCCCGGCTCCTGCCGGGCCCAGAGGGTGGCGGCCTCGAGCCGGGCGGCCAGCAGGGGAATATCGAACCGATAGCGGCCCGAGGCCCGGTCTAGGTCCTCTTCGGCCGGGGTGAGCAGGTCGAAGAGGAGGGTGGCAAAGCCGGCCTGGTTGAGGACCCCGGCCACGAACCGGTTGCGGGGGCTGAAGCGGCTGCTGCCGCTGCCGTGGGCGAAGATAACCAGGGCCGACGCCCCGGCCGGAACCACCAGGTCCCCGGCCAGCTCGACCCGACCGGCCGGGATCTTCACCGACCGGACCGCCGCCTTGCTTTCTGCCGTCATCCCAACCACCTCCCGCCCTTGCCGGGCCGGTTTCCCGGCTCAGGCCTTTAAGTATCGTTCAAACCAGGCCAGGGTTCTGGCCCAGGCATCCCGGGCCGCCTCGGCGTTGTACCGCGGCCCCGTATCATTATGAAACGCGTGCTCCGTATTTGGGTAGACGACCCGCCCGAAAACTTTGTTGTGCTGGCGCATCGCGTTCTCAATGGCGGGTATGCCCGGGTTTACAAAGTTATCCCGCTCGGCGTAAATGGCCAGCACCGGCGCCTGAATGCCGGGCACGTCTTCCAGGGGCGGATTGGGGCCGTAAAAGACCACCGCCGCCCGGAGGCCGGGCAGTTTGGTGGCCACCCGCCAGGTCACCCCGCCCCCGAAGCAGAACCCGACCATCCCGACCCGGTCCCGGCGGACGAAGGGCTGGGCCTGAAGGTAATTAAAGGCGGCCTGGAAATCCTGGACGAAGCGGGCCGGGGGCGTGTTGCTTAAAATCCCGGGGATCTGGGCGCCGTCCAGCCGGTCGGTCCCACCCTCCCGGGATAGGAGGTCCGGGGCCAGGCCCACGTAACCGGCCCTGGCCAGCCGCCGGGTGACGTCTTTAATGTGCTCGACCAGTCCCCGGTTCTCGTGGCAGACCATCACCGCCGGGAAGGGCCCAGCCCCCCGGGGCCGGCTCAGGTAGGCCATAACGGCCGCCCCGTCCTCGGCCGGAAATCTTACATCGGCCACCTCAATGGTCGGGTCGTCCGGCGGGACCGTAACCCCGGGCCGGGGAGTGGGTTGCGGGGTAGGTGCCGGGGTCGGGACGGGCTGGGTAGGCGGCGGGCCTGGGGCGCAGGCGGCCAGGATGCTGCTGGCCGCGGCCACCGACCCGGTAACGGCCGCCAGTTTCCGGAGGGCTTCCCGCCGGGTTATAATCCCCGAGACGTACTCTTCGACAAACTCGGCGATAAAGTAATCCTTAAACCCGTCCACAGCCCCGCCTACGCTCCCGCCTCGGAAGCCGTTCCCTCCTTGCCGCCCCGCAGAAGGGCCGCCAGGCCCCCGGCCGCAATGGAGAAAATCGCCAGCACCACGAAGGCGGTGTTGAGGTCGGTCAGGTCGCCCAGCAGGCCGATGAGGGGGGTGGCGACCCCCGAGACCTCGTTGGCCAGGAAGTAATAGGCGCTCAGGACCGTCGCCCGCCGGGCCGCCGGGACCACGTCGGCGATAAGGGATTCCATTGTGGGCATGCGCATGCTGATGGCCAGGCCGTAAAGGACAATAAGCAGGTAAAGGGCGGCCCCGTGGGGGGCCAAGGTAATGAGATAGAGCAGGGGTCCGGAGAGGAGGACCGAAAGGAGGATGACCGGTTTGCGGCCGACCCGGTCGGAGAGGGCCCCACCCACCGGGGCCCCGACAATCCCGGCCCCGGCCACCAGGCCCACGGCGATGCCCGCCAGCTCCCGGGGAACCCCGTGCCGGTCCACCAGGTAGAGGGGCAGAAAGGTGTTTATGCCGCCGGTAACCACCTGCATGACCGCCGCAATGACCGCCAGCAGGCCGATGAGGCGAAGAACCTCGAGGATGGGCAGGCTGGGAACCCGGGGCCGACTGCTGACCATCACCTTTTCCCGGCCGGCGGCAAGCCAGATAAGGAGCAGGCCGGCGGCGAGGGCGGGCAGGCCCAGGCCGATAAAGGCCGCCCGCCAGGACCCGGTCAGGTTTAAAATGCCGAGGGCCAGGGCGGGGGTGGCGATGAAGCTGGCGCTGCCCCCGACCACGTGGAGGCCCAGGGACCGTCCCCGGCTGTCGGCCGGGAAATATTCCGAAAGAAACGACGAGGCCAGGGCGTGGTAGGTGGACCCGGCGATGCCCATCAAAACCAGCAGGGCCAGCATCTGCCCGTAGCTGGCAGAGAACCCAACCCCGATGGATGCCAGGGCGGCCCCGAAAAGACCCAGGGCGATGATGAGGGACTTGCGCAGGCGGTAGCGGTCGATAAGAAAGGCCAGGGGAACCTGCGCAAAGCCGTAGGCCAGGGAAAACCCGGATACGAGGGTTCCGCTGAGAAGATAATCTAGGCCGAACTCATCCCGGACCACCGGAAGCAGGGGTAGCAGGCCCCCGACGGCCAGGTGGTGGCTGAAGTGGGCCCAGGCGAAAAGGGGGAGGATGCTCCCTTCGGCCCGGCTGTATGTCCCCGCCATCTGCCGCCGAAAGATAGCATACCGGCCCCCGGGGCTGCAAGCACCGGGTGGATGCCCCTCCGGCATCGGCCGCCGGCCGGGCCCCGGCCCAAATGGGCTATAATCTTTAAGGTGAATCCTTGTCCGGCGTAGCCTGGAAGGTCCCGAGGTAGGTGGCCATGCCGACGTACGAGTACCTGTGTGAACACTGCGGTTTCCGGTTTGAAAGGTTCCAGCGCATCACCGAGGACCCCGTCTCCCAGTGCCCCCACTGTCAGGGGGCCGTCCACCGGGTCTTCTACCCGGTGAGCATCATGTTCAAAGGCCGGGGCTTTTACAGCACCGATTACGGCCGCGGTAGCGCCGCCTCCGGGAACGGCAAGGTCGGGGAACCGGCCGAGACCAAAGCCGACCGGGCCGAGGCCGGTGCGGAATCCAAGTCCGCAGATAAGTCCACACCGTAGTTGCGGGCCGTCGTCCAGCGGGTCAGCCGGGGCGCCGTCCGGGTCGGGGACGAGCTGGTCGCCGAGGTCGGACGGGGCCTCGTTGTTCTGGTGGGGGTGGCCCGGGACGATTCGGAGGCCAGCGCCCGCCGGCTGGCCGATAAGGTCGCCCACCTGCGCATCTTCCCCGATGAGGCCGACCGGATGAACCGGTCGGTTCTGGATATCGGGGGCGAGGTGCTGGTGGTAAGTCAGTTCACCCTGCTGGCCGACACCAGCCGGGGCCGGCGGCCCTCTTTCGTTAATGCGGCCCCGCCCGAGCAGGCCGAACCCCTCGTTAACCGCTTCGCCGAGGGCCTCCGGGAGCTGGGCCTGACGGTGAAGACCGGGCGTTTCGGGGCCCACATGCTGGTGGAGATTTTTAACGACGGCCCGGTGACCATTATTCTGGAGGCCTAGCCGGCTCCTACCGGAGCCGGGCGATGAACTCGGCCAGCCCCTCCCGCCCGTCCACCCGGACCCGGGGCAGCGTGAGCCGTTCTTCAAGCCGCAGAATGTTTCCGGGGCGGGTGGTCACCGCCGTCCGGTAGCCGGCCGCATCCACCAGGCCCACCACCGTCGGGTTGTACCGGCCGGCCGGGTAGGCAAAGTCGCCAACGGCCACCCCCAGCCGCTCCTCGAGGCGCTGTTTGCTTAAAAAGACCTCCCGGCGGGCCCGGTCGGGCGGGACCGCCGTAAGGTCCACGTGGGTGAGGGTGTGGGCGCCGACGGCAACCAGACCCTCCGAAACCAGGGGTGGAAAGCATCTCCCAGGTAAGGTAGGCCGGCCGGTCCAGAAAATCGGCGATGACGTAGACGGTGGCCTTAAAGCCGCGGGCCTTCAGGACCGGGTAGGCCGCCGTAAAGAAGTCCCGGTAGCCGTCGTCAAAGGTTAAAACCACGGGCTTGGGGGGCAGGGGGGCGCCGGCCGTCCAGGCGGCGTAAATCTCTTCTAAAGTCACCGGGGTGTAGCCGGCCTCGGCCAGGTAGGCCATCTGCCGGGCAAAGAGGTCGGGGTTTACCGAAAGGCCCGCCCCCACCCGGTCGACAGGGTTGGGGTTAACCCGGATGTAGTGATACATAAGGATGGGAATCCGGAGGGCCGGCCGGGGCGCCGCCGGGGCCGGCGCCGGACCTGGGGCCCCGGGCTGATGGCTGGCCGGGATGACCACCTGGGGCGGCGGGGCCTCGGGCTGGGCAGGGTCGGTCGGCCGGCCATACCCTTCCGGCGGGGTAAGCGCCTTGGGGGCGTTCGCCGGAGCCCTGACCGGAGGGCTGCTGGCCGCCAGTACGAGCAGGCAGATTAAGAGCGCCCGCAGGACTCGGCTTCGCCGCACCGGTCCGGTATCCCGTCAGGTTCGTTCGGTGTCGTGGGGTTCGGGGAGTTGCTGTTTGGGGGTCTCCAGGGGCGGGTACTCGGTTCGGGGATGGTAGATTCCCCGCAGGCCCTCTTTCAGGGCCCGCTTGATCCGCTCGATATCCCCCAGGGTCAGGTCGCACTCGTCCAGCTGGCCCTCGGCGATGCGCAGGGCCACCATCCGGTCGACGATGGCATCCAGCTCCTCGGGGGTGTGGGAGCGGGCGCTCCGGGCGGTGGCCTCCACGGTGTCGGCCAGCATTAAGATGGCGGCCTCTTTCGAGCGGGGCTTGGGGCCGGGGTAGCGAAATTCTTCGGGGGAGACGTTCAAACCCAGCTCTTTGGCCCGGTGGTAGAAATACTGAATCAGGGTCGTCCCGTGGTGCTCGGCGATCAGGTCCCGGACCCGGCCGGGGAGGCGGTGGCGCCGGGCCAGCTCCAGGCCGTCGGCGACGTGGGCGCGGATAAGCTCGGCGCTGACCCGGGGGTGGAGCCGGTCGTGGATATTCTCCCCGAGGGCCTGATTCTCGGTGTAGAATCCGGGCCGCAAAAGCTTGCCGATATCGTGGTAATAGGCCCCAACCCTGACCAGCAGCTTGTCGGCCTTTACGGCCTCGGCCGCCCGCTCGGCCAGGTTCCCGACGATCAGGGAATGATAGTAAGTTCCGGGGGCTTCGGCCAGCAGCCGCCGCAGCAGGGGCTGGTTGGGGTCGGCCAGCTCGAGCAGGTGGGAGCCGGTGGTTATGCCGAAGATATAGCCCAGCACGGCCAGCGACCCCACCGTCAGGGCAGCCGAAAGCAACCCGTTTACCAGGCAGAGAAAGCCCAGGATGGCCAGGCTCATCGGCTCCAGGTCCCGGACGATGAGCCGAAAGCCCAGGGTTGCCGCCAGGCTGGCCAGGGCGACCCCCAGTCCGGCCAGGAAGAAATGCTGGGTGCGGGCGCTGGGCCGGGCGGCCAGCAAGCCCGCCAGGCCTGTGGCCAGGGTGAAAACCGCCAGCTGGGGGGTGCCCGAGCCCACCAGCATTAAGAGCCCGGCCAGGGTGGCCAGGCTGGCCAGCCCCACCCCGGGCCCCAAAAGGGCCCCGGCCAGCATGGGGACGGCGGCCGCCGGAAAGGCCAGCTCGTAGTAGGGCCGGCCCGGGACGGTCAGCCGGGCGGCCAGGACCGCCCCGACAATGAGGACGGTGATAAGGCCGAACCTGCGGATTGAGAGGATGGTCCGGGGCTCGAAGACCGCCAGGTAGCCGGCCAGGGCCGCGGCGAGGCCGGCCGAAATCAGGCCTACCGACCCCAGCTGGTAAAGGTCGATGCCGCCGCTTAAAAGGCCGGTGGCGGCCAGTCTTTCCAGGGCCAGGGGGTTGGCCACCTCCCCGTCCCGCAGGATAACCTCGCCGGCCTCAACCGTCACCACCACCGGCTCCACCCGCCGGCGGGCCGCCTCCCGGGCCGCCTCGGTCTGGGCCGCATCCACCGTAAGGTTGGGAGCGATGTGGGCCCGGGCCAGCTCCACCGCAACCCGGGCCTGAAGGGGGCTAAGGCCGGGGCTTAGCTGGGCCGGGAGCTGTTCCCGGACGGCGGCAACCTGCTCGGGGGTAATCCGGTTGCGCATCGCCTCCGAGACCAGCCGGACCGCCTCGTTGCGGGCCTGATTCCACTCGGCCTCGGAAAGGCCCAGCACCGCCAGGACACCCTCGGCCGAAAGGCCGGACTCAGGCAGTCGGCCGAGCTGGGCCCGCTTTTCGTCGGCCGTAAGGTTAGTGGACTGCCTGATGGCGGTGATCTGGTCGCTCAGGTTGCGGAGCCGCTGGAGCTGCTGGCCGGCCAGGGCCGGGTCGTAGGCGTAGATATCGGCCACCCGGGCGGCGGCCTCTTCCCGGGCCTGATGGGTGAGAAACTGGCTTACGAACTGGACCCGGCGGGGGGATTTAATGGTCTGCCGGGCGACGTCCCCTTCCCGGAGCTGAAACTGGCCCGGCAGAAACTGGATTCCAAGGGTTAGGGTAAGGCTTGCCGAGAGGACGGCCCAGAAGAGGAGGGCCCTGGTCAGTGGCTGCATCCGGGTCAAGGGGTTTCCCCGGCCAGCAGCTCCTGGACCACCGCGCTGACCAGCCGGCCCTCGGCCCGTCCCCTGACCCTGGGCATCAGGCGGGCCATGACCTTGCCGATATCGCGGGGCCCGGCGGCCCCGACCTCGGCGATGACCTGCCGGGCAAGTTCGGCGACCTCTTCCCGGCTGAGCTGGGCCGGCAGGTAGCGTTCGAGGATTTCGAGTTCGGAGCGCTCCTTGGCGGCCAGGTCTGGCCGGCCGCCCTTTTCGAATTCGGCGATGCTCTCCCGGCGCTGGCGGATCTGCCGGGCGATAACCTCGTAGACCTCGGCCTCCTCAAGCCGACGGCCCCGCTCCACCTCGGCGTAGCGGATGGCCGAGCGGAGCATCCGGAGGGTCTCCCGGGCGATGGCATCCCGGCGTCGGGTGGCTTCGAGAAGGTCAGCCTGGATGCGGTCCTGGAGCTGCTGGCCGCCTTCGGTCATTGGGGGCTGGCCCGGCACCGCCGGGATTAGCCGCTGTTGCGCAGGCTCTTGCGCCGCTTCACCGCGGCCTTTTTCTTCCGCTTGACGCTGGGCGGTTCGTAGTGGGAGCGCCGGCGCGCCTCGGCCAGGATGCCTTCCTGCTGGACCTTTTTGGTAAAGCGCTTGAGGGCCTGGTCGAAACTCTCGTGTTCGCTAACGATTACTTCGGTCACTGAACCTCCTTGTCGGGCTTGAGGGGCCTTTCCTCAATGGGATTATATTATACGTCCGGACTTCCCTGTCAAACCGGGCCGCCGTGGGGCCCCCGGCGCTCCCCCCTTTCGGCCCCGGAACCGGCCGGGCGCCCCGACCGGATTAGCGGGGGGATAGCCGGAAAGTCCTAACCCCCGGGCCAACTTGACAGGGGAGGGCGGGTCTGCTATCTTCAAGCAGACTTCAGGAGGCGGCGAGCGGGGTTGTGGACGGCGCCTTTGCGGCCGAAGTCAGGCGGCGGCTCGAAGAGGTCCTCGACCCCGAGCTGGACGAGCCCATCGTAAGCCTCGGCTTCGTTAAGGGCCTCGACTTTAATGACGGCGTCCTAACCGTAACCTTAAAGCTTCCCACCTTCTGGTGCGCCCCCAACTTCGCCTTCATCATGGCCGAAGACGTCCGCCGGGCCCTGATGGGCCTCGACGGGGTCCGGGAGGTCCGGGTCGCCCTCGAAGACCACTTCGCCGCGAGCAGGTCTGCGCCGGGGTAAATCTGGGCAAATCCTTCCCCGAAACCTTCCCCGGCGAGGCCGGGTCTGACCTCGAGGCCCTCCGGGACCTCTTCCGGCGCAAAGGGTTCATCCGCCGCCAGGAGCTGGCCATCCGGACCCTGGCCGCCGCCGGCCTTAGCCCCGCCCAGGTCTGCGCCCTCCGCCTGGCCGACCTGGAGCCGGCCGGCGACCGCATTACCGTTTCCGGCCAGGGGGAACCGGTCTCCGTCCCGGCCGGGCCGTTGAGGGGCTACCTTAAGCGCCGCTCGGAGCTCGGGCTTGATGCCGCCCCGGAAAGCCCCCTCTTCGTCGACCTATCCGGCCGGCCTTTCACCCCCGAAAGTTTAGCCGCCCACCTGCGCCGGGCCCGCCTGGTTCGGGCGTCCCTGGAGGCCAACGGCTTTGTCTGCCGGGCCCTGCTTGCGGCCCGCAACCCCACAGGAGGAGGTCAAGATGTACCAAACGGCTGACGGACAGGAGATTTTCGTCATCGACGGCCACATCCATTTCTGGGACGCCAGCCCCGAAAACTGGCGCAACCAGTACGGCGAGGGCTGGGTCCGGTGCTTCTACGATTACCACACCGCCCTGAGCCCTGCCGAGTACGTCTGGCCCTTCGAAAAGTACTGCAAATACACCGAAGAAGACCTTGTCAACGACCTTTTTATCGAGGGCTACGTCGACATCGGCATCTTTAACTCGACGTACCTGACGGAGTTTTTCAAAAACGGCTTTAATACCCACATCCAGAACAACGTCCTCAAGCAGAAATACCCTGACCGGTTTATCCTCTGCGGAACCTTCGACCCCCGCTGGGGCGAAGCCGGTCTTGACGAATTCCGCCGGATGGCGGCCGAGTATCCCATTCAGGGCCTTAAGCTTTATACGGCCGAGTGGCGCAACGGCTCCCGGGGCTGGAAGCTCACCGACCCGATGGCCTACCGGTACTTCGAGCTCTGCCGGGAGCTGGGCATAAAGAACATCCACGTCCACAAGGGCCCCACCATCTACCCCCTAAACAAAGACGCCTTCGACGTCCACGACGTCGACCAGGCCGCCACCGATTTTCCGGACCTTAATTTCATCGTCGAGCACGTCGGCCTGCCCCGGCTTGAGGATTTCTGCTGGATCGCCACCCAGGATAAAAACATTTACGCCGGCCTGGCCGTGGCCAGCGCCTTCATTCGCCGGCGGCCCCGCTACTTCGGGGAGATTATGGCCAACCTTTTGACCTGGGTCGGGCCCGACCGGATCCTCTTCGGTAGCGACTACGCCATCTGGTCGCCCAAGTGGATTATCGACGACTTCATGGCCTACGAACTGCCCGGGGACATCAAGCAGGAGTACGGGGTCGACCTCACCCTGGACATCAAGCGCCAGATTTTGGGGGAGAACGCCGCCCGCCTTTACGGCATCGACATCGCGGCCCACCAGCAGAAGCTCAGGGCCGACCCCATCGGCCGGCGACTGCAGGCCGCGACCTGACCCATCTTTATCCTAAGGGAGGACCAGGATGCTTGCCGCCCGGCTCCACGAGTACGACGAGACCCTGAGCCGGCCCGAACTGGTGCGTCTCGAAGAGGTGCCGGAGCCGAAAATCGAGGAGCCCGACGACGTCATCGTCCGGGTCGGCGGGGCCGGCCTCTGCCGGACCGACCTGCACATCATCGAAGGGATCTGGCGGACGAAGGTCAACCGGCCCCTGCCCTATATCCTCGGCCACGAAAATGCCGGCTGGGTCCACGCCGTCGGGGAGATGGTTCGGACGGTCCGGCCCGGGGACGCCGTCATCGTCCACCCCCTTATAACCGACGGGGTCTGCCCGGCCTGCCGCCGGGGCGAGGACATGCACTGCACCAGCTCCAAGTTTCCCGGCATCGACACCGACGGCGGGTTTGCCGAGTTTCTGCGGACCAAGGAGCGCTCGGTCTTAAAGCTTCCGCCCGGCCTCGAGCCTAAAGACGTGGCCCCCTACGCCGACGCCGGCCTTACCGCCTTCCGGGCCGCCCGGAAGGCGGCCGCCAGCCTCCGGCCGGGAATGGCCGCCGTAATCATCGGGTTTGGGGGCCTCGGCCACATCGCCGCCCAGGTGCTGCGCAGCCTCTGCGCCGCCCGGATAATCGTCGTCGACGTCTCCGAGGCCGCCCTTCAGCTGGCATCCCAGCTCGGTTTTACCGACCAGGTTCCCGGCGGCCCGGGGGCGGTGGAGCAGGTGCGCCGGCTTACCGACGGCGGGGCCGACGCCGTCCTCGACTTCGTGGGCGAAAGGGGCACCCCCGAGCAGGGGATGGGCATGCTTAAGAAGGGCGGGACCTATTTCGTCATCGGCTACGGCGGGGTTCTGCAGGTGCCCACCATCGACCTCATCGTCGGCGAATACAGCGTCGTGGGCAACCTGGTCGGCAACTTCACCGAACTTCGGGAGCTGATGACCCTGGCCGGGGAAGGCAAGGTCAAGCTGGCAACCCGGGTTTACCCGCTGAAGGAGATAAACCAGGCGATGCACGACCTGGCCGCCGGCCGGCTCACCGGCCGGGGGGTGCTGGTGCCCTAAACCCGTCAGGCCGGAAGCTTAAGGACCCCCACCAGCTCCCGGACGGCCGCGGCCGACCGGTGGAGGGCGGCCAGCTCCGCCGCGGTGAGCTTAAGCTCGACGACCTTTTCCGCTCCGCCGGCCCCGAGGACCACCGGCACCCCGACGCAGACGCCGCTTATGCCGTACTCCCCCTGCAGGTAGACGCAGGCCGGCAGGAGCCGCTTCTGGTCCAGGATGATGGCGTCCACCATCTCGGCCGTGGCCGCCGACGGGGCGTAGAAGGCGCTCCCGGTCTTGAGGAGCCGGACGATTTCGGCCCCGCCGTCGATGGTTCGCCGAACCAGGGCCTCGATCCGCTCGGGCGGAATAAGCTCGGTGATGGGAATGCCCGAGACGGTGGCGTACCGGGGCAGGGGGACCATCGTGTCCCCGTGGCCGCCCAGGACCATCGCCTGAACGTCCCGGAAGGAGACCCCCAACTCCAGGGCGATAAAGGTTCGGAAACGGGCCGAATCCAGCACCCCCGACTGGCCGATCACCCGCTCCCGGGGCAGTCCGCTCACGTGGAGGGCGAGCTGGGTCATGGCGTCAAGGGGGTTGGTGACCATCAGGAGGATGGGGTTCGGGGAATATTTCATCACCTGCTCCACCACCGCGCGGACGATCTCCCCGTTGGCCAGCACCAGGTCGTCCCGGCTCATCCCGGGCTTGCGGGCCATCCCCGAGGTGATGACCACCAGGTCCGAGCCGGCCGTGTCGGCGTAATCGTTGGTGCCGACAATGTTGGTATCGTAACCGACGATGGGCCCCGACTCCAGCAGGTCGAGCCCCTTGCCCTGGGGCAGGCCCTCGACGATGTCCACCAGGACGATGTCGGCGTAGTCCCGCTCGGCCAGGCGCTGGGCCAGGGTGCCCCCGACGTTTCCGGCCCCGATGATGCTTATCTTCTTGCGCATGGTCAACAACCCTCCGGCAGGTATCGGTCAAGACCGCTAAATTCTAGCCCGCCCACGCCCCCGCCGCCAACCTGGGAATGGGGCCGGAAACCGCGGTATTATCCTGGGGAGCACCCAAAAAACCGGATGCGGAGGAGTCCTATGGCCGAGCAGCCCCTGCTTCTTGCCGACCTTTCCTGGCCCGAGGTAAAAGCCATCCTGCCCCAGGTGGGGATGGTCCTTATCCCCGTCGGCTCCTTAGAACAGCACGGCCCCAACATCGCCGAGCAGTCGGACCACCGGCTGGCCTTCGAGGTGAGCAAGCGGGTCTCGGCCCGCCTCTACCCTAAGGTGCTGGTGACGCCGCCCATCCCCTTCGGGGTCTCCCACCACCACATGCGCTTCCCCGGCACCATCACCCTCGAGCCCGAGACCTTTATCGCCGTGCTCCGGGACGTCGTAAAATCCCTGGCCCGCCACGGTTTTAAAAAGTTTCTTTTTGTCAACGGCCACGGCGGCAACGAGGCGACCCTCGGGGTGGCGGTGGTTAAGATCCAGGAGGAGGTCCCGGTGGAGTTTCTCGGGAGCTGTTCTTACTGGCGGCTGGCCGACGACCTGCTCCGGGAGCGGCTGGGCGACCGGCTCTACGGCCACGCTTGCGAATTCGAGACCTCGGTGGCCATGGCCCTGGCCCCGGAGATTGTCAAAACGGGGGCCCTTGCCCGGGGGGAGTTCCGGGAAAGGGCCGTGGAACTCCGGGAGCGGGCCCGCCGCTACGGCATCACCATCGCCCCGTACTTTGACGACCTTACGGCCAACGGCGTCTTCGGGGACGGCACCCAGGCCTCGGCCGAATTCGGGCAAGAGATTGTGGAGCGGGTGGTGGGCCGCCTCGGCGAGTTTATCGAGTACGTGCTATCCTGGCCGAAGGATTAAACCGTGAGGTACTGGCGGATAAGCTCTTCGTTAGCCCAGACCTCGGCCATGGGGGCCGAGACCGGGGTTGTGCCCTTATCCATGATATAGGCCCGGTCGGCCACCCGCCGGGCAAAGCGCAGGTTCTGGTCGGCCAGCAGAATCGAGATGCCGCTGGCCCGGACCTCGGCCAGGGCCTTTACAAGCTCGGCCACCACGATGGGCCCCAGCCCCTCGGCCGCCTCGTCCAGCAGGAGCAGCTCCGGGTTGAGCATCAGGGCCCCGGCCCGCAGCCGGCGAAACTGGCCCAGCACCGGAAACAGCTCGTAAACCCGGGTCAGGTTCCAGAAGCCGTCCCGCCGGGCGACCCAGCGGGCGGGCAGAAGGAGGTTGTCCTCCACCGTAAGCTCCCCGAAGATGCGCCGGTCGTCCGGCACAAACCCGACCCCGAGCCGGGCCACCTCGAAGGGCGGACGCCGGTTCAGGCGCCGGCCCTTAAAGACGACCTCCCCGGCCCTGAGGTCGGTCAGGCCCATAATGCTCCGGAGGGTGGTGGTCTTGCCGGTGCCGTTGCGGCCCAGGAGGGCCACGGCCTCCCCGGCCCGAACCGTTAGGGAGACGTCGAACAGGATGGTCGTCGGGCCGTAGCCGGCGGAAAGGCCCCTCACTTCGAGCAGAGGCCCGCTCACGCCCCCACCTCCTCCCCCAGGTAGACCTCCTGCACCCGCCGGTTGTTCCGGATGGCCTCGGGGTCGCCGTCGGCCAGGACCGAGCCTTTATCCAGAACCACCACCCGGTCGGCCACCCCGAAGACCACGTCCATGTCGTGCTCCACCAGCACGAAGGTGACCCTTTCGGCCGCCCGGAGCCGCTTTATAAAGTCGAGGAGCTTGAGCCGCTCCCCCGGATTCATCCCGGCGGTGGGCTCGTCCAGGAAACAGAGGCGGGGTCGGGTGGCCAGGGCAAGGGCCAGGTCCAGAATCCGGCGGTCCCCGTGGGAGAGGGCCGCCGCCCGGGTTGCCTGCCGGTCGGCCAGGCCCACCTCCTCCAGCAGCCGGCCCACCTCTTCCCGGACGTCCGGCAGGTCCCGGTAGCCCCGGTACCAGACGGCCGGGTAGCCCCGCCGAACCAGTACCGGCACGGCGACATTCTCGGCCACCGTAAGCTGGGGAAAGACGTCGGTTATCTGGAAGGAGCGGTTAAGGCCGGCCCGGACCCGCCGGTCCGGGGGCCAGTGGGTGATGTCCTGCCCGTCAAAAATGACCGTGCCGGCGGTGGGCATCAGGTGGCCGGTAAGCACGTTGATAAGGGTGGTCTTTCCGGCCCCGTTGGGACCGATGATGACCGTCAAGGGCCCGGCCTCGATGGCCAGGCTTACGTTGTTTACGGCCGTAAAGGCCCCGAACTTTCGGGTGATGCCGCGGGCTTCCAACAGGACCGTCACCGGGCCGCCCCCTGTCCGGGAGGCTCGGGCGCAACCTTCTGGACAAAGCGGGGCTCGCCCCGGCCCAGCCAGGGCCCGACCCAGCCCCCCACCACGCTCACCACCCCGCCCCGGAAGCCGAGGACGAGGACGACCACCACGATCCCCAGGGCCAGCTGCCAGTACTCGGTGTAGCGGACCACCACCTCCTTAAGCAACCTGAAGAGAACGGCCCCCACCACCGGCCCCAGGAAGGAGTTTATCCCGCCCAGGAGGGTGGCCAGCACCGGCTCGGCCGAGAAGGTCCAGTGGGCGTAAACCGGGGTGACCGCCCGCTCCAGGGGGGCGACAAAGGAGCCGGCCAGCCCGGCGTAAAGGCCCGAAATAACAAAGGCGGCCAGCCGGTAGCGCCGGACCGGGATGCCGCAGAAGGCCGCCCGGGTCTCGCTGTCCCGGATGGCCTGAAGCACCAGGCCGAAGGGGGAGTTGACGACCCGGTGCATCAGGAAAATCGAAGCCAGCAGGATAACCGCCGTAAAGTAGTAAAAATTCTCCGGCCGGTTTAAGTTGATTTCCACAAAGCCCAGGTCAAGGTTGGGCCGGACGATGCCCACCAGCCCGTCGTCCCCGCCGGTGACCTCCCGCCATTTCCAGACGATGCTGTGGACCATCATCCCGAAGGCCAGGGTAAGCATCGAAAAGTAGATTCGGGTTTGCCGGACGCTCAAAAACCCGATGACCAGGGCCCCCACCCCGGCCGCCCCAACCCCGGCCAGCAGGCCCAGGATAAGGGAGGGGTAGGCCAGCAGCACCTTGGCGCAGACGTACGCCCCCAGGGCGTAAAAGGCGGCATGCCCGAAGGAGAGGAGCCCCGTGTAGCCAAAAAGCAGGTTAAAGCCGACGCTGAAGACGGCCAGCATCAGGGTCGTCGTGGCCAGGTAGGTCGGGTAGCGGCCCAGCAGCGGGGGCACCAGCAGGACCCCCAGGGCGGCCCCGAGGCCGAGGATCAGACCCAACCGGTTTCGAAATCCGGGCTTTTTAACGGCCAAAGAGGCCCTCCGGCTTGACCAGCAAAACGACGGCCATCAGCAAGTAGATGATAAAGAGCTCGAAGACCGGGAAAAGCAGGGTCCCGTAGGCGCTTAAAACCCCCACCAGCAACGAGCCCACAAAGGCCCCCCGCAGGTTGCCGAGGCCGCCGATGACGGTGATGATGAAGGCCTGGACGATGAGGGCGGTGCCGGTGCCCGGGTCCACCACCCGCACCGGTATGCTGAAGGCCCCGCCCAGGCCGGCCAGCATCGCCGCGGCGGCAAAGACCAGCACAAAAACCCGGGAGATGTTAAGCCCCAGGGCCGCCGCCATCTCCCGGTCGGCGGCGGCCGCCCGAACGGTCTTGCCCCACCAGCTCCGCTCCAGCACCAGCCCCATCACCCCGGCCACCAGAATTCCCGCCCCGATGACGAAGATGTTGTAGACGGGAAAGCTCCGGCCCAGGACCGGGACCGTCCCCTGAAAGACCGCCGGCACAGGCGGGATGACGAAGAGGCCGCCCCAGATGAGCTTGGCCAGGTCGCTGAAAATCAGCACCAGGCCGAAGGTCAAGATCAGCTGAAAGGCCGTATCCAGCCGGTACATGGGCCGGAAAAGGAGCCGCTCCATCACGGCCCCGAGTACGCCGACGGTGAGCACGGCCAGGACGACGGAGACGCCGAAGTCGAAGCCGAGCCGGCCGTAGAGGGTGTAGGCCAGGTAGGCCCCGACCATGTAGAGGCTGCCGTGGGCGAAGTTGAGGACCCCCAGCACCCCGAAGGCCAGGGTCAGCCCGGCCGAAACCAGCCAGAGGTACATGGCCAGGCTGAGGCCGATGAGCCCCTGAAAGATGAGGTTTTCGACCGTCACCCGCGGCCCGGACCCCCAGGATTTAAAACCTTACCGGCTCAAAGGGCGGCTTCCGGTAGTAATCTTCGGGCTTTAAGATGACCAGGTCGGCCCCGATGATGGGAATCGGGTACTTGGGGTCCATCACCACCCGGCCGGCGGGCACCGAGTAGACCGCCTGGTGGTCCTCCGGCCGGATGTACCGCTCCCCGGCCGGGGTTTTGAGGGTGAGGCCCTCCAGGGCGGGAATGACCTTGCTGGTCTCGATGCTCCGGGCCTTCTCCACCGCCGCCTTTATGGCGTAGACGGCCGAGTAGGTGGTTTCGGCCGAGTAGTTGGGGAACCTGGCCCAGCGCTTCTGGAACTTTTCCACAAAGGCCCGATTCTCCGGAGTATCGGGGTAGTTGTGGATGTAGCGGGCCGTGGCCCACAGCTTGCCCTT
>DAOTYJ010000014.1:0-3099 GCA_034434875.1 Dehalococcoidia bacterium | reverse complement strand
GCCGCCGACCGGGCCGACCCGACCGCGGCCACCGTCGTCGCCCTGGCCGGCCTGGGCATCCTCCTGCTAAACCGAAATTTCTGGGTCCGGCAGGCCGGCCTCGGGCTCGCCGTCTGGGGACTCCTCTGGGTGTGCATCGCCTTCGGCCCGGCCCCCGACCCCGGCTGGCCAGCCGTTGCGGCCGACGGCACCCGGGCCGTCCTGGAAGGAACGGTTCTCGACGAGCCCATCCCCCGGGCGGCCGGGCAGGAGGTCTGGCTGGGGCTGACCGGACGCCGGTCGGAGCTGGGGTGGGAGCCGGCGGCGGGCCGGGTCGTGGTGCGGACGGCGTACCCAGGGCCGATCCTTCCGGGCGACCGGGTGGTCATCAGCGGGACCCTCCGGGTGCCCGGCCGGAGCCCCGACTTTGATTACCGGGCCTGGCTTGCCGCCCGGGGTGTAAGCCGGGTCGTTTACGACGGGAAGGTCCTGGCCGTTGAGCCCGGGGAGGCCCTGACCACCCTGGCCGGGCGGGTGCGGCGCCGGCTCGGGACGAACCTGCGAAGCCGGCTCCCTTCGGACGAGGCGGCCCTGGCCGAGGGGCTGCTCCTGGGCCTCCGCTCGGGCCTCTCGGCCGAGACCCGGGCAGCCTTCAACCGCACCGGCACGACCCACATCCTGGTCGTGTCGGGCTACAACGTCGGGCTCGTCGGGACGGTCTGCCTGTGGGCCGGCCGACTGCTCTTCGGGGGGAGGTGGGGGTGGGTCCTCGGCCTGGCCGGGGTCGGCCTTTACATCGGCCTTGTCGGGCCGAGCCCGCCGACTATCCGGGCCGGGCTGATGGGGGCCATCGCCCTCGCCGCCGTCGCCCTGGGCCGGTCGGGGTGGCCGGCGAACACCCTGGGCCTGGCCGTTGCGGCCATGCTCTTTGCGGACCCGGGATTTCTGGCCGACCTGAGCTTTCGGCTGAGCGTGCTGGCAACGGCCGGAATAATCTTTCTGGTGCCGGCCTTGCAGGGGTGGTATCTGCCCCGACTGGGGGGCCAGGGCCGGCCGGGACTGGTCCGGCGGGTCGGCCTGGGGGCGGCGGATGCGGCGGCGGTGACGGCGGCCGCCTGGGCGGCAACGACTCCGGCGATGCTGACCAGCTTCCGGATGCTCTCAATGGCGGCGCTTCCGGCCAACGTGCTGATTGCCCCAGCGGTGCCGGCGGCCCTTTTCGGGTCGGCCGCCCTCGCCCTGGCCGGACCGCTGGGGCCGGTCGGGGACGCCCTCACCGTCGTGGCGAGGCCGCCGCTTGCCCTTATCCTGGGGACAGTCCGGGTCCTTTCGGGGATGCCCGGGGCCGCCTTTGCCGTCGGGCCGTGGGGCGGGCCGGAGACGGCCCTCTGGCTGGGTGCCCTCGGGGCGCTCGCCCTCGGCCCTACCCGCGCCTTTATTGCCCGCACCTGGCCGCTGGCCCCGGCCTGCCTGTTGGGCGGGGCCCTTCTGCGTGGTGTACGTGGGCTCCAGTCTCACGGCCCAGTACGCTGGCTGGCCCCGGCCTGCCTGTTGGGCGGGGCCCTTCTGGCCGCCGCCCTCCTCCCCGCCCCGGCCCGGCTGGACCTTTACGACCTGGGCGGCCGTCGCGTCCTGCTGGCCGAGACTTCCGAAGGCCGGGTCCTGGTCGGGTCAACCCGGGCTTCCGGCGGCCTTGTCCGAACCCTTCTAAACCGGCTCCCGGCCTGGGACCGTTACCTGGACCTGGTCGTCTGGACGGACCCAAGCCTGAGCCCGGCCGAGGCGGTTTCGGCCCTGGGCCGGGAGTTTAAGCTGGGGCGGGTGCTCGGCCCTGACGAGCTGGCCGACCGGCCCGAGCTGGGGCTGGGCGGGTGGGTGGGCTTTCGGGCCTACCCCGGGCCGAAGGGTCCGGCCGCCTGGGTGGTGCTTACGGTGGGAGAGGTGGACGTGGCCCTGGGCCTGGGCGAAGCGGGGTTCGAACCGCCGGAGGTGGTTCGTGCCGCCGAGGTGGTGGTCCCCGGCGGACCCGGGGACGGGGGTTGGGAAGAGCTGGGCGGCTACGTGGTGGGAACCGGGGAAGGCGAGGGCCGTTTAAGCCTGCCGGCGGGGGGCCGGCTCACCCTCTGGACCGACGGGCGGACGGTGTGGCCGGCGGGGGAGTAATTCCGGATAGGCCGGCAAAAGTCTGTTTGCACAAACCAGGGGCCTGGTGTATAATCAGCCAACAAAACGACGCCTCCGCCAGGCGGCGGTAAGTCGTTTGGCCTTGACAAAACCGAACTAATGAGCTATACATTGGGGTGAGAGGGTTGACAGGCGGTTCCATGTGAGGCTGGTGGTCGACTTCGAGTTCGAGCGGGGGGTATTGAACTGGGATTATGTCAACTACCTACAGGGGCTGGTTTACCGGGCGTTGGGCGAGTATAATTCGGGCCTTGCCCGGAAGATTCACGACGAGGGTTTTGCCGGGGGCGGAAAGCGCTTCCGGCTTTTTACTTTTTCGCTCCTTTACCCCCGGGTTCGGCCGGGGGTCCGGGGGTCGGGCCTGGAGATTTCGGGGGAGGTGCGCTGGTGGTTTTCGTCGCCGGTAGTCGGGGTGGTGGAGGCGCTGGCCGGGGGCCTGCTGGGGATGGAGGAGGTCCGGGTCGGGCCCTTGCGGGGGCGCCTGGTGCGGATTGGGGTCGAACCTTTGCCGGAGTTTGGGACCGAGGCCGTATTTACGACCCTCTCGCCCGTTGCGGCCTCCACGGGCGAGGGGGTGGACGAAGGTGGTCGGTTTCGGCGCCGGTTTCTGGGCCCGGAGGACCCCGAGTTTTTCCGGGTGCTGGCCCAGAACCTTTGGCGCAAGGCCGAAGCCTGCGGGCTTTCGGTGGGGGAAGGGCCGGTGGAATTTGAGCCTGTGGGCAGGTTCAGGTCGCGCCTTTTTACGAGCCACGGGGTGAAGGTTCGGTGCTGGCAGGTTACCCTGCGGATGCGGGGTCCGGGGCCGCTTCTGCGGCTGGCCTACGAGGCCGGCCTCGGCGAGCGCACCGCCCAGGGCTTCGGCATGCTCCGGCACGTGGGACCGGCTCGGGGCCCAGCCGTAGAAAAGCCTGAACCCGATACGGAGACCGGGCCTGT
>DAOTYJ010000013.1:0-4474 GCA_034434875.1 Dehalococcoidia bacterium | reverse complement strand
TCGGCCATCTTCCCCGAGGACGAGGTCCCGGCCCAGTGGCAGGTTTACAAGCAGATAAATGCCCGCTGGTTCGAGGATAAAGAGCAGGCCCGGGCCCTCCTTAAGGCCAGCGCCCCGGGGCAGGGGTGAAAAGTATG
Source organism: Dehalococcoidia bacterium (assembly GCA_034434875.1). Lineage (GTDB taxonomy): Bacteria > Chloroflexota > Dehalococcoidia > JAUQQI01 > JAUQQI01 > JAUQQI01. The sequence continues at coordinate 4,337 of DAOTYJ010000013.1, read as the reverse complement.
GCCTACTTGATAGCCTTTGAAGGTAAAACTCCCCAGATAGCCGAAGATGTGTACCTGGCTCCCACCGCCGTTCTTATCGGCGACGTAGTACTAGAGCCGAGGGTGAGCGTCTGGTTTGGTGCCGTGCTTCGTGCGGATTTTAATCGGATTGTGGTAGGCGCGGGAAGTTGCGTCCAAGATAATGTTGTTATCCATACCAGCAAACAGTTGCCCACAATTATCGGCAGTGACGTAGTTATCGGTCACCTGGCTTATTTAGAGGCCTGCGAAGTCGGGGCCGGTGCCGTGGTCGGGGCCGGGAGTCTGATTTTGCCGGGGGCTAAGGTTGGTCGACGGGCAGTGGTCGCGGCCGGAAGTGTGGTAAAGCAAGGCATGGTTATACCTCCGGAAGTCCTGGTTGCCGGGGTTCCGGCCGAGGTGAAAAAGCCCCTTTCAGGAAATTCAAAAGTCTGGGTGGAACAGGCCGCGCAGGAATATAACCTTCTGCGTCTTCGGTATCTGAAAAACGAAAAAACAACTCATTAAATTAAGGCTGGGATGGCGACCTAATCGCCTGGGCATCAAGATATATTTGGCCGGGTTTCCGGCACCTGAGTGGCCTTCGGCCCCGTTCCTCCTCAGGGCAAAGCCGTCCCGGTCAAATGCTGGCTCAAAACCTGGGGCCGTCGGCCTAATCGTTTCCCACCGTCCCAAGAATCCGAGGATTCCTTCTGACGGAAGTCCTCTCGGACACAGGCAGCAGAGCCTCAGCGGCCCACCACCGCCCCATCGACCGGATGTTCGGCCCCTGGGCGGACATGACCAGTGGACGAGGCCGTAATCCCCCGCCGGACGGCCGTCTTACAGCCTTCGCGGCAATAATCCCACCACCCCGGCGTCATTTCAGTCCACCTTAACGACAACCGCGGCGCCGCTGTCGCCCGCGGCGCATCCCGAGAACAACCCGTAGCCCCCCTGAAAGGGTAAGCTCTTCGATCAGCTCGATGAGCAAACGCATCCCCGTCGGAGCCTGGGGATGGCCGTAAACCAAGGATGACCCGTAGTTGTTAAAAGCTTCAACGGGGATTCCCATTTCCCTGGCGAAATAGATGTCGTTTACGGCGAAGGGGTTGTGGGTTTTAACGGCCTTAAGGTCCCTAATCTGAAGGCCGGCCTCGGCCAGGGCCCTTCGGGCCGCCGCCACCGTGGCCTTGGGCATGAAGCCCCGTTCCACCCGGGCCTGGGCAACGGTCAGCACCTGCACCTTCACCCGCGGGTCCCGGGCCAGTCCGCCGCCCGGTCCCGGGTGGCCACCACCAGCCCGCAGTTGCCGTCGGCCGGGTGGGTTTGGGTCCCGTAGGTGATGGTGCCCCCTTCCAGCACCGGCTTCAGGCGGGCCAAGCCCTCGGCGGTGGTCGGGTAGACGCCCTCATCCCCCGCCACGGTAACCACCACCTTCCGGCCGGTGGGGTCTTTTACCTCAATGGGCAAGACCATATAGCGCCGCTGAAACGCCCCGCCGTCGGCCAGTGCGGCCTTGTACTGTTCGTACCGCAGAAGGGTTACCCGGTCCTGCTCCTCCCAGGATATCTCGGCGCTTCGGGCGACGTTTTCGGCGGTCTCGACCATGGCGTTGCCGGCGTAAGGGTCGCAGTTGAAATTATCCCAGACCCAGTCTTCGCTTTCTCCCTTTCCACCGGGACCCAGGGGGTTCGGGTAGTAGATGTGGGGCCCATTGCTGGTTTTGTCGCAGGTTATGGTCAGGACTGCCCCGGCACCCCCTCCCGCCACCTTGGCCGCGGCGTGGGCCACAACGCAGGCGGCGGTGGCGCAGGCCTGGCTGACCAGGGGCCCGGTGATCCCAGGGCAGCCAATGAGCCCGGCCAGCCACGGCGGACCGAAGAAGCTGTGCTTGGCCGGAACGGTCATGCCCAGCACCAGCTCGTCAAAGGTCTCCGCCGGTATGCCCCTTTCGGCCAGGGCCCGCCGGGCCACCTCGGCGGCAAACTCGATGGGATGCAGGTGGCCGAAGCTACCCTGCCACCGGACAAAGGGTGTAGACCAGTAACAACCGTAGGGGATAAACGCTCCCTCGAACCGTATCTTCAACCACCGGCCTGGGATTCTGCCCGAATGAGGGTGGTCTTGTATTCCGTGCGGGGCAGATGCTCCGCCGGAACAAATCGAATATTCACCCGAACCTGAAGCTTATCACGAATTTTCTCTTACATAGCGCTTTTAACCCTCTCATCAATGTGGCTTACATCAACCACTTCAACATCAACAGATATTGGCTCATCAAATCTCACTTGTGTAGGATGTTTGTGGCCACTTGGATATACCCGGTAGTAAGATGGCCGAAGTGGGTGGTGATTACATCACGGATAGCCGACGGAAAAACGTTCATACCCCGGTAGATGAGCATGTCGTCCACCCGGCCGATGCACCGGATCCGCGGGGATGTTCGGCCGCAGGCGCAACCCACCCCCTCGACCCGAATGTAGTCGGCCGAGCGGTAGCGGATTACCGGGGTCGCCTGGCGGTGTAAGGTGGTATAAACCGGCTCCCCTTCGGCCCCGGGTTCCCAGGGGATGTGGGAGCCGTCCCCCGGGTTAACGAGCTCCACCATAACGTGCCGGGCGGCCGTAAAATGCATCCCCGCCTCGGCTTCGCATTCGGCCCACATCCCCGGCAGCACCTCGGCCAAGCCCATCATCTCCCGTACCCCTACGGCCCCCCAAAGCTCCCGGACCCGGGCCCGGATGGCCGCCTCCCCCAGCCCCGGTTCGCCCCCGGCCATCACCAGCCGCACCATCACCTCAAAATCCCGGGGCGACCGGCCCGTCAGCTGGTAGCACTTCTCCCCGAGGTGGACGGCGTAGGACGTGGTCGAAAGGAAGGCGTCGCAGCAAAGGTGCTTTAGGGTGTCCAGCACCCTCTCCGTGGAAAAGCCCCCGACCCCAACGGCCATGGCGCCGATATGCCGCATCCCCTCAAAATAGGGCTCGCCCCCGGCCATCATCGCCAGATGCACCAGATGCCCGACCCGGCTCTCCCGGCGAACCCCGGCCGTATAGCCATATTTAAAGAAACAGGCCAAGGCATCCCGCCAGACGTCCAAGTCCGCGGCGGTTACACCGTAGTAAACGGGGCGGCCGGTGGTGCCCGACGACGCGATCACCTGAACGATATCCACCCCGTCGGTCACCTGAAAGGCACCCAGGGGACGCTCCGGCGACGAATCCTCCTGGGCCTTCCGGAGCGCTTCTTTTGTAAGCAGCGGAATTTCCACCAAACTTCCATAGATCTTTATGCTATTGATACTCTTTAAACGACTAGAATAATATTCACACTTTCTTATATATTCACATTGGGTGACCAATTCTTTAAGCCAGTATTCTTTAATATTTTCCCACGACACAGTCTCAAATTCACGGTCCCACATGGAATGCCTCCTTTAGTCGGGCGACTTTTACCTCCAGCTGGCGGATATCGAAGTCTATGGGGAGCTCCGTTTCCGTAAGGATGAGGAGGCCGCCTGGGGGCAGGTCGACGGTTTTGGCCGGCAGGTCCCAGGGTGTGAGCAGGACGTAGGGGCCGTTGGGCCCCAAAGTATCGGGCCTTAGACGTCTGATGCGTAATTAGATGAGCAGATCAGCCAGTCGACGCATCGGGCGGCTGAGGCAAAGCCCGATAGTGTAAGCCACCATCCTGGCAGCAATCCGGGCAAGTAACCCGCTTAAGGTGCGGGCCCGGTGGTCCTTAAGATGACTGACCACCTGCTCGACTACCTGCCGCTTCCCGGCTGACCACCGGCAGGCACGCTTTTCATTACGTCTGGGTGTAGCGATGACCAGGGCGCGGCTGTTCCCATGCAACTGCAGCCAGGCAGGTCGCATGGTCTTTAACCGTGGCAAGCAGAGCATCTGCAGCCCTGGCCTCGGCTAACCCAAATCTGGCGATAGGCCCGAGCTTGAAGCCGTAAACCCGCACCGGCCAGAAGTTGCCTGACCGGCAAATAGCCCGTGACGGCAGGCCCTTACCCGAGGGTAGTGTCCAGCACGTAGTAAACGGCGCCCCTGGGCCCGCAACTCAGGCTTCGTTGAACCGACCCCGGCTTAAGAGTCTCGAAACTTAACATAAGCAATGTTCATGTCAACTTTGCGAACCTTACAAAGTCCCGCTCGCACCGCCATCCGGGCCAGGATAGCCGGGGCGAGTACCTCCGACGGGCTCAGCTCAAAGGGTCTGCCCCGCCTGGGCCGGGACCGATGGGTCGCCTGCCACCAGTCATCGACGGCAGACGCCTTATGTCAACAGCTTGACCAGGAAGGAGTCCAGGTCCATCGGGCACCTCG
>DAOTYJ010000012.1:0-17725 GCA_034434875.1 Dehalococcoidia bacterium | reverse complement strand
CGAGGCCGTCCATTCCCGGCATGTTCCAGTCGCAGATGATCAGGTCGACGGGCCCGGCCGAATCGAGGACCTGCAGGCCCTCCGCCCCATCCCCCGCCTCCAGCACCTCCGCCTGGTATCCGGCCTGGCGAAGGGACCGGGCATGCATCATACGCATCATCTTCGAATCGTCCACCACAAGCACTTTCACGGGCTACCTCCTGGCAAAGGTCTGGCCGCAGCCCAGGCGGCAACGGCCCGGGCGATGTCGGCGGTTTTGAGCACCTGTTTCGGGGTCCCCCGGCCCAGGGCGGCGTTAACCATGGCCGGAATGAGGGCTTCGGTGGGGTCCTGCACGGCGGTCTCTGCCCCGGCTTCGGCCAGGGCCTTAAGCCCCTCGGCCCCGTCGCTGCCCATCCCGGTAAGCAACACCGCAAAGGTCCGTGGGGCCAGCGGACCGGCCGCCACCGAAAGAAAGGTCCGGTCGATGCTGGGCACGTAAAGGTCCGCCGGGTCGGGCCGCAGAACCCTTAGGGTTCCCGCCCGACTGACGACCAGGTTCCGCTGGCCCGGGGCCACGAAGGCCGCGTCGGCCGCAAGTTCGGCCCCGTCCGCGGCCTCCTGGACCCGGTAGGCCGAAACCCGGTTGAGCCGCTCGGCCAAGGACCGGGTGAACCCGGCCGGCATGTGCTGAACGACGATGACCGCCAGGCCGAGGCCGGCCGGAAGCTCGGCCATGACCTGGGCCACCACCGGCGGCCCGCCGGTGGAGCAGCCGATGAGGAGCAACCGCTCGGCCCGGCGGGGGACCTCCGCCGGCCCTTCCGTCGGCCGGCCGCCGGCCAGCAATCCTTCAAGCCAGCTTCGGAGGTCGGTGGGGCTGGCGGACTTAAGGCCCACTACCTCGACCCCGGGGAGGGGTCTGGGGACGGCCGCTTCGTCCCGAGCCAGGAGGATGCGCCGGCAGCGGTCGGGAAGGCTCTGTAAGAGGGCGGCGACGGCCCCTTCTTCCCCGGCCGAGGCGTCCACTACCACCAGCTCGGGCTGGTGCTCGGCCGCCGCCCGCCGCAGGCTCCGCCAGTCGGCCAGGACAACGGCCTCCGGCGGGCCGGCGGAGCGGGCGGCCTGCCGCCAGAGGACCCGGACCAGGGGCGAGGGGCTCACCAGCAGCAGTCGGCCGGTCCGGGGGGGTGCGGCCTCGGCCCTCTGGTAGAAAAAGGCTCCGTGGGCCCGGACCCGTTTCAGGTCAGGCGGCCCCCATTCCAGGGACTCGGCCGAGCCCACGAAAAAGACCCCACCGGATGCCAGCTGCTGGGTCAGCCGTTCCACCACCGCCCGGCGGTTTTCGGGCGTCAGGTACATGAGCATGTTGCGGCAGAAGACCACCTGGAAGGGGCCTTCCGGAACCGCCTCCACCAGGTTGAGCCGTTCGAACCGGACCAGGCTCCGCAAGGCCGGGACGACCCGCCAGCGGTCGCCCTCGGCCCGGAGGAACTGGGCGGCCCGGGAAAAGGACTCCTCCCGGAAGGACCAGGGGCCGTAAAGGCCTTCCCGGGCCCGGGCCAGGGCGGCCTCGTCGATATCGACCCCAACCACCTCGAAGGTCCCCGGGCGGCCGCCCAGAACCCGCCAGGCGGTTATCGCCAGGGAGGAGGCTTCTTCCCCGGTGGCGCACCCGGCCGAGAGGAGTCGGACCCTTTGGCTTCGGGCGGCCAGCCCGGGGAGCAGCCTTTCGAGGGCGGCGAAGTGGGCCGGCTCCCGGAAAAAGTAGGTTTCGTTGATGGTGAGGGCCTGGACGAGCCTGGTAAGCTCGGCCCGTCCCGAGGTTTCCAGGTAGCCCAGGTAAGCCCTCAGGTGCGGGGCCCCCACCGCCTTCATCCGCTGGCGCACCACCCGGCCGAGCCGCTGGCGCAGCAGGTCGGTGGGGGCAAACCCCAGTTCGCTAAAGACCCGGTGGGCCAACTCTTCAAGAAGGTCTTCGGTTGTCATTATCAGCCCCGTTGCCTGCAAGGTTCCCCCTCCGGCTTAACCTGGCGACTTCCCTTCCGCCCGTTATTAGCTATCGGCAGGTCGGGGCTTTCCGGGAAGGGGGCAGGGCTCCTGCTCTGGGCCCTTGGCCGGGCGGCCTCAGGGCCGAAAACGGCAAAAGTCGGGGGCGGGGCTAGGCGGGCGGTATGACGAGGATGCGGCCGCAGGTGCCGCAGCGGACCAGGCCCTGGCCGCTTTTAACCTTCTGAAAATCGGTCACCGGCAGCACGACCCGGCAGCCGCTGCAGGCCCCCCGCTCCACCACCGCCACCGCCCGGCCGCCCCGGGTCTGGCGGAGCTGTTCGTAAACGGCCAGGTCAAGTCGGTCCACCCGGGCGGCGACCCGGGCCCGCTCCCGGCTCAGCTCGTCGATTCGGGCCCGCAGGCTTTCCCGCTCCTGCCCGAGCCGCTCCTGCTCCGCCCGCCATTGGGCCTCAACCTCGGCCAGGCGCCGGCGGGCTTCGGCCAGCTCGGCGGCGGCCGCCTCAAGGGCCAGCATCACCTCGAGCATCTGGTCCTCCAGCTGGCGTTGCCGGGCCTTAAGCTGGAGCTGTTCCTGGTAGTAGCCGTCCAGCTCCTTGGGGTTGGTTACCTTGCCCGAATAGAGCTTGTCGTCCAGCTCCTTGATTTTGGCGGCCAGGTCCTCGATGCGGTCTTCCAGGTCCCGCTGGCGGCGCTGGAGCTCCCGAAGCCGCTGTTCCTTTTCGGCCGCTTCGGCCCGGGCCTGTCTCAGGGCCGGACTCTCGGTGAGGCGGGCCTCGACCTCGGCCAGCCGGGCCCTGAGCTCGTCCAGCTGACTGTCCACCTGTTGAAGCTGGTAGAGGATGAGCGCCCGGCTCATGTTCACCTCGGCTCCAGGGTTAGCTGAAAGGCGGCCGGCTGGGCCGCGTCGGGGCTCAGGCCGGCCACGACCACCACCGCCCGGTCGAAGGCCCGGCCGAGGCCCTCAATAAGATATTCGGCCCGGTTGGCGCCGTCCAGGGGGACCGTTTCGACGGTCACCTCCCGGCCGAACTTCACCACCCGCACCCCGAAGCGCTGGGGCAGGCGGTTGTCCGTCCGGACGAAGCCCCGGGCCTCCCAGCCGCGGTCGTCCTCAGCGTCGTCAAAAAAGCCGACCTCGGGGATGCTGATGTCGTCGAGGGCGAAGCCGTCCAGGTTCACGGCGTCGTCGTTCACCTGCTCGAACCGGATGAGGACCTTCCGGCCGGCAAAGGGGGTAAGGTCCACCGTTTCTTCCACCCACTCCGGGGCCGGCCCGCCGCCGCTTCGGCCGGTGTAGCCCGGGCCGAAGCTGTGGCCGAAGGGGTCGTCGGCCCGGGAAAACCGGCCGGAAAGCACCTGCCAGCTCCGGCCGCCGTCGGCCGAAGCCTCCACGTAGGCGTAATCCCAGCCGGCCTCCAGGGCCCACCAGGCCCGGAACCGGAGGGTCGCCCGGCCCACCCCCGAAAGGTCGAACTCCCGGGTCAGGGTCGAGTCGGTGTTGTCCCCCCGGTTGGCCCACCAGAAGTGGGACCCGCTCGGGGCCCGGGTCGGAATTATCGGGGTCTCCACGGCCCCGCTGAAAACGAGCCGGTAGTTGCCGGGTGCCGAAATCTCAAAGTACCTGGCTCCCAGCTGGTTCACCCGCCCACGGTAAGTGTCCCCCGGATTTAAGGGGGTTACGGCCCGGACCCCGGCCTCGTAGTCGGGGTAGCCGTAGCGGTCGGCGCGGCGGCCCAGGAGGTTGGCCACCGTCCAGTCAAGAAAGACCCCCTCAAAATCCGCCCCAAAACGCCGCAGGTAGGCGCTTATGCCCCCGATTCCCCGTCCGCCCTGCCGCATGTAGTCGAGGATCCCCTCGAAGCCGCCGTAGTGGCCGAAAAGATACCGAAAGAAGAGATAAGCCGCCCCGTAGTTCCGTCCGGCGGCCGAGGGCTGCTCCGGCCAGCGGTTGAGCTGAACGTCGGGGTCGGCCAGGAAGGCCTCGGCCGACCGGGGCCGGAAACCCGCCAGAAAGGAGCCCAGCTCGGCCAGCCCCTCCTGAATCCAGCCCTCTTCGGCCCGGTGCTCGTTGAACTGGACGGCGTGGGTAAACTCGTGGGCCAGCACGCTTAGATAAGCCTGCGTCCCCGGCCGCAAGGCGTCAATATTGACATAAAACATGGTCCGCTGGTTGCTGTAGCGGTTGATGAATCGGGGGTAGCCGTCGGCGGCGCTGAAGTAGCCGGCAACCCCCGGGATCCGGGCGTGGAGGATGGTGAGCCGGGGGTCGCCGTCGAGGCCGGGGGAAGGCTCGCTGCCGAAGTAGCGGCGGATGACCGGGTAGACCTGCCCTTCGAAGGCCTGGGCCGCCTGCTCGATGGCGGCCTGGTCGATGGGGATGGATTCGTCGAAGTAAAGGAGGGTGTGGGGACCGGCGTAGCGGAGGACGGCCGTGACCGTAAAGGGGGTGTACGTTTCCAGGTTCATGGCCCAGAAGACTTCCCGGTCGCCCGGCTGACGGGCGGGCGGGGCGCTGCCGCCCCCGACCGGGGGCAGGCCCCCGGCCCGGAGCCGCCGGGTGAGGTCGTAGAGGTCCCGGTCGGGCGGGGTGGGAAGGGGCCGGTAGGCGGGTGGGGGTGAGGCCGGGGCGGGGGTGGGTGCCGGGGGAGGCGCAGGTGGGCCCGGCGGGGCGGTGGCCGGCCGGCCGGCGGGCCCGAGGGCGAGCAGGCCCAGGAACGCGACGATTAAGACCAGGCCGGCTCCCCCCAGGACCGCCGCCAGGAGCGGAAGCCGGCGACCGCCGTTCATGGGAGGAGGCCGATTACCCGGCGCACCAGGGTCTTGAGGCGGGGAAGGATGGCGGCGCCGGCCAGCAGCACCTCGGCGTGGGTGGGCCCGGCGTCGGGGTCCCCCCAGACGTTGGTGATGCAGGAGATGCCCAGCACCTCCAGGCCCATCTGCCGGGCGGCCACCACCTCCAGGGCGGTGCTCATTCCCACCGCATCCCCGCCCAGGGCCCGGAGCAGGCGCACCTCGGCCGGGGTCTCGTAAGAGGGTCCGCCCACCATCACGTAGACGCCTTCCCGAAGGCTAATGCCGGCCTCGGCGGCCGCCCGCCGGGCCAGGGCCCGAAGCCGCGGGGAATAGGCCCCGACCATTCCCGGAAACCGGGGTCCCCACGCCGGGGCCTCGGTCCCCCGCAGGGGGTTAAAGCCGGCCAGGCCGGGCAGGTTGATGTGGTCGGCGATGAGCATCAGGTCCCCAACCTGGAATTCGGGGTTTAAGCCCCCGGCGGCGTTGGTGACGATGACCACCCGAACCCCCAGCAGGCCGTAAACCCGGATGTTAAAGGCCACCTGGGCCGGGGAATACCCTTCGTAAAGGTGGACCCGGCCCGTCTGGACGGCCACCACCTGACCGCCGAGCCGGCCGACCCAGAGCTCCCGGCCGTGCCCCTCCACGGTGGGGACCGGCCAGCCGGGTATCTCCGTAACGTCAATTCGGGCCGCCGCCTCCACCTCGACAGCCAACTCGGCCAGGCCGCTGCCGGCGATGACGGCCACCTGCGGCGGGTGGGGCGTCCGACGGCGGATAAACTCGACGGCTTCCCCGACTTCCTCAGGCCGGATTCCCCGCTCCTCCGTCATCGGACTGGGTTTGGAGCTGGCGCAGCCGTTCGTAAACCTGGGTCGTGGCGATGGAGACGTGGCCCAGCATCTTCTGGACCGACTCGATGTCGGCGCCGCTCAGCAGGGTGTGGGCGGCGAAGGTGTGCCGGAAGGTGTGGGGGGTGATGGGGCGGGTGATTCCGGCCGCCCGGGCGCAGGCTTTCACGATGAGCCAGAACCCCTGGCGGGTGAGGCGCTCCCCCCGGCGGTTGACGAAGAGGGCCTTTTCGGCCAGGTCCCGAATCAGCAGGGGCCGGGCCGTCTGAACGTAGTCCTCCAGGGCCTCAAAGGCCCGCCTGGGGAGGGGGAAGACCCGCTCCCGCCGGTTCCGGCCGACGCAACGGACCGACTCGTCCATCAGGTTCACGTCGTCGATGTTCAGGCCGATGAGCTCGCTCACCCGCATGCCGGTGGCGTAAAGAAGCTCCAGCATAGCCCGGTCCCGCTTGGCCTCGGGGGTGCGGCGGCGGGCGGGGGCGGCCAGCAGGGCCTCCACCTCGGCCGACGTCAGCGTCTGGGGCAGGTTGCGGGCGACCTTAAGGCCGTCGACTTCTTCGGTGGGGTCGGCGGCCACGATGCCCCGCCGCCGCAGGTACTTGAAGAAGGAGCGGACCGCCGCCACCTTGCGGGCGAGGGTGGCCGGGGCGTAGTTCTGCTCCTTAAGGTGAAGGATGAATCCGAGGACGGCCGACTTGGTTACGACCGGCCAGACCTCCCCCGGCTCCGCCTCCTGGGGGAAGCGGGTCTTTAGATAGTCGGCCAGTTGGAGGAGGTCATTGCGGTAGGCGGCGATGGTGTTGGGGGCGTAGCCTTTTTCGTCGCCTAAATATTGCAGAAATTCTTCAATGCGGGTATCCACGGCTGCCTCCGTGCTGACGGATTAGGCGTCACGGTTGCGCCTTGAATTCTAACATATGTCGAGTAGCTCCGACAGCCGCACCGGGGAAAAGGGACTTTTCGGTTGGTGGACCCGGCCCGCGGCCGGCCGAAGGCCGGACACCCTGGACAACCACTAGAAATGTTCCTGCGTGAGGAAACTAAGGGCCGGACCTTTCGTCAATTGGGGCGTTCGGGTCGAGGGCAGACCGTGATTTATCCCCAATGTAAACAAAGAAAGCCGCTTGACAGAATTGGGCCAGGCCGTTATACTCGGCCAGAGCCCCAAAACCGAAAGGAGGAGGTCAAAGATGGGCCTGGAACCGGCCGCAACCCCGAAGGTTATCCAGCTGGGCGTTAGCCGGCCGCCCCTGGAGGTGGACGACCTGCCCACCCCCGAGGAGGTTTTTCAGCGCCCGAGGCTCGGCGTCAAAGAGGTTGTCTTTTACGTTATCGGCCCGAGCCTGATCGCCCTGGGCATATCCATCGGCAGCGGCGAGTGGTTGCTCGGACCCCTCAACATCGGCACGTACGGGTTTATCGGAACGGGCTTTGTTATCCTGATTTCGATCCTGCTTCAGACGTTCTGGAACACGGAGATCGGCCGCTACGTCATCGCCACAGGTGAGGTCCCCAGCCTGGGTTTTGCCCGGGTACCGCCCGGCTGGGTCCTGTGGGTTCCCCTGTCGCTCTTCATCGTCTATTTCGCTTTTATCTGGGGCGGCTGGGCGGCCTCGGCCGGCCAGAGCCTCTTTGCTCTGCTCGCCGGGCGCATCCCCACCGGCGCGGACTTGCCGACGGTCCGGCTGCTGGCCATCGGCCTGATGGGCACGGTGTTCGTCATCACCCTTTTCGGCAGGAAGGTCGGCCGCACCCTGGAGCTGGTCAACTGGGTTGTGGTTGGATTCGTTCTCATCACGCTGCTTATTGCTGCCCTGCTCATCGTCCCTTTCAGCAAGTGGGTTGAGGGTTTTGCCGGCCTGGTAACCCCGGCCCTGCCGCCCAGGGGGACCGACGCGACCCTGATCGGCGCCCTGGCCGGGTTTGCGGCCATGGCTTCGGGCCTTAACTGGTGGTTCATGAACTATTACCGGGACAAGGGCTACGGCATGGGCTATAAGGTTGGCTACATCGCCGCCCTCATCGGTGGGGAGTAGCGGCCCATCGCCCCAGCAGGCAAGATCTTCCCCGAAACCGAGCGGAACGCCCAGCTCTGGAAGCGGTGGTGGCGCTTTCTCGTCCTCGAGATGTGGATTGTCTTCATGCCCGGCGCCATTCTGGGCATGATGCTCCCGAGCATCCTCGTCTTCCATCTGGCGTCCCTGCCCGGGGTGGAGAAGCCGACTACCGCCACCATCCCTACCTACGCGGCGGATATCCTCGGCCGGTTCTACAGCCCGGTCCTTTCCGTGTGGGCCCTTGTAATCGGCTTTTTCATCCTTTACAGCACCCAGCTGGTGGTTTTCGAGCTCCTGGTTCGCAACGTAGTTGATGCCCTCTACGGGGTGAGTCCCGGCTTCCGGCGGCTCATCCACGAGGACCCGCGCCGGTTCTACTATCCCTACATGATTACGCTGATGATTGTCATATCCATCCTGCTGCACACCGCCCTGCCGGCCGGGCTTATCCTCATCTCGGCAAACATGTCGAACCTGGGCTCCCTCATTTACCCGTTCCTCATTATGTATCTTAACAGCAAGCTGCCGCGTCCGGCGCGGATTACCTGGTGGTCCTACGTGGTCCTGATCCTTAACGTCATCTTCTTCGGGTTCTTCTTTATCAACTTCGCCACACAGCAACTTACCGGCGGCCCGCTGGTCCGCTTCTAACCGGCCGGACCGTCAAAGCCTGGGGGCCGGGCGCCCGGCCCCCAGGCCCTTCAGGGCAGGTAGAGCCTGGGGACCTCGGCCGGCTCGGCCATTTCGGCCGTCATAAAAATATAGGTCGTATTCGGCCGGTTGCTCGCCCCAATGTGATTTCCGTGCCGGTCGACGGCGATGAGGGAAAAGGGCCCGGCGTAGGGGTCCGGTAGGGCGGACACTTCGGCCATTACTTCCCGGGCAGCCCCCTCCAGGCCGAGGCCCATCTTGAGGTGGAGCACGACGGTTCGGGCGACCCCGAGCCGGATTGCGGTCTCGCCCCGGCCGGTGCAGGCGCACGCCCCGTAGCGGTTGTCGGCGTAGTTTCCCGCACCGATAATGGGCGAGTCCCCCAGCCGGCCGGGATATTTGAGGGCCCAGCCGCTGGTGGAAACCCCGCAGGCGATGTTGCCCGCCCCGTCCAGGGCGATAAAGTTCACCGTCTCGTTGGGCCGCTCGGGGTCGGGGGCTAGGCCGGCCAGCTCCCGCATCCGGGCCAGGTAGCGCCGGATGCCGGGGTCGGGGGGGACCCCGATCCCCCGGAGCCGCTCCTCCCAGAGCCGCCGGGCCTGCAGGGTGAGCACTTCCCGGCGGGTAAAGCCCATCTCCTCGGCAAACCGCTCCGCCCCGGCCCCGACCAGCAGGACGTGGGGCAGGGTCTCCATCACCTTGCGGGCGATGGATATCGGGTTGGGGAAGCCCCTTACCGCCCCCACCGCCCCGGCCGCCAGGGTCCGGCCGTCCATGATGCTGGCGTCCAGCTCCACTTCCCCCAGCAGGTTCGGCAGGCCGCCGGTCCCCACCGTGGGGTCTTCGGGGTTATCCTCCACCAGCCGGCAGCCCACCTCCACCGCGTCCAGGGCCGAGCCCCCGGCCCGGAGCACGTCCATGGCCGCCTTGATCCCTACCCGGCCGTTGGGGCTGGCCACGATGAGCATCCGGTCCGCCCCCTTCACAGGTCCAGGGTAAGGCCGCGCTCGGCCGCGGTGATTTCTATCCCCAGTCGGGCCGCCACCTCGGCCAGCTCCGCCCGGATGGCGGCCTCCTGGGCGGGGTCGAAGTGAACGGCCAGCACCGGCGGAATCCGGCCCTGGGCTTCCCGCAGGCCCACCAGTTCGGCCGCCAGAAGGTCGGGGGTGAGGTGGTTTGCCCGTTCGGCCGCCTCCCGCTGGGCGTTGGCGAAGCTCACCTCCAGGATGAGCAGGTCCGCCCGGACCGTCCGCCAGGCCTCGGCCAGGCCCCCGGGGCCGCAGTCGGCCCCGTAGAAGAAGCTCCGGCCGTTGCGGCTGACGTGAAATCCCACCGTCGGGGGCCCGTGGACCACCGGCACGGGGGTGACCAGGTAGTCCCCGACGGCAAAGGGCCGGTGGGGCTCGATGGTCTCAAAGCGGAGGCTCGGCCGCTCCGGGGGCCATTCCGTCAGGACGAGCCAGAGCTCGGGGTTAAAAAGGTGGGCGGTAAGGGCGTCCCGAACCGACGGGGTGGTGTAGACCGGGGTGGTGCCCCGGAAGGCGGTGTTCAGGCCGAAAAGGGGCAGGTCCTTGATGTGGTCGAAGTGGCGGTGGCTTATAAGGACGGCCTCGACGGCTGCCTGCTCCTCGAGGGATAAGGCGGCCGTCAGGCTGCCGGCGTCGAGGGCGAGCCGCCCGTCCACCAGGATGGAGACGGCCCCGCCCCCCTTAAAGTCGGTTTTGTGGGCGCCCAGGATGGTGAGCCTCATCGGGTTCCCTCCGGCCGGGCGCCGGTCAGGCCCCGCAGCTCCGGCCCCAGCCCCCGGCCCAGGCCGAGCACCTTGAAACTGCCCAGGCCCCCGGGCTTTATCAGGCTCCGGATGAGGGCCAGATTTCGCGGGTGGGCCTCCGGGTCGTCGAAAACGGCCCGGTCCAGCGCCCGGATGTATTCTTCGATGCCTAGATTTCGCAGAAAGCGGGCCTGGGTGGTGAGGCCCAGCACCCTCAGCCCCGCCTCCCGACCGGCCAGGGCCAGGGCGGTGAGGTCCACGTGGGCGGTTATATCCTGCTCCCCCGGAAAACGGTAAGGGTCGTCGTGGTAAGTCCCCCGGTAGTAGCACATGAGGGTTCCCCGGGGGAATTTGGCCGAGTAAAGCTCGGCGGCCGGGTAGCCGTAGTCGACCACCAGGAAGAGGCCGGCCCGGAGCAACCGGCCCACCCGCCGGACCCACTCCGGACCCTCCAGGCAAACCTCGGCCCGGGCCCCTTCCGGGGGTCGGACCCCGACCCGGTCGAAATATTCCGAGAGGCGGGGGTCGGAAAGCTCTCCCTCCACCTCCACCGGCCCGTCGGCCCAGCCCACGTAAACCTCCTGCAGTCGGCCGCCCCGGTTCACCACGATGTGGAAGGGCAGGGCGTCGAAGAATTCGTTGGCCACCACCATGCCGGCCAGGGGTTCCGCCGGCAGGTCCGTCACCAGCTCCACCCGGGCCACCAGGTCCCCGGCTTCGGCCGCCAGCCGCCGGTGGGCTGCCCGCAGGTTCGGCTCAAAGTCCACCAGGAAGTAGCGGGTCCGGCCGAAAAGCTCGGGCCAGTCGCGCCTGAGGCCGCCCAGCAGGCTGACGGCCAGGTGGCCCTGGCCCCCGCCCAGGTCGACCACGGCGAAATCGTCCGGCCGGCCCAGCCGGACCCAGACGTCGGCGGCCTGCCGGGCCAGCAGGTGGCCGAAGACGGGGTGGACGGCCGGGGAGGTGTAGTAATCCCCCCGGTCGCCGACCCGGGGCCGCCCGGCGGTGTAGTAGCCGTGGTCCGGGTCATAAAGGACGAAGGCCATGTACTGGGCAAAAGTGATGGGCCCCCGGCTCCGGATAAGCTCGGCCAGGGCCTGGCGGACGGCGGCCGTTTGGGGGGCGGCCACGGCCGGCTAGGGGCCGGGCCGGCAGCAGAGCAGCCTCCCCCGCTGCCGGTCGACCCGGTGGCCCTCGAGTTCCAGAAGTTCGGCCTTAAGGCCGAGGCCGCCCCCGTACCCCACCAGGCGGCCGTCGGCCCCGACCACCCGGTGGCAGGGCACCAGGACGGCCCGGGGGTTACGGCCCACCGCCCGGCCCACGGCCCGCACCGCCTTCGGCCGGCCCACAGCGGCCGCCAGCTCCCGGTAGCTCACCACCTTTCCCCAGGGGATCAGCCGCAGCCGGGCCCAGACCTGCCGCTCGAAGTCGGTCCCGACCTCGGGGCCCAGGCATCCGTCCAGGTCAAAATCCACCGGCTCCCCGCCGGCATAGCGGCCGAGGGGTCCTTCCCACTCCCGGAAGCGGTCGGTGACGGTTAGGGGACCGCCCACCTCGGCTTCGGCCTCGGCCAGGCAGGCTTCGGGGGATGGGCAGAAGTGGGTGACCGCCCGCAGCCCCCGTTCGTTCCCCACCAGCCCGATGTAGCCCTTTGGGGTCCGGATGATGGTGATTTCCACCTTCGAAACCTCCCCTCAGGATTTTAAGACCAGGCCCCGGGTGCCATCGACGATGACCCGGTCGCCGTCCCGGAGAATCCGGGTGGCATCCCGGACGCCCGCTACGGCCGGAAGGCCGTACTCCCGGGCGACCACCGCCGCGTGGGAGAGCTGGCCGCCCCGCTCCAGGACCAGGGCCGCCAGCCGGCCGAAGACGAAGGTCCAGCCCGAATCGGCCGCCGGGCTCACCATCACCTCCCCGGGCGCCAGCCGCCCGAGCCCCTCCGGCCCCAGGACCACCCGGACCCGGCCCAGGCCCAGCCCCGGGCTCACCCCGAGGCCCCTCAGCCCCTCGGCCGGGCCCGGGGTCGCGTTCGGCCCCAGGGGCCGGTCGCCCTCGAGGAACTCGGGGTAGAAATCCGGCCCGGCATTGAGCCTTTCGAACTCCTGCCGCCGCTCCCGGAAGACGGCCGGCGGGGGCAGGTGGGGGTAGGCCGCCAGCTCCCCGGCCGTCAGGAAAAAGACGTCTTCGGGCCCGTCGAAATAGCCGGGGCTGAGAAGCCGGCCCACCCCCAGGTACAGGCGTCGGAGGAGGGCCAGGCCCATCTGCCAGTGGTGGCGCTGGGCCTCCCGGAGGCCCATGAACCGTCGGGCCAGCTCGGCCAGCGGCCGGAGCCAGAGGGACGGCGGGGGGGCGGGGCTGATCTCCGCCGCCCCGACCGCCGGCCGGCTCCGGGCGGCCGCCAGGTAATCTTCCAGGGCCTCGGCCACCGTCGGCCGGGCGATGTCCAGGCTGAAGGAGCGGTGGCCGAACTCTGTCAGCAGACGCCTTCGGAGGGAAGCCTTAAGCCCCGGCTCCCCGGCGAGGGCTGCGGCTTCCAGGAGCCGGTTAAATTCGCAGGTCACATCGTCGCCCCGGCGGACCCAGGCCGCCGCCCAGGCCTCCCCTTCGCCGGGCCGGATTCGGGCGGCGGCCCGCCGGAGGAGGGTATACCAGGCCTCGGCGTGAAGGAGGCTCCAGCGGTGGCGCCGGAGGAGGGCCCCGTTCCAGGCCTGAACCTCCCCCGCCAGCCGGAGCCGGGCCCGGACCCCCTCCTCCCCGGATGCCGGCCCCAGGGCCTCGGCCGCCGCCCGGAGGCGGCCCATGGCCGCCCGGTACCGGGCGGCAAACCGCTGCCAGTCGGCCAGGTGGACCGCCGGGTTCCAGCCCCCCACCGTAACCAGGGCGCTGGCCGTCAGCCTGAGAAGGTTGGGGCGGCGGCCGAGGCGGCGGCGGAAAGCCGGGTCGCCCCCGGGAAAGTAGCGGGCGGCGTCCTCGGGAAGAAGCCAGCCGGGAAAGACCCGGTAGAGGGCGGCGAGGAGCTCGGCGTTAAAATACGGCCGGCCGAGCCAGAGACGGGTGACCGGGGCCGGCCCCGGGGCGATGCCCAGCATCCGGAGGGGCTCCCGGACGGCCAGCTCCTCCAGGTGGGGCCGGATAACCGTCCAGCCCAGGGGCGAGACCGGCTGGGGGAACCGCTCGTTGAGAAAGCCGGCCGTCCAGAGCCGGCCTTCCCCCGGTTCGGTGAAGAAGCTTCGTTCTCCGGTCACGGCTGGCGGCTGAGACTCCGCCTGATTTTAAACCAGGCCTCCCGAATCCGGCCAGTTGCGGGCCCGGGAAGGGTCCGCGCCCCGTAGCGGACCCGGAGGTAGGCCCGGGTCAGCTCCTCGGCCTCCGGGGCCACCGGCCCCAGGTCGGGGCGGACCCGGCCCAGGAATTCCAGCGGGGTCTCGTCGGCCCGGCGGGGCCGGCCCAGCCCGGCCATGAGGCCCAGGAACTGCCGGTAGACCTCCCGGACGGTCCGGGCTTCCGGGGAGGTGGGAAGGTCTGCGGCGGCCGGGGCGGGAACCCGCCGCAGCCGGCCGGCCAGGGACCTGAGGCGCGCCTTCAGGCCGGCCGCCAGCCCCGACCAGGACCAGAGAGACTGGCGAACCTCCTCCACATCGGCCTCGGTCCGGCGCCGCCTGGCCCGGCCCACCGCCAGGGCGATGAGGACCAGGCCGAGGCTCAGGACGGCGGCGACGGCCAGCCACTGGAGCCCCTGGGTCAGGGCCGGCGGAATCAGCCCAAGGCCGGTCCCGGGGGCCTGATGGGATTCCTGCCCGGGCTGAATCAGGGTCGGCAGCTGAAGCTGGGCCCAGGCCCGGCGGAGCAGGGGACCGAGGGTTATCACCAGAAGTTCGGCCAGGAGGCCCAGGGGCAGGAGCAGGACGAAAAGGACGGTGAGCAAGATGTCGCCCAGGAGGCCCAGGGCCGCCCGGATGGGGGCCGGAGGCTCCTGGAGCAGAAGCAAGGCCGCCGCCACCGCCCCGGCCAGCAGGCCCAGGACGGTGGCCCCCAGGGTCAGAAGCCAGGGGCCGGTGGGCCCGGGCCCCCCGCCCCCGGCCCGCCGCACCCGGCGGAGGATTTCGGCCAGGCGGGCCAGGGCGAGGCCCGACAGGGCCACCGCCGACAGAATCATAAAGTAGCCGAGGCCCGCCTCCGCCAGGCGGGGGTCCGGCCGGAGGCGGTTGGCCAGAAACAGGACCACCTGGGCGGCCAGCCCGAGGCTGAACTCCCGGTAGAGGTCTTCGTAGTCGGCGTCGGCGGCCCCGAGGCTGACGCCCCGCCAGTAGAGGCCCAGCCCCAGCCAGAAGCCCGCCGCCGGGGCCGAGGGCTCCCGGAAGGTGTTGAGGAGGGCCTGGCCCAGGACCCCAACCCAGGCCGCTCCGGGGCTTCCGGCAAAGTGGTCCCGCCAGACCCCGAGGACCGCCAGCCCCAGCCCCACCACGAGGGCCGCGGCCCGCAGGAGCCCCGGGGGCAACCCCGGCCGGGCCAGGGCGGCGAGGGCCGCTCCGGCGGAGAGGACGAGCCAGGCGGTGGCCGGGGCCAGGGGCGGCCCAAGGCCGAGGGCCGCCGGCCCGGACCACCAGAGGGCCCAGGGGTAAACCCAGGTCCATTCGACCCAGGCGACGGCCAGGGGGAAGAAGAGCCGGCTAACCCAGTCGGACACGGTCCAGCTCCGCCCAGACCTCGGACCCGGTCGCCCGGTAAACGGGGATCCCCGGCAGCTCCACCCCGTCCCCGCCTTCCGCCAGAATCAGCACCACCGGCCGGCCCAGCCTCTTGAGGCGCAAAAGGCCGGCGGCAAGGCCCTCGGTGGGCACCGACGTCACCACCACGGTGGTGGCCCCCCACGGCAGGGCCCGGGCCTCCCGCCGCAGCAGGGCCTCCAGGCTGAGGCTGGGAAAACTGCCGATGCGGGCCAGGGACTCCAGGATCACCGTCAGCTGTGCCGGCGACCGGCCGGGAGGAATCTTCAGGGGCTGGTCGCTCTCGGGCAGGCTGCCGTTGGCGTAAAGGCCGACCGAAAAACCCTCCTCCAGGGCGGCGTTGGCCAGGGCCACCGCCGTGATAATGGCCAGCTCCAGCCGGTCCGGGTGCACCCCCTGCCACGGGTACTGGAAGGTGGCCAGGTCCAGGAAGACCAGAAGGTTCGGGGCCGTCACCGGCTCGGGGACCTTCACCTGGAGCCGGCCGGCCCGGGCGGTGGCCCGCCAGTGGACCTGGCGGCGGCTGTCGCCGGGCACGTAGGGCCGGACGCCCACCACCCGGGAGAGGTCCCGCTGGAGGCTGTGGCGGGCCTTAAGCTGCCCCAGGAGCTCCCGGGCGGGGAGCCCCAGCCGCTCCAGGGGCACGACCCGGGGGTAGACCGTCAGGTAGTCGACCCGGTCGACCACCAGCTCGGCCGTAAAAAATCCGAAAAGGTCGCCGGTGCGGATGGTCACCGGCCCGAAGGCGTGGTAGCCCCGGTAGGCGCCCCGGACCGGGTAGCGGCGGACGACCCGCTCGTACCAGCCCAGGGCAAAGAGGTTCGACAGGACGAACCGGTTCGGCTTGTGGGAGTAGCCGAGCCGCCCCCGCAGCAGCTGAACCTTGTCCCGGTCGGGGAACTCGTCCTCCACCTGGACCCAGGCCAGGGGGAGCAGCTTGCGGTTGGCCAGGCTTACGGAAAGATGGGTCGTCTCGCCCCAGAATATCCGGGGCGAGTCGAAGGACCTGGTGTATTCCAGACGCTTGATGGCGTAGCGGCCCCAGGCCACCGAAACGGCCGCCACCAGGGCCAGCAGGGTTCCGACTGCCACCAGCTCCACCTGCCGGAGCAGGACCCCGGCCGCCAGCACCAGGCCGATGAGGAGGGCCCGGAGCTCCGCCTGCCGGTATCGGGCCTCGATGTACTCCACGCCCGCCTCCCCTCAGGCTTCCACCGGCACCGGGACGGCCGCCACCACCTCCCGGAGGGTTTCGGCCACCGACCGGCCCTTCAGCCGGGCCTGGGGGTTGGGAATCAGCCGGTGGGCCAGGACCGGTTCGGCCAGGGCCTTCACGTCGTCGGGAATCACGTAGTCGCGGCCGCCCACGGCCGCCAGGGCCTGGGCCGCCCGGTAAAGGGCCAGGGCCGCCCGGGGACTGGCCCCCAGCTCGATGGCCGGGTGCCGGCGGGTCTCCCGGACCAGGCCCAGCAGGTAGTCTTCCACCGCGGCCGAGACGTGGACCTCCCGGACCAGCCGCTGGGCCACCAGGATCTGGTCGGCCCCGGCCGCCGGGACGAGCTCCTTAAGGGGGTCGGCCGTGCGGAAGCGGCGGAGGATCTGCCGTTCTTCCTCCAGGTCAGGATAGCCCAGGCTGAGCTTGAGGAAGAACCTGTCCAGCTGGGCCTCGGGCAGGGGAAAGGTCCCCTCCAGCTCGATGGGGTTCTGGGTGGCTAGGACCACGAAGGGTCGGGGGAGGGGCCGGACCTCCCCCTCGACGGAGACCTGCCGCTCCTCCATGGCCTCCAGGAGGGCGGCCTGGGTCCGGGGGGTGGCCCGGTTGATTTCGTCGGCCAGCAGGACCTGGGTAAAGACCGGGCCCGGGTAAAACTCGAAGGTGCCCAGGGCCTGATTGAAGACCATGGTGCCGGTGATGTCGGCCGGCAGCAGGTCTGGGGTGCACTGAATCCGCTTGAAGGTCAGGCTCAGGGACCGGGCCAGGGCCTTGGCCAGGGTGGTCTTGCCGATGCCGGGCACGTCCTCGATGAGGACGTGCCCCTCGCAAAGCAGGGCGACCAGGAGCAGGTCCACCGTCCACGCCTTCCCGACGATGACCCGGCCGACACTTTCCCGCACCTGCCGAGCCAGCTCGTAAACCGGACTTGAGTCCCTGGCCTGCATCTCATTCCCCTCCCCAAGGTATTATTCTGGCCCGCCGTCGCCAGTGAAAAAGCGGATGGCGGCCTCAACCGCCCCGGCCTCGGCCGCCGAGACCGGTTCGTCCCGGTGGGTCCAGCTCTGCTTCCGGATGAACTCGGCCAGGTTGTGCCGCAGCGCGTCCAGGCGGCCCAGGGCGTCCTGCCAGAGGAAATCGAAGACTTCGGGGTTGGCCCGGGCCGCCATCCCCAGGGCCCCAAGCAGGTGGGGTCGGCAGAGGCCGTCGGAGGCCTGCCAGGCCTGCCGCCAGTCGGCTGCCGGGAGCCTTTCCACCAGGAACCACAGGTTTCGGTCGGCGGCCTCCCGGCCCACGGCGCAAACGGGGCACTCCTCGGCGGGCAGGAGCCCCCGGAGCTGGCGGACCGAGGGAATTCGGGCGGGGCCGAAGACCCGTCCCCGGCCGCCCGGTTTGAGAAGCTCCCCGACCCGGCGGCTCAGGTCCCGGGCCAGGTGCTCGTAGATGATGGCCAGGCCGAGGCGGCTGCCCAGCTCCCGGTCGGCCAGGTGCAGGAGCAGGCCGGCGTGGGGTCCGCAGAACCCGTTGGACGCCAGGAGCCGGGCCCGGACGCCGGGGTCGTTTACGTTTTCCCAGAGCAGGTTTACGGCGTAGCGCCGCTCGGAGTTGCGCCGAACCCGGCAGATGGGGCAGCCGGGCCGGCTGAGGCTCTCCCAGAGGTCGAGGGTTGC
>DAOTYJ010000011.1:0-2673 GCA_034434875.1 Dehalococcoidia bacterium | reverse complement strand
CACCTCCTGCCCGTCCCGCCGGGCCCGGACGATAAGGTCCGTTTCCACCAGCCGGTTGCGTTCGGCCGAGGAGATAAGACCCTGCTCCTCCAGGTCATCCAGCCGGTCGGCCAGCTCCTCCGGGCTCAAGACCCGCACCCTCCGAAAGCGGGCCCTTCCCAGGATGGCCGGCGCCCGCCGAACGAACCGGAGCTCCTGGTAAAAGCCGTCCAGCTCCCCAACCCGGTCCACAAGAATCCGAAGGGCCTCCTCGGTTTTCGCCTGGGCCTCCGTCAGCCGGGCCACCTGCTCCTCGGTCCTCGCCTGGGCCTCGGCCAGGCGCGTCAGGGCCTCTTCGAGCCGCCCAACCCGCTCTTCCAGGCGGCCGACCCGCTCCTCCGTCCTCGCCTGGGCCTCGGCCAGCCGGGCCACGGCCTCCTCAAGCCGCCCGACCCGCTCCTCGGTCCGGGCCTGGGCCTCGGCCAGGGCCTCGACCCGGGCCGTAAGCTCCTCAAGCCGGCGCTCGGTCCGGACCTGGGCCTCGACCAGGGTTTTGACCAGAGCAGCCAGCTCCTCGAGGACGCCGGCCGTGGGTTTCAAGCTCCCGGCCAGCTCCTTTAAGGTTGCGACCGTATCGGTCAGGGCCCCCGTAAGGCGGCTTACCGCCGCCTCCAGGGCAGCCATTCTCTCTTCCAGGGTCGGCACCCCTCTCCTCCCAGTTGCATTTTACACAAACACCAAAGCCCCCTTCCGGGTTTCCCCGGCCGGGGGCTTCAAGACCGCCAACTATTCGGCTGTTTCTCCCTTACCAGACCCCATTTTACCACCCAAAACCCGCCCCCGTCAAAAGTACTTTCGTACTTTTTCAAGGCCCAACGCCCCCGGCCGCCGGCCCGACCCCGCCCCGGGGCGCCCCAGCCGGAAAACGGGGGCCTCGCCCCCACCCAAGCCCCGACGCCCGCCACCATAGCCGGCACCCCCAGCCCCTTCCGCCCCCGGGGCGGCTAACTTTTCCACCACTTTTTTTCATTGGTTTGGGCTAGGATTTTGGTTAACTGCTTGCTAAATAAAAATGTTAAGAGTATCAGCCAAGGGTATCAGCCCCGGCGAAGGGTATCAGCCAAGAGTATCAGCCCCCAGCCAAGGGTATCACCCAAGAGTATCACCCCCCGGGGAAGGGGCTCAGCCAAGAGGCTCAGCTAAGACGTTTGATGTGTAATTCTGGGGCAAACAGCAAGGGAAGGAGCCAAGGTCTATAATGGCACCTGGAAAATTTTCTTCGGAGGTGCCGGATGGACCTCGACTCCTTCCTGGTCACGCTGTTGACATAAGGCGCAAGACGCGTTATGTCAACAGCCGTCGATGACTGGTGGCAGGCGACCCATCGATCCCGGCCCAGGCGGGGCAGACCCTTTGAGCTGAGCCCGTCGGAGGTACTCACCCTGGCTATCCTGGCCCAGTGGCCCAGGTGGCGGTGCGAGCGGGACTTTGTGAGGTTCGCAAACAGGTATCTTCGCAGTTACTTTCCGAGACTCTTAAGCCAGGGTCAGTTCAACCGAAGGGTAAGGGCTTTGGAGCCTGAATTGCGGGCCCTAAACGAAGCCCTGGCCCAGGTGTTAAAACCGTTAACCAGCGCCATTTACTACGTGCTGGACACTACCCTGATCCCTGCCATCAATCGGGTAAGGGCCTGCCGTCACGGGCTATTTGCCGGTCAGGCAACTTTTGGCCGGTGTGTTTCGAAGACGGAGTGGGTTTACGGCTTCAAGCTTGGACTTATCGTAAGCCAGGATGGCATCATCACCAGATTTGGGTTAGCTGAGGCCAGGGCCGATGACAGACCGATTGCAGATGCTTTGCTTGCCACGGTTAAAGACCATGCGACCTACCTGGCCGATAAAGGACATTCAGCAGTTGCATGGGAACAGCACTGGTTCGAAGATTATGGCGCCCTGGTCATCGCTACACCCAGACGTAATGAAAAGCGTGCCTGGGATGAGGGGACCTGCCGGTGGTCAGCCGGGAAGCGGCAGGTAGTCGAGCAGACGGTCAGTCATCTTAAGGACCTGTTCAGTCTTGAACGCCACCGGGCCCGCACCTTAAGCGGGTTACTTGCCCGGATTGCTGCCAGGATCGTGGCTTACACCATCGGGCTTTATATCAACCTTTTTTGCCTCAGCCGCCCGATGCATCGACTGGCCGATCTGCGCATCTAATTACACATCAGACGTCTAAGGGGTCGAGGTCATCGTGCGGCTTTGCCGCCTTCCCACGTACAACCTGGTTGCTCAGGCAGCGGCCTTTGGCCGCGCAGGCCCACTGCCGGGAGCCGAGCCGCCTTCGGCGGCGCCCGCCCTTTGGGCGGGCTGCGGCTACGGCGGGTAGGCAGGCTCATCAAAAACTTTGAATCCGAACTTGGTGAGCAGGTAAAGCCGATCCTCAAGGAGGTCAGACAGAGCGGCCGAAGGCCGCTGCTTCCCCAGGACGGGGGAAAGAGGCGAAGCGCTGCGCGCTTGGCTTAAAAATCAAGGCCAGGTTTGACCAGCGGCCAAAGGCCGCTCGTTCAAGAGCCCCTGTATCGTTTAAGACAGTTTATCTTGAGGCTGTCTGAACATTGGGCCAGGTACCCGGGGTTCCCTCGACCAACAATCGGACCGAGCAGGCCATTGGCCGGCCGAAGGCCGTGAGGGCCCG
>DAOTYJ010000010.1:0-10060 GCA_034434875.1 Dehalococcoidia bacterium | reverse complement strand
GGCCGCTCCTAGAGCCGAACCTTGGGGTGAACCAGGGGGCTTTTCTCCAGTTCCAGTAATCTGGCATCCTCTTCAGGGGTCGGCGCACTCATGTCGAGAGTATAGCACACAGGAACTTAGGTGAGCTTACTCCAGCGAGATTTCGGCCAGTCGTTCCGGCGGGGATATGTCTTCGGCTTTAAGATAGCCATTGGGCCGCAAAATATACAAAGTTAACTGGTAATACTCTTCCGTCTTGAGACTGTCGGGGGCATCCTGCGGCATTGAGCTTTTAATATACTCAATTAGAGAA
Source organism: Dehalococcoidia bacterium (assembly GCA_034434875.1). GTDB lineage: Bacteria > Chloroflexota > Dehalococcoidia > JAUQQI01 > JAUQQI01 > JAUQQI01. The sequence continues at coordinate 9,768 of DAOTYJ010000010.1, read as the reverse complement.
GCTGGCCGTTGCGGAATTTTGCCAGGTTGTGACCGGGGCCGATAAGCCTTGGGCCAATACCCCCTTCGCCGGACGGCCCGTGACAACGGGCACAGTTGCGCCCGAACAGCTGGCGGGCGTCGGCGGCTGGGGCCGGTTTGGGCTCCGGCGCACGCCGCCAGGACAACCCAGACGCCGACGGCCAAGGCCAGGGTTGGGAGCGGAGTTCGGGGTCTGTGGGTCATCAGGTGACCGTAACCGGGTGGGGCACCACCGCATTGAAAAGATAACCTAGCCGGTTCCAGGGAACCGTATCCGGCTGGGTATTGCCTTTTTCGTCGGTGGCCCGAACCCGGATGGTATACTTGCCCGGTTTAGCGTCCCAGCCGAAATCCCAACGGACCCACGTCAGGGGCATTACCGGCTCCCGGATGTTGGCCTGGTTCCAGGTCCTGCCCTCGTCCAGGGCATATTCGACCTTAACGATGCGGCCTTGGCCGGACCAGGCAAAGCCCCGGATTAGGTGTCGGCCGGCCGGCAAGGTCGCATCCCACGGGAGGGCGACGGCGCTTTTTACATTCTGGGTTGTAACCGGGGGCTTATCCGGGTAATCAGGGCCGTCGACGATATAGCTGGTGGTGTTGGTGGCAACTTTGATGGGCTGATTAGAAACTTCAATGCGTCCCACCCATATAATGCTGTTTATGCCCACCCATCCGGGCACGACGGCCCGCACCGGGTAGCCGTGGTCCGGGGGAATGTCGCCGCCGTTCATGGCGTAAGCCAGAATGGTGTTTGGGTCGAGAGCCTTTTCGATTAGGTATAGGCCTGTTTATCTTAAGCTGGTCAAGGCCTTCGATAAGGACATCCCGGGCATCAGGCTTTAGTCCGGCCAGCTCCAGCACCGCCGCCAGGGGCACACCGGTCCACTCGGATACGCTGATGGCGCCCAGCCGCCACTGGCCGCCCTCGGCCGGCCTGCCCGAAAGGTCGGCAAAGAACGAGCGGCCGTTTCCGGCGCATTCAATAAAGCAGATTACCGGGCGGCTTGGCAGCTTAAGGAGGTCTTCGAAAGTTAGCTCTACGGCCCGCCCTACCGCATTACCCTCGACCCGAAGCCGCCACTCCTCCAGCTTGATCCTGGGCACCGGGTCGTGGGTCCGGACAAAGTGCAAAGGCATTGGGGTCAAAAACCCCTTGACCAGGTGGAGGGGGCTTTCGTAGTTGGGCGGGTTGGCCGAAAGGACCCGCCGCTCGCCGGGCGGGGCCACCGAGGTGTACTGCTGGGCCGGAGTCGGCGATAGGGCCGGGGTCGCGGGGGTCGGCGGAGCTTGAGTTTGCTGGCCGCCAGGTATACAGCTCGCCGTCGACAGGGCCAGCCCGGCCCCGAGAAGTTTGAGGGCCTGCCGCCTGGAAACCCGTTTCATTAGTTGACCTCCCTTTCCGCCGCGGATAGCTTCGGTCCGAAGGAAGTAAAGCGAATTGGGCCCCAATGTTCAAGGAAGAGGTCAAGAATTAGCCGGGAAATTTAGCGGAAATTTTGGTCTAAGGCTGAGGCCAGGTTGGCCTGGAGTCGGCGCAGGGCCCTTTCCAGGTAGTTGTGGACCTGGCGTGGTGAGACGCCGAGGAGCTCGGCCACGGCCTCGTGGGTGTAACCGTCCATGAGGAGTTTAAGGGTGTAATAGTCGGCCACCGCCGCCGGAAGCCGCCGGAGGCGCTTTTGGGCCAGACCCCGGTCCCTCAAGCTTTCGATCGGGGGCAAAGGGGTGGCTGGTTTTAACGATTCGACGGCCTTTTCGAGGATGTTGCGGATTCGTCGAACCCGGGTAGACCGGGCTTCGCCGGCCGGGTCGGCCAGTAACAACCGCTCCAGACGGTCCGCCGAGCTGAAGGCGTGCACCAATTGCCGAGGAAAGTTGAGGTCTATTTCGCATCGGATTAACCGGAGCTCTTCGATGCCGGCAACGATTCGCCGGCGGACCTCCGCCTCCAGGTGCTCCTGACTGCGCATCTCTTCGGTGAACCGGCCTAGGTGGGATGCTGCCGCCTCCCGGCGGGCGTTTATCGCCAAAAGGTCGGCGACCTGCCCGGCGATGACGCGCAGCCGATCCACGGTCATAAGGTCGAGCGGCAAGTTTTGCTGTAAGCCGAGGATGAGAAGGCCGACCTCTCCCTCCCGGCCAACTGCCCGTTCCGCCCAGACGGCATCTCAGGCCAGCAATTCCTCAACTGGCTTGCCTAATAGCTTCGGCTCTGTTGCGGCGAGGACCACCAACCGGTCCGCCTTGCCTGTTGCCAGGGCCACCCATTCGGCATTCAGGACTTCCCGGATCTCTTGGAGGAGGGGCTTGAGAAGTTCGGCGGACGAGGGTATCAGGGGGATCTCCCGGGCCAACCAGCGCATTTGGGTGATAAAGCCGGCCCAGTTCTTGAAGGTCAACCGGTCCCACAGGGCGTAGGTGAGGTCGGCGAGAAGGTGGGTGGCGGGCCTGGCCATCGCCACCCCCACCAGGCTCAGGGCGAGGGGGTCAAATCCGAGCCGCTTAGCAAGGGTAAATAGTAATAAGGGTCGCCAGATAGGCGCCGGCTATCGTAACGCTGGTAATAAACCGATAGGCCAGGTCCCGACGCAGGTCGGTCCCCGTCTGGGCCTGAAGCCGACCTACAAAACTGTAGCCGAGGGCGGCAACCCCGACCGTAATAAGCAACTGGCCAAGGCCCCAGACATCCCCAGGGGGGAGGGGAAGTCCGGGCAGGGCCGCGATGAGGGGCCACAGGAGGCCGCCAAATAAGGCCAGGGTGCTGAGGAACAAAACGGTCCGGGCAAATTCCGCGTCCCGGCCGGGCAGCCTGCCGGCCCAGGTCAGGTTGGCCAGCCCCAGGGAGCCCACGGTAAGGCCGAAGGCGGCGACGGGGTACAGAAGTTCCAGGGGAAAGAGCGAGGCGGACAGGAAAGTCCAGGGTGCGAAGGCCCAGGCAGCGGCCAGCAAAAAGGCCCGTAAGTAGACGGCCAGCGGCAATCATTTAAGGGGGTGAGGGTTGGGTACCAGCAGAGAGGTCAGGTGATACCAGAAGGCAAGGGCGGGTATGAAGAGCCAGCCCAGGGTCCGCCGCCAAAGGAATCCGGCTTCGACCGCCGGGACATGCAAACAGAGGACGTTGTGTAGAAACCACCCGGCCAGCGTCAGCAGGAAAAGTACGGCGACCCGATCGGTCGCCAGGCGGGGCCTTCGGGAGGCCAGGTAGCAGCCGAACCACAGGCTAAGGATAAAGCCGGCGGCTGCGGCGTTGGACAGCAGGCCCATAGGCATCTATTTTGTTAAAATAGCCGTTTCCGGGAATCCCTAAAGGCGGGCGGCCATAAAACCGGGGGCCTGAACTATGTTAAAATAAACCGGATGAGCGTTATCGATGCCCTCTCAGCCGGGTTCGGTGCGCTCGGCCGGTCCTTCGGGTGGGCCCTTATCCCGGTCGCCGTCGATATCCTGCTCTGGCTCGGCCCCCGGCTTTCCCCCAGGCCGCTCGTGGTTCGGGCGTTCGAGGATATATCCCGCCTCTCGGCAAGGCTTGCGGCCGAGGGCGCCGCCGACGCCGCCCAGACCTGGCGGGACGTGGCCGAGCAGCTCGGCTCGGTTAATCTGCTGGGGGTCATAACATGGTGGCAGGTGCCCACCGTCGTCGGTTTCCGGCCGGTACCGGCCCCCTGGCCGGCACCCACCATTGCGGTTGAGAGCTGGCCCCTCGCCCTGGGGCTTCTTTTGGGGCTCGGGTTGGCCGGGCTTCTGCTGGCCTCGGTCTACCTGGGCGGCCTGGCCAGCGCGGTGCGGGGCGAGGGCTTCAGGCCCGCCGGCTTCGCCGCCCTGGCCCTTCGGGGCTGGGGGCGGCTCGTCGTCCTGGTGCTGCTGGGGCTGGCCGGCCTCACGGTTACGGGCGTGCCGGTATTTATCGCCGTAACGGTTCTTAACCTGATCAGTCCGGCCCTGGCCGAGGCCGTCATCTGGCTCTGGGCCATCGTGCTTATCTGGGCGAATATCTATCTTTTCTTCGTCCACCCGGCAATCTTTGTCTCGGACCTGGGCCCGGTCGAGGCGATAAAGGCCAGCGTCGGCCTGGTTCGGCGCAATTTCTGGTCGGCGATGGGCCTGATTTTAATCTTTTATCTGATCTCCGTCGGAATGTCCATTATCTGGAACGCCCTTATGGTCGGCTGGGCCGGGGTTCTTCTGGCGGCCGCCGGCAATGCCGCGGTCGTCTCGGGGCTGATCCTGGGGGTTATGGCCTTTTACCTGGACCGGTCCGGCCGAAAGCAGGAGGTTAGCCGTGGCTGAAGCAAAGGTCGAAAACACCTACACCGCCGCCGACATCCAGGTTCTCGAGGGGCTTGAGGCCGTCCGCCGCCGGCCCGGGATGTACATCGGCAGTACCGACCAGCGGGGCCTGCATCACCTCGTCTACGAGGTCGTGGACAACGCCGTGGACGAGGCGATGGCCGGCTTCTGCGACCGCATCGTCGTCACCCTACATAAGGACTTGAAGGTGAGCGTCCAGGACAACGGCCGGGGCATCCCGGTGGAGCCCCACCCGAAGACGGGCAAATCGGCCCTGGAGACGGTGATGACGGTGCTCCACGCCGGGGGCAAATTTGACGGCCGCTCGTATAAGGTCTCGGGGGGCCTCCACGGGGTGGGGGCCTCGGTGGTGAACGCCCTCTCCGAATGGCTCCGGGCCGAGGTCCGCCGGGACGGCCGGGTCTACCGCCAGGAGTACCGGCGGGGGGTGCCTGTCACCCCGGTGGAGGAGGTGGGGTCCACTACCGAGCGGGGAACCACCGTAATCTTCCTGCCTGACAAGCAGATTTTCGGCAAGGTCGAGTATAACTTTGATACCCTGGCCCAGCGGCTCCGGGAGCTGGCCTTCCTGGTTAAGGGGCTCCGGATAACCCTGCGGGACGAGCGGTCGGACCGGGAGCTTACGTTTTACTTTGAGGGCGGGGTCTTAAGTTTTCTCCGCTATTTAAACCGGACCCGCAAGGTGATTCACCCCAAGCCGGCCTATATCTTCAAAGAGGTCAACGGCACCCAGATTGAGGTTGCCCTCCAGTACAACGAGGGCTACGCCGAATCGGTCTTTACGTTCGCCAACTGCATCAACACCGTGGACGGCGGCACCCACCTGACCGGCTTCCGGTCGGGCCTGACCCGGGCCGTGAACGAGTACGCCCGCAAGGTGAAGCTGCTTAAAGACGACGACCCGAACCTGACCGGGGATGACGTCCGGGAGGGCCTTACGGCCGTGGTAAGCGTCAAGCTTACGGAGCCCCAGTTTGAGGGTCAGACCAAGGCGAAGCTGGGCAACGCCGAAGTAAAAAGCCAGGTTGAGGCGGCCGTCTACGAGGGGCTTATCGCCTTCTTCGAGGAGAACCCCTCAGATGCCAGGCGCATCATCGAGAAGGCCCTTACCACCGCCCGGGCCCGGGAGGCGGCCCGGCGGGCCCGGGAGCTGGTGGTCCGGAAGTCGGCCCTGGAGGGGGCAACCCTGCCCGGCAAGCTGGCCGACTGCACCGAGCGGGACCCGGCCCGGGCCGAGCTGTACATCGTCGAGGGGGACAGCGCCGGGGGGAGCGCCAAGCAGGCCCGGGACCGGCGCTTTCAGGCGATCCTGCCGCTGCGGGGCAAGATTCTCAACGTTGAGAAGGCCCGGGAAGATAAAATCCTGGGCAACGAGGAGATCAAGGCGATAATTACGGCCCTGGGGGCCGGCATCAGCGGACGTTTTGATATCTCGAAACTCCGCTACGGCCGAATCATTATCATGAGTGTCGACGGCGATGAGCCGGTCCTGGTTCGGGACCCAAAAGGCTGGGTCCGGGCCGAGCGGGTTGGGCCTTTTATAGACGGCCTCCTGGCCAGGGGCGAGGACCCCGGAAACTATGACGTATTTTGCTTTGACCCCACATCGGGGAAGGTGCGGTTTAAGCCGATAAAGGCGGTGCTACGCCACACCCATCATGGACCCCTTTATGAAATTGAGACGGCCTACGGCCGCCGGGTGCGGGTAACGGCCGAACACAGCGTCTTCGTTGCCGGGCCTGACGGCCGGCCTGTGCTCAAACGGGGCGACCAGGTCCGCCCGGGCGACCTGCTTGTAGCACCCGGGTGGGTCCCCCTCCCGGACCGGGGTCCTGACCGGCTGGATCTGGTCAGGCTGCTGGTTGAGGCCGGCGAGTCGACCACCGACGGCATAATTGCCCGAGGGCCGGGTGTCGAAGAGTACTACCGGACGAAGGTTCGTGAGGCTTACGCCGGGCGACCGGATATGGTCGAACCCAGGGTCGAGGTTACGGCCGCAGCCGGAGACCTGCTGCGGGCACGGCGTCTCGAACTTCAGCTCAGCCTTCGGGCCCTGGCGGCCGCGACTGGGGTGCGCCAGCCGGCAACCTGCTACGGTTGGGAAAAGGGCAAGTCAAGACCAACATTGAGCCGCTTTATGGGACATATTGCCGCCCTGCAACTAGAGCCAGACGCGGTTTTGGGGCATGTCAGGGTAGTCGAAAGCCGCGTAGACTACATCTGGAAAACCCAATATCGGGGGTCGCCGAAAAATCGGGTTAGGCCGTATATCGACCTGGTGAGACTGGACCCCAAAGACGTGCCGACGCTTGGGCGTGAGGTCTGGTTGACGCCCCGACACAACGGACACTTAAGAATCGACCGCTATCTGCCGGTAAACAAGGACCTGATGACGCTGCTCGGGTTTTTCCTGGCCGAAGGTTCGGTAAGCCGGCGGGCCGGCGTCCGGCTGGCCATCGGCCGACGCAATGAGGGGCGCTTGCCTGAGCTGGAAGCGGCGTTTGTCGGCGTGTTCGGGGTCAGGCCGACCCTTTACCGGTCCAGGAGCCGGGTGAGCGAGCTTCGGGTCGGCAACCGGGTGGTTGAAGCATTTTTCCGGGCCCTCTTTGGTCCGGGTAGGGTTGAAGCCGGTTCGAAGCGAGTCCCCGACCTGGTTTTCAACGTGGGACCTGACCTGCGGCTGGCGTTCCTGCGGGGCTACTTCCTTGGGGATGGGACGGTCGGTGGGAGGAAAATTGCGTTTACAACATCCTCAGAGCGGCTTGCCAGCGACCTGGCCTACCTGCTGCTGTCGCTGGGCGTTGCGGCGTCGATTTCCCGAAGGGTCCCATCGGGTCAGGCGTCCGGAACGGTTCGGGGCCGACCGGTAACAACCCGGCGGCCGATTTTCACCGTGACCGTGAGCAGCCGGTCAGGCCTGGCCCGCTTGGAACCGGTCTGGTCGGACCACCCGAAGGCCGCCGAGCTGAGACGGCAACTGTCGACCGGAATGGGTGCGGCGGACAGCTCAAATCCCAAGCGGGCGAGAAAACTTGAAGGCGACCTGGTGGGACTGCCGGTTCGGGCCGTACGGGAGGTTAGGCCGCGCTCGGGGTGGGTTTATGATTTCTCCGTCGAAGGGGACGAGACCTTTATCTGCGGGCTGGGTGGCGTCTGTTGTCACAATACGGATGCTGATGTAGACGGAAGTCATATTCGAACGTTGCTTTTAACGTTCTTCTTCCGGTACATGCCTGAAATCATTGAAAAGGGCCACCTTTACATCGCCCAGCCGCCCCTTTACCGGATTCAGCAGGGGAATAAGGTCTACTACGTCTACAGCGACGCCGAGAAGGACGAGCTGGTCAAGAAGCTGGGGAATAAAAACCTGACCATCCAGCGCTACAAGGGCCTGGGGGAGATGAACCCGGAGCAGCTCTGGGAGACGACCATGGACCCCCAGAAGCGGACACTGCTTCAGGTGACCGTTGAGGATGCGGTTGAGGCCGACAAAATCTTCGAGATTCTGATGGGCGAGGCGGTCGCCCCCCGCAAACACTTCATCCAGGCCCAGGCCAAAAACGTCCGCAACCTGGATATCTAAGGGCCCCGGCGTCAGGAGCCCCCGGCCGGCTTGAAAAAGCTTTACCGGGCGTATATACTATCCGCGATAGTACTGATGGCCATCGGAGGTCGTTCGGTGAGATGGGCCGGGCTGGCGTTTTTGCTGGCCGTCCTCCCGGCCTGCGTCCGGCTTCCCGGTCTCCCTCCGGGGGCGGCGGTCCCGGACGTAAAACGCGGTGAGCAGCTATACACCCAGTACTGTCTGGGGTGTCACGGCGGGCCCACCGGCGGGTCGATGATGGACTATCCGCCCCGTCACAATGCCAACGGCCACACCTGGCACCACCCCGACTGTCAGCTTGAAGAAATCATCAAAGACGGCGGCGACGGGATGACGGCCATGATGCGGCGGATGATGGCCCCGCCCGACGCCCCCAGGATGCCCACCTTTAAAGAGATTTTGACCGACCAAGATATCGAGGCGATCCTGGCCTTTATCAAGACCTGGTGGACCGAGGACCAGCGCCGCTACCAGGCGCAGGTCACCCGGGCCCAGTGTTAAGACTCGGAGAATGCCGGTGTCTGCGGCCAAAGGCGCAAAGGGCCGGATAAGCGTCCCCGGCCTGGTTGCGGTTGGGGTCGGGCTGGCCGGCATCCTCGCCCTGGTCCTGCCCCGCCTGCTCCCCCAGAGCGGTCCGCCGGGACCGGTCCTGGCCGTCCTGGAGACGGCCGACTTTCATTCCCTGGCCTTCAGCCCGGAGAACCCCGATGTAGTCTTTTTCGGCCACCACAACGGGGTGATGCGCAGCGACGACGGCGGCCGGACCTGGCGGCCGGTCGTTGCCAGGCCCAACTTCGACGCCATGGCCCTGGCCGTTCATCCGGCCGCGCCCGGACGCATCTATGTTGCCGGCCACAACATCTTTATGGTCAGCCCCGACGGTGGGGCGAGCTGGCAGCCGGTCCGGCATAACCTGCCCCATGACGACATCCACGGCTTTGCCTTAAGCCCGCGGGACCCTAATCGGCTTTACGCTTTCGTCATCGGCCACGGCCTCTTTATCAGCACAGACGGAGGCGTGACCTGGACTCCGCTGAGCACGGCCCTGCCCCAGGATGTGATGGCCCTGGCGGCGGCCGGGGGCGAGCCGGAAGTGCTCTTTGCCGGCAGTATGGGCTCCGGGGTCCTTAAGAGCGAGGATGGGGGCCGGACCTGGCGGCCGAGCAGTAACGGCCTGGGAAGCCGGCGGGTGATGGCCCTGGGGGTGAATCCGGCCGACCGGCGGGTGGTCTATGTCGGCACCGACGAGGGCCTTTACCGGAGCGACGATGGGGGCGCGAGCTGGCGGCGGCTGCCCTTCCCGGGCCGGAACGCAGCGGTTGTGGCAGTGAATCCAGCTAACCCGGCTCTGGTCCTGGCCATTGAGGCGGCCGGTCCGCGGCAGGGCCGGCTCTACCGGAGCGAGGACGGCGGCCTTAGCTGGGGAGGTTAAGTCCGGTGGAAGGGCCAAAGGTCGCAAACCTCAGGCTGGACCGGCCTGGGGTCCGGGCGGCCCTTGGCGACCTGGAGGCCGAGGTGATGGAACTTATCTGGGCCCGGCCGCCCGGCACGGCCGTCACCGTCCGGGAGGTCTTTGAGGCGCTGTATGGGCGGCGCCGGCTGGCCTACACCACCGTTATGAGCACCATGGCCCGGCTGGCCCGCAAGGGGCTCCTCGTGGCCGAGAAGGCCGGGCCCGCCTACCTGTACCGGGCGGCCCTCAGCCGGGAGGAATTCGTCGACCACGTCGTGGGCGCCGCCCTCGAGCGGCTCCTGGTAAACTTCGCCGGCGCAACCCGGCGCCAGCTTGAGAAGCTGACCGACCCCGAGGTTCGGGCCCGGCTGGCCGAGCTCCTC
>DAOTYJ010000009.1:0-5492 GCA_034434875.1 Dehalococcoidia bacterium | reverse complement strand
AGCGACGTGATGGACTGGTACCTGGCCCCCCGGGCGCCCCTGGTGCCCGGCCACGAGCCGGCCGGGGAAGTCGTCACGGTCGGGCCCGGGGTAGAAAAATTCCGGCCGGGCGACCGGGTCTTCGTCCACCACCACGTTCCCTGTTTTGTCTGCCACCACTGCCGCCGGGGCCACCACACCCTCTGCCCCGCCTTCCACCGGACCCGCATCGAGCCGGGGGGCTTTGCCGAATACATCCGGGTGCCGGCCGTCAACGTCGAGAAGGACCTCTGGAAGATCCCCGCCGGCCTCAGCTACGAGGAGGCGACCCTCATCGAGCCCCTGGCCTGCGCCCTCCGGGCCTGGGAGAGGGTTAAAACCTTCCCCGGCGACACCGTGGCGGTCATAGGGTGCGGGGTGTCGGGCCTGCTACTCATAATGGCCGGCCGGCTTTACCCGGCCGGCCGAATCTTCGGGGTCGACCCCCTCGAATCCCGGCGGAAGGCCGCCGCCGAGATGGGGGCCGCCGACGCCTTCGCCCCGGAGACGGCGGGCGAGGCCCTGCGGGCCCGCAACGAGGGGCGGGGGGCGGACCTGGTCATTGTCGCCGCCGGGAACCCGGCGGCCCTGGGGCTGGCCTTCGACCTGGTCGAGCCGGGCGGAACGATTTTGCTTTATGCGCCGACAGCGCCGGAAGTCGAACTGCCGGTCCGGCCCCACCGCCTCTTCTTCCAGGAGATTACCGTCCTGGCCTCCTACTCGGCCACCCCCCTGGAGACCGGGCCGGCTCTGGGCCTCATTGCCGCCGGCCGGGTCCCCGCCGGCCGGCTCATCACCCACCGCCTGCCCCTGGAGCGGGCGGCCGAAGGCCTGGGCCTGGTCCGCCAGGCCGCCGACTCCCTGAAGGTGGTTATCCTGCCCGGCCAATTTTAGCCCCAGCCTGGGGCCCCGCCCCTATCCTTCGCTGATGCCGCAGACGCACCCCGGCCGGCGAGCCCTTGCCCCACGGCGGCGGAGGGCCCGAAGCCGGCGCCGCAAGGCCCGAAGCTCCCGGATCTGGCGGTCCACGGCGGCCAGCTTGGCGTCCAGCAGGCCCAGGACGTGGTCGCACGGCTCCTTCCCGGCCTGCCGGAGCTCCAGCACCTGCCGGACCTCGGCCAGGCTCAGGCCCGCGGACCGGGCCCGGCGGATAAACCTGAGCCGGGCGGCATCGTCGGGGCCGTAAAGCCGGTAGCCCGACGGGCTGCGCCTGGGCGGGGGCAGCAGGCCGACGGCCTCGTAGTATCGAATCGTCCGGGGGTTGACCCCGACTATGGCCGCCAGTTTGCCGATGGTGAGGCCGTAACCCATGGCTTCCCCCACGATTATAGGCCCTCAGCCGACTTTAAAGCCCGCCGCCTTAACGGCCGCCCGGATGGCTCCCGGGTCCACGGCCCCTTCCCGGTAAGTTACCCGCACCACCTTCAGCTCAGGGTCGCCCGTTACCCCCTCCACCCCACCCAGCCGCCCCACGGCCCGGCGGATGCGGCCCAGGCAGGCCTCGCACTGGATATCCGGGACCTTAAGCGTCAGCTCCCGCACCCCTCCGGCCGCCCTTTCGGGGAGGAGCCGGGCCAGCAGGGAGCTTAACACCACCAAGCTCACGCTCGCGGCCATCGCGCCCATGGCCCAGATGGGGGTTACGCGGCCGGTGAGGGCGGCCAGGAGGCCGGCGCCGTTAAAGGCCAGGGCGAGGGCCACATTGCGCAGGGTGAGGCCGTAACTGCGGGCGGCCAGTTCCAGGGCCTCGACGACCCGCCCCAGCCGGTCGCTGACGATGACCACGTCGGCGGCCTCCAGGGTGATATCGGCGCCGGTCCCCAGGGCGATACCCACGTCCGCCTGCATCAGGGCCGGGGCGTCGTTTAGGCCGTCCCCGACGAAGGCCACCCGCCGGCCGGCCTCCTGAAGCTCCCGGACGGCCGCAGCCTTCTCCCCCGGGAGGAACCTCGCCCGCACGTGTTCGACCCCGACGGCTTGGGCAACGGTCCGGGCCGCCCGCTCGCCGTCGCCGGTAAAGAGCATCGGGGTAATCCCCCGGTCTTTCAGGGCCCGGACCGCTTCCGGGGCGTCGGCCCTCAGCCTATCCCCCAGGCCGATAACCCCGGCCGGGAGCCCATCCACGGCCACCAGGACGGCCGTCTCGCCCCGGCCCTCGACCTCCGCCACCAGGGGCCGAAGGAGGTCGGCGTCCACCCCATCCCGGCTCAGCAACCGGGGGCTGCCCACCAGGACCCGGCGGCCCACCACCGCCCGAACCCCAAGGCCCGGTTCGGCCGAAAACGCCGCCGGGGCGGGGATGTCCAGCCCCCGGGCCCGGGCGGCATCGACGACGGCCCGCCCCAGGGGGTGCTCCGAGGGAAGCTCCGCCCCGGCGGCCAGCCGCAAAAGCTCTTTCGCCGCCCAGCCGGACACCGGGTGCACCGCCGCCACCGCCGGCTTTCCGAGGGTCAAAGTTCCGGTCTTATCGAAGACGATGACATTAACCGCCCGGAAGACGTGAAAGGCCTCCGGCGACCGAAAGAGAATGCCCCGGGCGGCGGCCTCCCCGCTGGCCCGGATGACGGCCAGGGGGGTGGCCATGCCCAGGGCGCAGGGGTAGCCCATGATCAGGATGCTCAAGGCGGCGAGGGCGGCCCGGCCGAAGTCAGGCTGGCCCCAGAGGAGCGCGGCCCCGGCCGACCAGAAGCTAAAGCCGAAGGCCGCAAGCCCAAAGACCAGGGGTACGTAGACCACCAGAACCCGGTCCACGAGCCGGAGAATCCCCGGCTTCAGCGCCCGGGCCTCGGCCACCTGCCGGGCCACGGTCCGGAGGAAGGTGCCCTCTCCCACCCGGGTAACCTCCACGACCCCCGCCCCGGCCAGGTTAAAAGAGCCGCCGATAACCTCATCGCCCGGCAACCTATCGACCGGCCACGGCTCGCCGGTGACCAGGCTCTCATCCGCCGTCAGCGCCCCCTCGATGACCCGCCCGTCCACCGGTATCCGCTCCCCCGGCCGAACCCGCACCCGGTCCCCCGGTCGCAGCCGGTCGACGGGGACCTCCTCCTCGGCCCCCTCGGGGGTGAGCCGCCGGGCGGTGGGGGGAAGCAGGGCGAGGAGGCGGCGCACCGACTGGGATGCCCGGAGGTGGACGGCCACCGAGGCGTAGCCCCCCATCAGGTGAAAGGCCAGGACAAAGACGGCCGCCCCGAAAAACTCCCCGGCCGGGAAATCGGTCCCTAGAAGGCCGGCAAAGCCCCCGGTGAGGCCGGCCAGGGCCGAGGCCGAGACGAGCACATCCTGGTTGAGAATCCCGCGTCGGAGGGACTGCCAGCCGTTGCGGAAGATGATAAATCGGGCCGGTCCGGCCGCCGCGTAAAGGCCGAGGCCGGCCATGGCCAGCATCCCGGCCGGGCTTGGGCCGGAGACGTGGCCGGCCAACATCAGGCCCGAAGTCAGGACGAGCAGAATGCCGGCCTGAAGCGCCTTCCGCCGGGCCTGGGCCAGCTCCCGTTCCTCGGCGGCCAGGCGGACGGCCTCATCCGGCTCCCGGGGGGCGAAGCCCAGGGCCGCGAGGGTCCGGCGGATCTCCCCCGGGGTCACCCTTTGAGGGTCGTAACGGACCAATACCTCCTCGTGGGCGATGCTCACGTGGACCTGTTCGACTCCGGGCAGCCGGCGCAAGGCCCTTTCGACGGAGGTTGCACAGAGGGAGCAGTGCATTCCCCCAAGCTTGAGGTGAAGGGTGGCGGCCGTCATCATCGTTTTCCTCCCGGAACCAGGTTAAACCTTCCAGTGAACTGGAAGGTCAAGGGGGCCGACCCCCGGCGGCCGCCGGGTTTATAATTTCTACCGATGGACGGGCAGGTTGCGCTGGTAACCGGGGCCAGCAGCGGCATCGGCCGGGCCACTGCCCGGGCCCTGGCCGCCCAGGGCTTTCGGGTGGCCGTAACGGCCCGGCGCCGTCAGCGGCTAGAAGAATTGGTGGCCGAGATTGCCGCCGCCGGGGGCGAGGCGGCCAGCTTCCCGGCCGACCTGAGCCGGCCCGCCGAGCGGGAGGCGCTGGTCGGGGCCGTCCGGGACTGCTGGGGCCGCATCGACGTCCTGATAAACAACGCCGGCTTCGGTCATTACGGCCCCACCGCCGAAATCCCCTGGGAGCTGGCCGACCGGATGCTGGCCGTCAACATCGGGGCCGTGGTGCACCTCACCCGGCTGGTCCTGCCCGAGATGCTGGCCCGAAATTCCGGCCACATCATCAACGTGGCTTCGGTGGCCGGCGACCTGGTGGTGCCCCCGTCGGTGCTGTACTCGGCCACCAAGGCCTTCGTCCAGGCCTTCAGCGAGGGCCTTTACCGGGAGCTTCGGGGAACCGGGGTCCGGGTCTCGGTGGTGAACCCGGGGCCGGTCCGGACCGAGTTCGCCCGGGTTTCGGCCGGCCTCTCGCCGGAGGCCCCGGCCGAAATCGAGCGGGGAATTCCCCCGGAGCAGGTCGCGGCCGTCATCGTCGGGCTGGTCCGGCGGCCCCGAAAGCGGGCCTACGTGCCCTGGTACTGGGCGGCCGCCCCCTGGGTGGCCCTCCTTTTCGGCTGGGCGGTGGACCGCCTCTTCTGGGTCTGGCAGCGCTACCGGCTGAGGCCGGTGGAGGCGGCCGTCGGCCCTGGCCGGCCGGGAAGCTAACACGGGAGGTCTTCGGCCATGGTCTTTGCCATCGATATGCACGTCCACGTCCCCCAGGAACCGGGGGTCCCCGAAGGCAGGCTTGCCGAGCAGATGCGCCGCTATTTCCGGGCGCCGGCGCCGCCCACCGTCGAGGAGATGGTGGCCCTTTACGAGCGGCTGGATTTGCTGGGGGTGATTTTCACCATAGACGATGAGACGGTCTCGGGGGAGCGGCCGTCCAGCAACGACTGGGTGGCCGAAATCGTCCGGCGCCGGCCGGACCGGTTCGTCGGATTCGTCACGGTGGACCCCTGGAAGGGGAAACTGGCCCTCCGGGAGCTGGAGCGGGGGGTCAAGGAGCTGGGCCTGCGGGGCCTGAAGCTCCACCCGGCCGTCCAGGCGTTCGAGCCCAACGACCGCCGGTTCTACCCCCTCTACGAGAAGTGCGTGGAGCTGGGAATCCCGGTGTTATTTCACTCCGGCTTCGGGGCCACCGGGGCCGGCCTGCCGGGCGGGGCGGGCATCAAGCTTAAATACTGCGCCCCGATCCCCTACTATGACGACGTGGCGGCCGACTTCCCCGAGCTCACCATCATTCTGGCCCACCCGGCCTGGCCGTGGGTCGAAGAGCAGGTCGCCGTCGCCCTCCACAAGGCCAACGTTTACATCGACCTTTCGGGCTGGGCCCCCCGGTACATCCCCGAGACCCTCATCCGGGAGGCCAACACCAGGCTCCAGGATAAAATTATGTTCGGCTCGGATTACCCGTTTATCTCACCGGAGCGGTGGCTTCGGGAATTCGAACAGCTGCCGATTAAGGACGAGGTCCG
>DAOTYJ010000008.1:0-6543 GCA_034434875.1 Dehalococcoidia bacterium | reverse complement strand
TTGGTCGGCAGGAAAGGCGCAGCCTGTCCCCGCCCGATTTCGCCGACGGCCGGGCCCTGCTCGACACGGCTCGCACTAGACCTAAACCGCAAAACGGTTTATGTCCGGTTCGGGGGCTGCTTACCCGGACTGCGGCCCCCTGCGCCTGCTCCAGCTTGTCTAATTCTAATGCGCCTCAGGGCTGAAGCGGCCAATCCCCTCTATCGGGGACCAAGCCCCTGCAACCCAGTGTGGTCACCCGGCAGGCGCAATCCGTGTTGCGCTTTTTTGCTTGACGGGTATAATCTACCAGATTTGGCCGTCCGGCCCGGCCGGGCAACCCGGCTCCCGGACGGCAAGGGAGCTGTGCCGCGGTGAACCCGGGCTCCATCGTCCGGTTCCGAAACCGTGACTGGGTCCTGCTGCCCGCCGACGGCAGGGACGTCCTGCTCCTGCGCCCCCTGACCGGTACCAGCGACGAGGTTGTGGCCGTTCACCGCCTTCTTTCGGACTTAATCGGCTACTCCCTTGAGACGGAGCGGGTCAGGGAATCTGCTTTTCCCCTGCCCAGCCCCGAATCGCCGGGGGACGCCCGCAGCCTCCGCCTCCTGGCGCAGGCGGCCCGGCTTCTCCTCCGGGAAGGGGCGGCCCCCCTCCGGTCCTTCGGCCGAATTTCGGTCCGTCCCAGAACCTACCAGCTGGTGCCCCTGATGATGGCCCTTCGCCTCGACCCGGTCAGGATGCTTATCGCCGACGACGTGGGGGTCGGCAAGACCATCGAGGCCGCCCTGATCATCCGGGAGCTCTGGGACCGGGGGGAAATCCGCCGCTTTGTGGTGCTCTGCCCCCCGTATCTTTGCTATCAGTGGCAGAAGGAGCTGGCCGAGAAGTTCCACCTGGAGGCCGTAGTCGTCGGTTCGGACACCATCAGCCGGCTGGAGCGGTCGGTTCCGCCTGGCCGCACCGTCTACGAACACTACCCGGCCCAGGTGGTCAGCATCGACTTCGTCAAACACGAGCGCAACCGCCACGCCTTTCTCCTTAAGCCGCCGGAGCTGGTCGTGGTCGACGAGGCCCACGGGGCGACCCCAGGCACCGACCAGCGCCACCTGCGCTACGAGCTGGTTAAAGAGCTGGCCCGGGACCATTCCCGCCACCTGATTCTCCTTACCGCCACGCCCCACAGCGGCATCCCCGACGCCTTCCGCCGCCTGCTGGGCCTGCTCGACCCCACCTTCGCCGGATGGGACCTCGACGGCCTTAGCGAGGCCCAGCGGGGGCGGCTGGCCCGCCATTTCGTCCAGCGCACCCGGCGGGACATCGAACAGTACTGGGAAGAAGGGGCAAGCCGATTCCCCACCCGCCTTACCCGGGACGCCACCTATCAGCTTTCGGCGGCCTACCGGCGGCTTTTCGAGGCCGTTTACGGCTTCTGCACCGAGGTCGTCCGAAGCGGCGAGGCCCTCGAAGCCCACCGGCGCCGAATGCGCTGGTGGGGCGCCCTGGCGCTCCTTCGCTGTGTCATGTCGAGTCCCCGGGCGGCCCGGGTCGCCCTTCGGCGCCGATACCAGGGGGAAGAAGGGCCGGCTGAAGTCGAGGAGGCCGAGGATATCGGCTACGTTTACGAACCCGCCGAGCGGATGCCCGCGGATGAGGCCCCAACCCCCCTCCTGGAACGGGCGCAGGCGGAGCTCACCGAACCGGAGCGCAGCCGCCTGCGGCGCCTCGAGGAGCTGGCGGCCCAGGTGGGCGAAGGGGACGACACCAAACTGGAGGGCTGCATCCGCCTGGTGCGGGACCTCCTCCGCCAGGGCTTTAACCCCGTCGTCTGGTGTTATTATGTCGAGACGGCCGAATACGTGGCCGAGGGGCTCAGGGCGGCCCTGGCCGCCGAATTTCCCGAGGCCCGGGTCGATTGCCTCACCGGCCGAACCTACGAGGAAGAAAGGCGGCAGCGGGTCCGGGAGCTTATGGCCGGGGCCCGGCGGGTTCTGGTCGCCACCGACTGCCTCTCCGAGGGTATAAACCTTCAGGAAGGCTTTAACGCCGTCATCCACTACGACCTGCCCTGGAACCCTAACCGCCTGGAACAGCGGGAGGGCCGGGTCGACCGCTACGGCCAGCCCAGCCCCCAGGTGGTGGCCGTCCGCTACTACGGAACCGACAACCCCGTGGATGGGGCCGTCATCCAGGTACTGCTTAACAAGGCCCGGGAAATCCACGAGGCCCTGGGCACTTACGTCCCCGTTCCCGAGGAAGAAAGGTTCGTCGTTGAGGCCCTGGTCAACTTTTTGTTCTTTAAAGGAGGCTTCCGGGCCGGGGCCCAGCTCGCCCTCCCCCTCGGGGGCGACCCGGTGGCCGAGCTCCACCGCAAGTGGGACCTGGACGCCCGGCGGGAGCGGGTGAGCCGGACCCGTTTCGCCCAGCACAGCCTGCGGCCCGAGGAGGTCCGGCGGGAGGCGGAAGCCACCGACCAGGTTCTGGGGGACGAGGCGGCCGTCTGCAACTTCGTCCTCCTGGCCGCCGAGCAGGTGGGCCTTCAGGTTCGGCGGGACGGCCGGAATCCGGAGGTCTGGCACGTCCTTACCGCCCCGGAGGCCGTCGCCGGGGTGCCCGACATGGTCCGGGCCGCCCTGCCTTCCGACCGCCCGGGCCCCTGGACGGTCACGTTCAGCAGTCGGGAGCCGGTTCCGGCCGGAGTTGAGTACGTGGGCCGCAATCACCCCTTCGTGGCGGCCCTGGCCCGATATATTTTCGAGCGGACCTTCGACCCAGCCGCTAGCGACGGACCCGCCACCTTTACCATCGGCCGGTGCGGGTGCATCCGGACGGGGGAGGTCGACCGGCTCACCACCCTGGCCCTGCTCCGGGCCCGGTACCGGCTGGACCAGGCGGGCGGTCCGCCGCGGCTGGCCGAGGAAGTGCTGGTGGTGGGGTGGCGGGGCTTCGGGGAAGATTGGCTCCCGGCCGGAGAGGCCCTCCGGCTCTTCGAAACGGCCCAGGCCCAGGCGGAGATACCCCGGCCCGAAAGGCGGGAGCTGGTTGAGCTTATGTTGACCCAGCTTAGAGGTTTCCTCGACGCCGGCCCGGACGGGAACCTGGGCCGGGCGGTCCGGGAGCGGGCGGCCGCCCTTGAGGCGGCCCACCGGCGGGTCCGCCAGAGCGTGGGGGCAACAACCCGGGGCCTCAAGGTGGAGGCCCACTGGCCCCCGGATGTGCTGGGCCTGCTGGTTCTTCAGCCCCTGGTGGGAGGCCGGTGATGGCCCTGACGGTTCTAACCGAAGCGGCAGAGCGGCCCGGAACCCGGCCGGGCCCGGCCGTCCGGCTGGAGGGGGGTCTGCTGGGCCCGGACATTTTAGAGCGGCTGGAGACGGGTCAGCTGCCCGGCCAGCGGCCGGCCGATTTCGGCCTGCCCCCCGGCCGGTCGCTGGTGGACGAGGTGGCGGCCGCCTACCGGGACGGCAGGGACCTCTGGCAGATTTTCCGCCGCCGGCTGGACCGTCTGCCTGAAGACGACCCGGCCACAGGTCCCACCCGCGAAGGGTGGGTAGCGCCCCTGCTCAACCTGCTCGGGTACAACCTTCGGTACAACCGGCAGGCCGTCGAGGTGGACGGAATCAAGTTCGGGGTCTCCCACCGGGCCGGGGAGAACGACGACGCCCCGCCCGTCCACATTGTGGGGGCCCGGCGGGAGCTGGGCCGGGTCGACCCCTCAGCCTACCCCCGGCTTTCGCCCCACGCCCTCCTTCAGGAGTTTCTGAACCGCTCCGACCGCCTCTGGGGCCTGGTAACCAACGGCCGGGTGCTGCGCCTCCTGCGCAAATCGCCCCTGCTCCGGCGTCAGGCCTACGTAGAGTTCGACCTGGAGGCCATCTTCGAGGGGGAACGTTTCCGGGAGTTTAACCTCTTTTACCGGCTCATTCACCGGAGCCGGCTGCCCGCCGGGGTGGCCGATGGGTCCGAATGCTGGCTGGAGCGCTACTACCAGGAGGCCCTGGCCCAGGGCGACCGGGCCCGGGACCGGCTCCGGGACGGGGTCGAGAAGTGCCTCAAGCTGCTGGCCAACGGCTTTCTGCGCCGGCGTCCCCCCGACTCCCGGCCAGACCCCGAAGGGCTTTACCGGGACCTTCTCCGGCTGGTTTACCGGTTTCTGTTCCTGCTGGTGGCCGAGGACCGGGGTCTGCTGGGGGGAAACGACCTTTACCGGGAGCACTACGGGGTCGGCCGCCTGCGCCGGCTGGTGGACAGCCGGGCGGCCTACACCGACCACGAGGACCTCTGGCTCTCCCTGCGGGTATTGTGGGTGTTGCTGCGGGACCCCACCCCCGCCCCCCAGCTCGGGGGCCAGCCCCTGGCCGCCCTGCTGGGCCTGCCGGTGCTAGACGGCGGCCTCTTCGAGCCCCTGGAGCTGGAAAGCTGGACCATCTCCAACCGGGACCTGCTGGGGGCATTTTACCACCTGGTTTATTACGACGAAGGGGGAGGTCCCCGGCGGGTAAACTACGCCGCCCTGGACGTGGAGGAGCTGGGGTCGGTTTACGAGAGCCTGCTGGACAACCGCCCGGTCATCGGGTCGGACGGTTTCGACTTTGCGGCCGGAACGGAGCGCAAGGCCACGGGCTCGTACTACACGCCCCCGGAGCTGGTAGCCGAGCTCATCAAGAGCGCCCTGGAGCCGGTCCTTGCCGACCGCCTAGCCGGGGCCAAGACCCCGGCCGAGAAGGAGCGGGCCATCCTGTCGATTAAAGTGGTGGACCCGGCGGCGGGTTCGGGCCACTTTCTGCTGGCGGCGGCCCGGCGGCTGGGCAAGGAGCTGGCCCGGGTCCGGACCGGGGAGGAGGAGCCGTCGCCCGAGGCCCAGCGGGAGGCCGTTCGGGATGTGATAACCCACTGCATCTACGGGGTGGACAAGAACCCGCTGGCGGTGGAGCTGTGCAAGGTTGCCCTCTGGCTGGAGGGCCAGTCCCCCGGCAAGCCCCTGACGTTTCTGGACCACCGCATCCGGTGCGGCGACTCCCTGCTGGGCGTCTTCGACCTGGAGGCCCTCCAAGAAGGCATCCCCGACGAGGCCTATGAGCGGGCCGACCCCGCCGAGAAGGCCGCCGCCCGCCGGCTCAGGCAGGTCAACCACCAGGCGCGGGCCGGTCAGCTCTCCCTGGGTCTGCCCGCCGGCCTCGAGGCGGACCTGCTGGAGACGGCCGTTGCCGTTGAGGAGCTGGAGCGCACCCCCGACGACTCGGCCCAGACGGTGGCCGCCAAGGCCCGCCGCTACCAGGAAGCCCAGTGGCGGCTCCGGCGGGAGGCCCAGGCCTGCGACCTCTGGACGGCGGCCTTCTTCTGGGAGCTTACGGACCCCGGCGCGCCCACCACCGAGGCCGTGCGGCGGTGCCTGGCCGGCCCCGCGGCCCTCGACGGCCGGATGGTGGGCCGGGCCGAGGACCTGGCCGGCCGCCACCGGTTTTTCCACTGGCCCCTGGAGTTTCCCGATGTCTTCCTGGCCGGGGGCTTCGACGTGGTGCTGTGCAACCCGCCCTGGGAGCGGGTCAAGCTCCAGGAGGAAGAGTTCTTCGCCGGCCGGGACCCCGAGATTGCCCGGGCGCCGAACAAGGCGGCCCGGGAGCGGCTTATCCGGGAACTGCCCCGGCGCAACCCCGGCCTCTGGGCGGAATACCGGCAGGCCCTGCACGCCGCCGAGGCGGCCAGCCGCTTTCTCCGGGGCAGCGGCCGCTTTCCCCTGACGGGCCGGGGCGACGTCAACACCTACGCCGTCTTTGCCGAGCTGGCCCGAAACCTGCTCCGGCCCCGGGGCCGGGCGGGGGTCATCGTGCCGACGGGGATCGCCACCGACGCCACCACCCAGCACTTCTTCCGGGACCTGGTGGAGGGCCGCCGGCTGGTGTCTCTTTACGACTTCGAAAACCGGAAGAAGCTTTTCCCTGCCGTCGATAGCCGGGTGAAGTTCTGTCTGCTTACGATGGCGGGGCCCGGGGCCGAGGTGCCGGCGGCCGAGTTCGCCTTCTTCTGCCACGAGGCCCGGGACCTGGCCGACCCCGAGCGCCGCTTCACCCTGTCCCCCGAGGACCTGCGCCTGGTGAACCCCAACACCCGCACCGCCCCCATTTTCCGGAGCCGGCGGGACGCCGAGCTCACCAAACATATCTACCGGCGGGTGCCCGTGCTGGTGGACGAGACCCGGGGCCGGGCCGGCAACCCGTGGGGCGTGACGTTTTTGGCCATGTTCCACATGTCCAACGACTCCCACCTGTTCCGGACCCGGGCCGAGCTGGCGAGGGCGGGATTCCGGCTGGTGGGCAACGTCTTCGTGCGGGGGGAGGAGCGGTATCTGCCCCTCTATGAGGCGAAGATGGTTCACCAGTTTAACCACCGCTTTGGCGACTACGCCGACCAGCCCCCGGACTCGAAGGATACCCAGCTTCCCGACATCCCCGCCCACCGGCTGGCCGACCCCGATTATGCGGTCCTCCCCCGCTACTGGGTGCCAGAAGAGGAGGTAGAAGCGCGGCTCGCCGGCCGCTGGGACCGGGGCTGGCTCCTGGGCTGGCG
>DAOTYJ010000007.1:0-4920 GCA_034434875.1 Dehalococcoidia bacterium | reverse complement strand
TCTATGCCCAGCTTTTTATGGGTCTCCGCCGAACGCATCAGGACCTTTTCTTCTTTGACCTGGCCCTTTAAAAGCCTGGGCAGGGCCACCCGGTTGTAAAGGGGGTAAGGCTCCTCGGTAAGCAAAACCACCGAGGCCCCCGGGTCGGCCCGCCGCAGGGCCTCGGCCGCCGTCGTCCCGGCTATCCCGTTGCCGATGATGACATACTTTACCCCGTTGCGGCCCACGGTGGGCACACCTCCCCCGGGAACGGAAACCTTCACACGCCGCGCGGCTCTGTCGGCCCCGGCTCAGGCATCCACCCCCAGACGGAGCCCGGCGGCCTGCCGGACCCAGTCCGGGGCAGGTATGGGCCTGCCCGTCTTCCGGTCCAGGAAGACGTGGGTTACCCGTCCGGAAGCGACGTTTTCCCCGTCGGGGAGCCGGTAAAACTCGTGGCAGACCGTGAAGCTGGAATTCCCGACCCGGCCGATATAACTTTCGACCAGCAGCACATCGTCGAGGCCGACCGGTCGCCGGTAAGTGCACTCGCAGTGGACCACCGGCATGGCATAGCCCGAACCCAAGACGGCGGAGTGCGGGTGCCCGAGGGCCGCCGAAAGCTCCCCGAAGGCCCGGTCCATGTAGCGGAAGAAGGCGGCAAAGTGGATCCGGTCGGCATCAACATCCCCCATCACCACCCGCACTTGGAAGCGGTGCCGGTAAGCCTCCCCCATCGCCCGGCCCGACCGGCTCAGCTTTCCGGTAAGAGGATGGTGGCCTCCCCCCGGCCTACGGTTACCCCCGCCTGGTTCACGGCCGTAAGCCCGACCCTTACCTCCCGGCCCCCGGGGACCGCGGCCACCGCCAGCACCGTCCCCTCCACCCGGAGCCGGTCCCCGACCAGGACGGGGGCCACCAGCTGGACCTTCAGCCGGCGCACCGCCTCAATGCCAGCCACCCGGCTCACCGCCGCCGCCATGTAGCCGATGGTGAAGGTCCCGTGGGCGATGGCCCCGGGCAGGCCCGCCTCCCGGGCGAAGCCGTCGTCCAGGTGGATGGGGTTCGGGTCGCGCAGGGCCGCCGCCATATAGGCGACGTTCAGCCGGCCCACCGGCGGCGTCTCCAGGGGCGGCAGCGACGCGCCCGGCACAAGCTCCGTCATCGGCCCCCCTCCCGCACGACGACGGTGGAGCGCTCCCGGAGGGCCGGCCGTCCGTCCGGGAGCAGGTAATCGGCGGCCACCTCCCAGAACTTCAGAAGGCCGCTGGAGCCCCGCTTTTCGTAGCTTCCGGCAACCCTGGGCCGGACCTTCAGCCGGTCGCCGACCCTTACGGGGACCAGGACCTCAAACTCCGAACCGCCGTAAAGGGCCCCCTTGAAGTCGACCCCCAGGTTTCCGTGCACCTCCTCCGGGCCGTAGGCGGAGACATACATCAGGAAGCCCAGCGGAACGGGCGCCCCGGGCACCGGCCGGTACCCGGGTTCGGGGGCCAGCCCGAGGGCCAGTAAAAACTCCTCGACCCGGGTCGGGTCCACCGTAAATTCCTTTTCGGGAAAGGCTTCGCCCCCCAAAGAGCTCACCTCCTCAGGAGTACCCCTTCGCTTATAAGCCCGAAGAAGATCTCCCCCACCTCCCGGCCACTAAGGCCGGCCCCGGGCCGGAACCAGCGGGCCATCCAGTTGAGCATGCCCAGCAACCCGAAGCTGGCCATCCGGACCGGCACCGGCCGGAAACGCCCCGACTCGATCCCCGCCCTGAGGATGGCCTCCAGACCCTCGACGTACCGCCGCTCCCCCGCCCGGATCCGCTGCCGGTGGGCTTCGGGCAGGAAAGGCACCCGGGCGAAGAAGACGTTGAAAAGCTCCGGGTCGCCGGCGATCAGCTCGGCGTGGCTCACCACC
This sequence comes from Dehalococcoidia bacterium, assembly GCA_034434875.1. Classification (GTDB taxonomy): domain Bacteria; phylum Chloroflexota; class Dehalococcoidia; order JAUQQI01; family JAUQQI01; genus JAUQQI01. Next base: position 3,036 of record DAOTYJ010000007.1, on the reverse strand, counting down.
AGCCGGTGAAGCTTCTCCACCGGGCTGAGTTTCTCATCCGCCAGCACCTGCTCGACGAGCCGCTCGAACTGCTCCCCGGCACTCAGGTAGATGAGGAAGAGGAGCTCCTCCTTGCTTTTGACGTAGGTGTAGAGGGCCGCCTTGGTAATCCCCAGCTGGGCGGCCACGTCATCCATCGTCGCCGCCTGGTACCCCAGCCGGTGAAATACCGTTATACCGGCCCGCAGGATCCGGGCCAGCCGCTCGCCGCGGCCCAGCCGCCGCCACTCCTGCCGGGTCCTGACCGGCTCCAGGGGCGCCGGGGCGGGAAGGAGTTCTAGCTGGCCGGCGGGGCCTCGTTCCATCGCATCTCCTCGAAGGGATTCCGACAGCCGGCGCAGTACCGGACCGCCCGGCAGACGGCCGTTCCGAACTGCAGGACCGGCCGGGTATCCGCCGAACCGCAGTACGGGCACCTGACGGTTCGCCGGCCGTCCGCCCCCGGCTCCGGTATCGCGATGCCGTACTCCCGGAAGGCCGACCGCCCGGCCGGGCTCACCTCGTCCACCGACCAGGCCGCGCTTGGCAGCCACTCCACCTCGACCCGGAACCCACCGCCCAGGGCCTGCCGGAGGCGCTCCTCCACCCGCCGGGCGATGTATTCCCGGGCCGGGCAGGCCGCCCGGGTCGGGGCCAGCTGAACCCGAACGGCTTCGCCCCTAACCTCGCAACGGCGGACGATCCCCAGGTCGACGATGCTCACCGGAACCTCCGGGTCCTCGACCTCCCGCAGCAGTTCGACGACGGCCCGGTCCGTCACCTCCATATCCTTCTCCCCCAGAATTTTACATTACCGACCGGCCGGTTAGCCCCAGGTAACGGCCTCCGGCTCCGACCGGTAGACCGACTGCATGGTCTCCACGACCCTGAAAAAGTCGGGATGCTTGCCGGCCGCCTCGGGCGGCCGCCCGAGGCGGCCGACCAGGGGGTCGAGCTCCGGCCCTAACCCCACCTCCCTGAAGAAGGCCCGGACCCGGGCCGCCCAGGCGGTCCGCAGCTCGGCCCCATCAAAGGCCTGGGGCCTGCCGCCCTCCGGCAGGTAAAATACATCGCCGACCAGCTCCGCCACACCCCCGGCCGCGGCAATGAGGCGGCGGCGACCCTCCCCATCCCCGGCCAGGAGCCGGACCCAGTGGCGCCAGTGGGCCAGATGCTCGGCCTCCTCCCGGCGCATCAGCCCCACCAGGTCGGGCATTCCCGAAGCGGCCCGGCCGAACCAGTCGAGCCGGACGGCTTCGGCCTCCTCGTAAAGATAGTTTCTCAGGACGAACGCCGCCCAGTCTTCGGCCAGGTCCACCTGCACCAGCCGGCAGGCCGAGAACTCTTCGGCCGGCCGGCCCAGGAAATGTCGCTCCCTGGCCTTCTGGTCCGGCAGGAAGAGGTCGGCCAGCAGGCCGGCGTGGCCCAGCTCGTCCTGGGCCAGGGAGGCCAGGGCGATGTTCTCCTCCAGGTCGGGCCCGTAGAAGCCGACCCGGTAAACCAGGAGCTGCCCGAAGAGCCACTCTTCGTCGGCCCAGGCCGAAAGGAAGGCTCGAAGCCCGACCATCACAGCTACTCCTCCCCCACCGAAAGGGCCGGAACCTTCTGGAAGCCCCGGGCCCGCAGGCGGGGCGTAAAGTAGGAGGGCCGGCGGTATTCCGTTTGCCGGAACTTTACCCCGTCCAACCACGGGTCCCGCTCGACCTTAACGATGCACTCCCGGGGCACCACCCAGACCTCCAGGTACCGGTCCCGCCGGAGGAAGACGTCCTGGGCGTACCGCCTGGCCAGCTCCGCGTCGGCGGCCCGGACGCTTCCGGCGTGCTGGAAGGGCTGCTCCCGCCGGAACCGGATGAAAACCTCGTAGATTCCGGCCTCAGGCGGCGGCCCGGACATGGCGCACCCAACCGTCCCGCTCGTAGGCACGGCGGATCAGCTCCTTCCAGTAGGCCGACCGGGGGCCGGCCCCGTTAATCACGGCCCTCACCTCGGCCCAGTCGGGCTCGGTGTACTCCCAGCGCCCGAGCTCCGGGTCGTGGCGCAGTTTCGGGTCGGGGGGCGTAAGGCCCAGCCCCTGCAGGACCGGCACGATGAAGCTGAACCAGGCCTGGCGCACCTCGTCGTTGGTGTTCACCTTCAGCCGCCAGCGCATGGCCGGCTGGGTGTGGACGCTGGCGGCATCCGGCGGGCCGAAATAGGCCACGATGATGGGCCACCACTTCACCAGGCCGGCCTCCACCTCCGCCTTCTGCCGCGGGGTTCCGGCGGTCATCAGCTCGTGGGTCCAGTCCAGGGCGTTGTAAAAGTGGAAGGATTCTTCCCGCATGATCTTGCGCAGCGCCCGGACGTAGGGCAGGTAGCTGCCCTTGACCAGGGACCGGAACTGGACGATGGCGGCCGAGTTCTGCAACAAGGCCCCGATGGGCAGCTCGCAGTAGGCGTCAAAGCCGTAGTGGAAGGCATTGAGCAGCTTCCGGCGCCCGGCCAGGTACTCCTCCATGATCTGCTCCCGGGTCAGGCCCAGGTCCTCAGCCACCCGCATTAAGATGTGGCCGTGGCCGGTCTCATCCTGGACCTTGGCGGTGAGAATCCGCTTGCGGTGGACCGAGGCGATTCGGGGCAGCCACTCGGCAAAGAGGAGGGTCCCGATCACCTCGGCCAGGGCCTGGAAGCTGACGATGCGGACGGCCTCGGCCCGGTACTCCTCGGGCATCCAGTCGCCGGCGTCCACCAGCCCCCCGGCCGCCACGTAGGCGGCGAAGGCCTCCACGTCCCCGGGAGCGGGCAACCTCACCTCAACGGCGCTGACCATCACTCACCTCCTGATTTCGGCAGTTTCTTACCAACCGGTCAGTTAGATTATAGACTAGGCTAGCCGTGGTGTCAAGGGTCGGCCGGTCCGGCGTAGAAGCTCAGGGCGTTCTTAAAGAAAATCTTTTCGAGGGTTTCCCGGTCGAAGCCGAGCCCTTTTACGGCCTCGGCATTCTTGCGGATGCCCGGCGCCCCGGGCCAGTCGGT
>DAOTYJ010000006.1:0-22813 GCA_034434875.1 Dehalococcoidia bacterium | reverse complement strand
CCGAATCGCCTCTTCGATGAGGGCCCGGCGCCGGTCCGGGGGTAGAGCCTCGTCGGCCTGCCGGTAGTGGAGCCGGGTGAGAAAGTCGGCGATCCGGTAATCTACCCAGATATGTTTTTTCCGGATGGGCCGCTTGAGGACGATGCCCTCCAGGGTCCGGCCCCGGCTCAGGGCCACGTAAACCTGGCCCGGCGCAAAGGCGCCCCGGCCGATGTCAATGATCACCCGGTCGAAGGTCTTGCCCTGGCTCTTGTGAATGGTCACCGCCCAGGCGAGCATCAGCGGCAGCTGAACGTACCGGCCCACCACCCGGGACCTGAGGTGCCCATCCTCGACATAATATTCAAAAAGTTCCCAGATGTGGGGGCCGACCTCCACCAGGTCGCCGTCCTGGAGTTCCACGGCGACTACCCCTTCGTTCTGCCGGCCCGAGACCACCCGCACCACCCGCCCCAGGGTGCCGTTGACCCACCGGCCCCGGGGATCGTTGTTCACCAGCATCACCTGGGCCCCGACCTTTAGCTCGAGCCGGATGGGGGCCGGGGCGTGGTCCTCCCCGAAGTCGCCGTAAAGCTCCCCGATGAAGGTGTAAAGCCGGCCCCGGAGCCGGGCCAGCTGGCGCTGGTTGGTCTCCTCGGCCAGGGCGTTGGTGGCGGTGAGCTGAACGTAAAGGTCGGCCGGCCCCGGCTCGAACGCGGGGAAGCAGCGGCTGTTTAGCAGGGCCAGGTCGGCCTCGGTTACGGCCCCGCTACGGATGGCCCCCAGCAGCTCCAGGAACCGGTCGTCCGTTTGCCGGTAGACCTTTTCAAGTTCGACCAGCTTGATGTCAATCCCCTGGAAAACCTGGGAGCTGTAAAAATAGGGGGTGGCGTAGAGGGCATCGATGGCCGCCTTTTCCCGGCGGGTCACTACCGGCGGAAGCTGGTAGAGGTCGCCGAAGAAGGCCATCCGGACCCCGCCGAAGGGCCGGTTCGGGGCCTGCCGGGCGACCCGGAGAAACCGGTCCATGCAGTCGAGCAGGTCGGCCCTGACCATTGAGACCTCGTCGATGACCAGCAGTTCCAGTTCCCGGTAGACCCGCTTCGACCGGGCCGATGGGGCCAGCTCATCCACCTCCTGGGGGGTGATGTTCGGCTTGAAACCGAAAAAGGAGTGGATGGTCTGGCCGCCGACGTTCACGGCGGCCACCCCCGTCGGGGCCAGGACGGCGACGTTTTTAAAGGTGTTGGCGACGAAGTACTGAAGCAGGGTCGATTTGCCCGTGCCGGCCCGACCGGTCACCAGGACGTGGTGCTGGCTTCGCTCGAGGAGCTCCAGCGCCCGCCTGAACTCGGGGTTAAGTTCGATTCCGTAAGCCATGCCCGGTCCGGCCGACCTTTTCTGGTCGGATTGTACAATTCTGCCCGCCGGTCCGCTTCAGGCGGGAGGGGACGGGCTGTCGGGCTGTTGCGGCCTGGTGAGCCCTCTTAGCCCGTCCATCAACACGTCGCCCCGGGGCTGTCGAAGCGGGTGGGCGGTGGAGGACTTGAACCTCCGGCCTCCACTTTGTAAGAGTGGCGCTCTAACCGGCTGAGCTAACCGCCCCCAGGGTCAAAAGGGGCCGGGCAAACCCTAAAGCCGCCCGGCCGGTGGGCGCGCCAGGCGGGGCTCGAACCCACGACCTCAGCCTCCGCAGGGCTGCGCTCTATCCAGCTGAGCTACTGGCGCGCGGTGGGCGGTGGAGGATTTGAACCTCCGACCTCGTCGGTGTGAACGACGCGCTCTAACCGGGCTGAGCTAACCGCCCAGCAACCCGACCCAAATCTAGTATTCACGGATCCCGCCGAAATGTCAAGACCCAACGCCGGCCGGACTTAGTGACAGTTTTTGGGCCGGTCCTCAGGTTTGCCCTTGACCCGGGGCGGCCGCGTCGTCAAAGCTCTTGCCATCCCCAGGTCTAGGCCTGTGGGCTCCACCTGCCGCATCGGCGGGTCGGGCCGTTCCACCTCACACGTAAGGCTTAGAAACCAGCGGTCGGCCTCCCGTCCTTGACATAAACGTAAAGCGTTTATGTCAAGGACGGCCGAAAGAATCCGGGCTTTGCCCTGGGCCAAAAGCCTAAGGAGCTTCTCCGTCGGCTCCTTGGTCCTTATTTTGCCGATGCGGGGAAGCTTGACATGCCGGGGAAAGACCCGGATGGACTAGGCTTGACATAAGACTTAAATCCTTATGTTAAGCCTGGCCTTGTTATCGTCTAAGGTCTTTCGGCGTTTAAACCGGGGCCTTCCCGCCCGGCCCTGCCGCCAGTTCCGGAAGGCGCGCTCTAAACTTGACATAAGCTTTCTAAAAGCTTGTGTCAAGTTTGGCGCGCTCAAGGTCCCTGAGCGCCTCTTGGGGTGCGCATTTGGAGACCTCCACCCACCAGGGGGCATTGGCCCGCTTCCAGACGTTCCGGTCCTGGTGAAGCTCTGCGGCATTGGGAATCCGATCCCCTTGCTTTAAGCCCTCAAGACAGCGGTTGAGCCCCCGGCGGCGCCCACATGCTTGGCGAGCAGCACACGTTGCGCGGTGTTCGGGTCCAGTTCGAACCGAAAAGCCATCGCACACCCGTTCGGCTGAATAGATGTTAACAAAATCGGCAGCTGCTGGCTACCCTGCGGAGGCACCGGGGGATTACAAGCTGACCCTTAGTCGTATTCTCGGGCCCTTGTACTGCGGCCTTGGTCAGTTTGTCGCCGGTCTGAAGCGGGTCCGTCTTTCGGGACCTGGGGATGTCATTTGAGATTTCGGTTAAAATGATGGGGGAGCGTCGAAATGAGCTTTACTGTTGGAGATTTTGAAGACCTCCTTAAGCTTCTCCGGGAGCACCCCGACTGGCGCCGGCGGCTGCTTGAAGCGCTGCTGACTGAGGAGCTTTTAAAGCTACCGGCCGAATTTACGGCCTTCCGGCAGGAGGCCCTGGGGCGGTTTGACCGGATCGAAGGCCGGCTTGACCGGCTGGAGATGACCCTGCACCGGCTGGCCGAGGCCCAGGCCCAAACCCAGCAGGAGGTAAGGCAGCTCGCCCAAGCCCAGACTCGAACGGAGCAGGAATTAGGGCGGCTGGCCGAGGCCCAGGCCCGGACCGAAGAGCGAGTGGCCCACCTTGAAGAAAGGGTCGGCCAAGTTGAGGACCGACTCGGCCGGGTCGAAGAAGCCCTGTCCCGCCTCGCCGAGGCCCAGGCCCGGACCGAGCAGGAGGTGGAACGGTTGACCGTCAGCCTTAAGGAGCTCTCCAGGATGATGGAAAGGTTTAAAGCCACCCAGGACCGGTTCGGCCAGGTCGTTGGGGCCACCGCCGAGGCCCGAATGCGGCCGGCCATCCGGGAGTGGCTTGAAAGTCTGGGATTTAGGCTTATCGACCCGCTGGTCGCCTGGACCCTCGACGGGGCCGCCGAGTTTGACGGCGTCGCCCGGGCCGAGGGACCGGCGGGGCACGTCTGGGTGGTGGTCTCGGCCAAGGCCCGGGCCAAACCTGCGGATATCAAAGCTTTCAGAAGGCTGCTGGACCGGCCGGCCGTAAGGGCGCGGCTCCGGGCCGAGGGTGTGGTTGGGCCGGTGTGGCCGGTAGTCTTCGGCCTCACCGCCGACCGGTCCGTTATCAGGGCGGCGTCCGAGCTTAAGGTCGGGCTGGTGCTGGAGGGCCACGGGCCGGCGGTCCTTCCCGAGACGGTAACACTGGAAGATTAAAGCCGCGGCCGGACCCGGCCTCTGCTAAAATTGGCCGTGAGCTACGAGCACCGCCGCTTCCTCCTGGGCCTGCTGCGGGCCTACCGGCCCGCCCGGGTCCTCATTGCCTGCGCCGAACTGGGCGTCTTTGACGCCCTTGGGTCCGAGGTCCTGGACGCCGCCGAGCTGGCCCGCCGGACCGGGGCCGACCCGGCCGGGCTGACCCGACTGCTCAACGCCGCCGTCGGCCTGGGCCTTCTGGAAAAACGGCCGGAAGGCTACGCCAACGGCCCGGCGGCCCTCGCCTGCCTGGCCCGGGAGACGAAACTTGACATAAACCATCTAGTTTATGTCAAGTTTGGGAAACCTGGTCCGGCGGGAGGGCACCTTTTACCGCCGGTGGGCCCGGCTCGACCAGGCGGTCCGGCTCGGGGGACGGCCGCCGGGCAACGTCCAGGACGAGCCCGAGCCGGGCTGGGTTCGGGGCTTTGAACTCGGCCTTTACGACCTGGCCCGAACGGCCGCCCCCGTCGTCGCCGAACTCTTAGGCCCCTTTATCTCCCAGGACCGGCCGGTGCGGGTCATCGATGTGGGCGGGGGCCACGGGGCCTACAGCATCGCCCTGGCCCGCCGATACCCTAACCTTGAGGCGGTCGTCTTCGACCTGCCCCCGGCGGTGGAGGTCGCCGAGGAGCTCATCGCCCGGGCTAGGCTGGGCGGCCGGGTCCGGACCCGGGCCGGCGACTTTAAGGTCGATTCCCTGGGGACGGCCGAGTTCGACCTGGCCTTGCTCTTCGGGGTCCTGGTGGCCGAAGACGAAGCCGAAATTCGCCGGCTTTTAGGCAAAACCTTTTCGGCCCTTAAGCCCGGGGGGACGGTCGCCGTCCGGGAGTTCTTTCTCGAAGAGGACCGGACGGGACCCCTCGACGCCGTGCTGTTCGACCTGCACATGCTGGTTTCCACCGACCGGGGCCGGGCCCACACCGTCGGGGAGGTTTTCGGCTGGCTTGGGGTTGCCGGATTTGCGGACCCCAGGCTGCTGGAAGCCGCCGAGCCTGAGCCGGTCCGGCTCGTGGTGGCCCGCCGGCCGGCCTGAGGCCTATGGTATAATTCCGGACGGTGACCTGGGATGGCACAGTGCGATTTCTGCGGCAAGCACCGGTCTTTCGGCCGTAACGTAAGCCACTCGAAGCACCGGACGCCCCGGGACTGGGAGCCCAACGTCCAGTACCGGCGCCTGGTGATTGCGGGCGTGCGGCGTCGGGTCCACATCTGCACCCGCTGTCTGCGGACCCTCTCCCGCAAGGGCCAGATTTAGGCCTCGGCCCGCACCGCCGCCTTAAGCTGTTCGGCCGCGGCCTTGGGGGATACCCTCGGGTTGAAGATGGCTGAGGCCGCCACCAGGATTTCGGCCCCGGCTTCGTAGACTGCCCGGGCGTTGGCCGGGCTTATCCCCCCATCCACCTCGATTTCGGCGGGCAGGCCCGCGTTTTCGATGAGCCGCCGCAGCCGCCGGATCCGCCCCAGACTTCGGGGCAGAAAGGCCTGGCCGGCATACCCCGGGTCCACCGACATCACCAGCACCACGTCCACTTCCTCCAGCAGGTCGGTTAAAACCTCCACGGGCGTGCCCGGGTTAACGGCGATTCCGGCCCGCCGCCCCGCCTCCCGAATAAGGCGGGCCAGGCGGTGGGGGTGGGCCGTGGCCTCCCAGTGGAAGGTGACCAGGTCGGCCCCGGCCTCGATAAACTTCTCCACCTGATATTCGGGCCGCTCCACCATCAGGTGGACGTCGAAGGGGGCGTCGAACCGGGGCCTTAAGCTGGCCACGATGGGCACCCCAAAACTTATCTGGGGGACGAAAAACCCGTCCATCACGTCAAAGTGAATCCAGTCACAGCCGCCGGCAAGGGCCTCCCGGACCTGCTCCTCAAGCCGGCCGAAATCCGCCGAAAGGATCGACGCCGCAAGCTTCATAGCAGTTTATTTTTTTACCCCATTTTTCTAAAGGGCAACCACCAGTTCCATCGGCCGAGTAAGGCCATGGTCGCCGGGACCAGGAGGGCCCGGACGACGCTGGCATCCAGGGCGATGGCCGCGGCCAGGCCGACCCCCATTTTCTTGATGGTGAGAAGCCCCCCGAGGCCGAAGGAGAGGGCCACGACGATCAGGATGAAGGCCGCGCTGGTCACAATCCGGCCGGTCTTCTCAAGCCCGGCCGCCACCGCCCCGTTGTTGTCCCCGCCGGCCAGGTACTCTTCCCGAATCCGGCTTAAGAGAAAGACCTCGTAGTCCATGCTCAGCCCAAAGAGAACACAGAACATCAGCACCGGCACGATGGCGTCCACCCAGCCGGTCGGGGTGTAATTGAGCAGGCCTGTAAGCCGCCCATCTTGAAAAATTAAAACCAGTACCCCGTAGGCCCCCAGGATGGAGAGGCTGTTCATTATGACGGCCTTGAGGGGCAGCACCGCCGACCGGAAGGTGACCAGCAGGACCAGGTACATGAGGGCCAGGACGAAGGCTACCGCCTTGGGAAAATCCCCGTACAGCCGCCTGATAAAATCCCGCTCCCCGGCGCTCTGTCCGCCCACCAGCAGCTCCCAGCCGTTGGGCACCGGCAGGGCCTGAAGGCGGTCGGCCAGCTCCCGGGCCGCCTGGGAGCCGGGCGGGTCCTTCGGAATGACCCGGAAAACGAAAACGTCGTCCCGGTAAAAGCGGCTCACGGCCGCCGTAAGCTGGGGGTCCGGCCGGATGGCCTGAAGGGCCAGAATCTGCCCCAGCCGCGCCGGGTCGGCCCCGGGCACCAGGGTGGTCAGCCCCTGCACCCGGTCGACGCCGGGGTCGGCCGAAAGCTTCTGGGCCAGTTCAAAGAGGCCGTTGAGCTTTTCCTGGGTGAGCCAGGGCGAGCCGGTCCGGACCACCACCAGCAGGGGCGAGGCCTCCTGCTCCGGAACCTCGGCCCGGAAAAGCTCCCAGCCCACCCGGGCCGGGATGTGGGCCGGCAGGTTCTCGACCCCGGGCACCCCCACCTCCATCCGCCGGACCGGGGAGGCCAGGCCCAGAAGCAGGGCCGTCACCACCAGGAAGACCACCCAGGCCCACCGAACCACCCGCCGGGCCACGGCCCCCCAGAACCGCTCGGCCGCCCGGGGCCGGGCCACCGTCAGCAGGTTGACCCTCGGCCCGAGGATCCCCAGCAGGGCCGGAAGCAGGGTGAGGGCCGCCCCGATGGAGACGGCCACGACGATGGCCCCGGCCAGGCCGATGGACTGGATGAACCTGAAGCCCACCCAGAGCAGGCCGCTCAGGCCGATAACCACCGCCAGGCCCGAAAAGAGGACCGCCTCACCGGCCGTCTCCACCGTCCGGGCCAGGGCCTCGGGGAGGGGGTGGGCGGCCAGCTCCTCCCGGAAGCGGCTCACGATCAGGAGGGAGTAGTCGATGGCCACCCCCAGCCCCACCATGGAGGCGGTGTTGAGGGCGAAGACGGAGACGTCCGTCAGGTGGCCCAGGCCGAAAAGGGCGGCCAGGGTGATGGTGACGGCCGCCAGCCCCACCGCCAGGGGCATCAGGGCGGCCACCACCGACCCGAAAACGAAAAGTAAAACCAGCATCGCCACGGGGAAGGTGTAAAGCTCGGCCCGACGCAGGTCCTCCTCCGTCACGTCGGTGAAGGCCCGGTAGACCGCCGGCCCCCCGGTCAGGTAGCCCCGAATCCGGCCGTCCCGGGGAAGGCTTTCCTCCAGGGCGGCGTTCACCTCCGGAACCAGGCCCATCGCCCGGTCCAGGGAGGCGTCCAGGTTCACCAGCAGGTACAGCGACCGGCCGGCCTGTCCCGTCTGGGGCTCCGAGACGGCCTTGACGGCGGGGAGGGTTCGGAGCCTGTCGGCCAGCCGGGCGGCCGTCTCTTTAAGCTGGGGGTCGGCGGCCCCGTCCGGCCCGGTCAGGACGACGATGAGCACCTCCCGGGGGGCGTCGAATTTCTCGACCAGGATGTCCCGGGCCCGCAGGGCCGGGCTGTCGGCCACCTCGATGCCCCCGGGCTTTAAAATGGCCGGGGCCCGGGGGGCGAAGAGGGCCCCGACGGCCAGCAGAAGGACCCAGCCGGCTACCACCGGGTAGCGGAACCGGTAAACGAGGCGCGCCAGAGGCCCGAGCATCTCGGCAGGTCCGCTTGAGGCCGGCCTCAGGCCCCGAGGGGGCGCCGGTCGGCGGCCAGCCGGGCCCGGGCTTCGGCCAGGGCGGCCCGGACCCGGCCCGGGGCCGTGCCCCCGGGCACATCCCGGGCCGCAATCGCCCTTTCCACGGTTATATCAAACACGTCGGCTTCGAACTTCTCGGAGAACTTCCGGTATTCTTCTAGTCTGAGCTCGCCGAAGGTCTTCCCCCGGGCGGCCGCATACTTTACCAGCCGGCCGACTATCTGGTGGGCCTCCCGGAAGGGCACCCCTTTTCCCACCAGGTAATCGGCCAGGTCGGTGGCCAGGGCGTAGCTCTCCTCGGCCGCCCGGGCCAGGCGGGCCCGGTTGACCTTGAGGGTGGCCAGCATCCCGGCCATCAGGGGCAGGCAGGCCAGGACCGTATCCACCGTGTCGAAGAGGGCCTCTTTGTCCTCCTGAAGGTCCCGGTTGTAGGCCAGGGGGAGGCCCTTGAGGACCACCAGCAGCCCCTGCAGGTGGCCGTAGACCCGGCCGGTTTTGGCCCGGATAAGCTCGGCCACGTCGGGGTTCTTCTTCTGGGGCATGATGCTGCTGCCGGTGGCGTAGGCGTCGTCGATTTCGACGAACCCGAATTCGGCCGTGCTCCAGAGCACCAGCTCCTCGGCCAGGCGGGAAAGGTGCATCATCAAGACGGCCGAGGCGCTCAGGTAATCAAGAATAAAGTCCCGGTCGGCGACGGCGTCGATGCTGTTGCGGCTTATCTGCCCGAAGCCCAGCTCCCGGGCGACGAACTCCCGGTCGATGGGATAGGGAACCCCGGCCAGGGCCCCGCTCCCCAGGGGCAGGACGTCCGCCCGGCGGTAGGCGTCGGCATAGCGGTCCAGGTCCCGGTCCAGCATCTCGTAGTAGGCCAGGAAGTGGTGGGCCAGCAGGACCGGCTGGGCCCGCTGGAGGTGGGTGTAGCCCGGGGCCACCGTCTCCAGGTGGGCCTCGGCCAGGTCGAGGAGGACCCCCTGGAGGGCCCGGACCTGGTCGGCCGTCTGGCAGATCGCCTCTTTTAGATAGAGCCGCAGGTCCAGGGCGACCTGGTCGTTGCGGGAGCGGGCGGTGTGGAGGCGGCCGGCGGCCTCCCCGATCTTTTCCCGGAGCCGGGCCTCGATGTTGAGGTGGATGTCTTCCAGCTCGGGCCGGAAGGGGAATTCGCCCCGCTCGATCTCGGCCCGGACCTCCTCCAGGCCCCGGACGATGAGGTCGCAGTCCTCGGCCGAGATGATGCCCTGGCGGGCCAGCATCCGGGCGTGGGCGATACTGCCGGCGATGTCCTGCCGGTAGAGCCGCCGGTCGAAGGCAACCGAGGCCGTAAACTTTAAAACCTGCTCGGCCGGGGGCCGCTCAAACCGGCCGCCCCAGACGGTATCCGCCGACATAGGTCAGGAGCCTTCGGCCTCGGCCCGGGGCGGCAGCAGGCTCTGGGCAGCCTCGGGCTGGGCCAGAAACTGGGTCTGGGCCTGGACCTGGGTCTGGAGGCCCCAGAGCTTGATGAAGCCCACCGCGGCCGAGTGGTCGAACTGGTCGGCCCGGTCGTAGGTGGCCAGGGCGAAGCTGTAGAGGGGGTTGGGCGACTTGCGGCCCACCACCCGGCAGGTCCCCTTGTGGAGCTTTACCCGGACGGTGCCGTTGACGAACCGCTGGGACGACTGAATGTAGGCGGCCAGGTCCTGGTGGAAGGCGCTGTACCAGAGGCCGTTGTAGACCATCTCGGCGTAGGCCTGGCTTACCAGGGCCTTAAAGCGCAGCTGGTCTTTGCTTAAAGTAATCTGCTCCAGGTCCTGGTGGGCGGTGATGAGCACCGTGGCCGCCGGGGCCTCGTAGACCTCCCGGGACTTGATCCCCACCACCCGGTCCTCGATGTGGTCGATGCGGCCGATGCCGTGCTCCCCGGCGATGCGGTTGAGCCGGTCGATGAGGGTCACCCCGTCCAGGGGCTCCCCGTCCAAGGCGACGGGAATGCCCCGCTCGAACTCAATCTCTAAGTAAGCCGGCTCGTCGGGGGCGTCGGCGGGGTTGCGGGTCCAGGCGAAGACCTCCTCGGGGGGCTCGGCCCAGGGGTCCTCCAGGACGCCGGCCTCGATGCTGCGGCCCCAGAGGTTTTGGTCCACGGAATAGGGGCTTTCGATGGTGGCCGGGACGGGAATTCCGTGGCGGGCGGCATACTCGATCTCCTCGTCCCGGGTCATCCGCCACTCCCGGACGGGGGCGATGATCTTTAAATCAGGGGCCAGGGTCATGATCCCCACGTCGAAGCGGACCTGGTCGTTGCCCTTGCCCGTGCAGCCGTGGGCGACCGCCACCGCCCCCTCTTCCCGGGCCACATCCACCAGAAGCTTCACGATGAGGGGCCGGGCCAGGGCCGTGGCCAGGGGATATTTGCCCTGGTAAAGGGCGTTAGCCTGGAGGGCCGGAAAGACAAAGTATTTAACGAACAACTCCTTGGCGTCGACCACCAGGGCCTTAACCGCCCCGATGCGCAGGGCCTTTTCCTGGACAGCCTTAAGGTCCTTCTCGTTGCCCACATCCACCGTCAGGGCGACGACGTCCAGGCCGTATTTTTCCTGAATCCAGCGGATGGCCACCGACGTGTCCAGTCCGCCGCTGTAGGCCAGAACAACCTTCCCCGCCATGGCTACTTTCCTCGCAAAATATCTTTGGCCGGCCTAGCCCCCGGCCTCCCGGCCCACCCGGGCCAGGACCGAGTCGAGGATGGCGACGGCCTCGTCGGCCTCGGCCTCGGTGATGATGAGGGGGGGCATCAGCCGGACGGCCGAGGGGGTGACGCCGTTCACCAGCAGGCCGGCCTCCAGACAGCCCAGAACCACCCGCTCCGAGATATCCCGGTCGAACTGCACGGCCAGGAGCAGGCCCCGGCCCCGGACCTCCGTCACCCACTCGTAGCGGGACCGGAGCTCGTTGAGCCGGGCCTTCAGGTAGGCGCCGACCCGGGCGGCGTTTTCGGGGACGTTATTTTCGATGACGTATTTCAGGGTTGCAAAGCCGGCGGCGCAGGCGAGGGGGTTTCCCCCGAAGGTGGAGCCGTGGTCGCCGGGCTCCAGAACCGCCGCCGCTTCTTTTACCAGCAAGGCCCCGATGGGCACCCCGCCCCCCAGCCCCTTGGCCAGGGTCATCACGTCGGGCTCGACCCCGTACTGCTGGTAGGCGAAAAGGGTGCCCGTCCGGCCGATGCCGGTCTGAACCTCGTCGACGATGAAGAGCAGGCCGTTTTCCCGGCACCAGCGGCTCACCCCCCGGACGTATTCGGGGTCGGCCTCGTAAACGCCCCCCTCCCCCTGGATCAGCTCCAGCATCACGGCGCAGGTCCGCTCGTTGGTGGCCGCCTGAATGGCCTCCAGGGAGTTAAAGGGCACGTTCACAAAGCCGGGAGGCAGGGGTTTAAAGGGCTCCTGGTAGTGGGGCTTGCCCGTGGCCGCCACCATGGCCAGGGTCCGGCCGTGGAAGGAATTCAGGGTGGTGACCACCTCGTAGGCGCCGTTGCGCCGGAGCCGGCCGTATTTCCGGGCGAGCTTGACCGCCCCCTCGTTGGCCTCGGCCCCGCTGTTGCAGAAAAAGACCCGGTCAAAGGCCGAATTCTCCACCAGAAGCTGGGCCAGCTTAATCTGGGGTATCGTGTAAAACTGGTTGGAGGTGTGGATGAGGGTTCGGGCCTGCTCGGTGATGGCCTCGACCACGGCCGGGTGGCAGTGGCCCAGGTTGTTGACGGCCCAGCCGGCGACGAAATCTAAATACCCCTTGCCGCTGTCGTCCCAGACCCGGGCCCCCTGGCCCCGAACCAGGGTCACCGGTAGGCGGCGGGCCACCTGAAGGTAATAGCGGCGCTCAAGCTCCTGCCAGTGGTTCACCTCCGACTCCTCGGCGCGGGATAGCCTTTAGGGATTATACGGCATTCGCCGCGGCCGGCGTCGGATGGCGTATAATGCCTAAAGGCGGATGGGTTCCAAGCCGGCCGGATAAGGGAGGGAAAAGATGAGCCTTTTCGGACAGATGATGACCATCCTCCGGGCGAAGATAAGCGCCCTGCTCTCCGGGGCCGAGAATCCGGAAGAAACCCTCGAGTACGCCTACCAGCGGCAGTTGGAGCTTCTGCAGAAGGTCCGAATGAACATGGTGAACGTGGTAGCTGCCAAGCGCCGCCTGGAGGCCCAGCTGGCCAGCCTGGAAAACCAGCTTAGCCGGCTGGACGAGCAGGCCCGCCAGGCCCTTCAGGCCGGCCGGGAAGACCTGGCCCGGCTCGCCCTGGAGCGGAAGGTCTTCGCCCAGCAGCAGGTCGCCGCCCTGGAGGCCCAGGTTCGGGACCTGGCCGAACAGCAGAACCGGCTCATCGAGGCCGAACAGCGGCTGCGGCAGAGGGTGGAGGCCTTCCGGACCCGCAAGGAGATCATCAAGGCCCAGTACAGCGCCGCCGAGGCCCAGGCCCGGATCAACGAGGCCATCACGGGCCTTTCCGAGGAGCTGGCCGACGTGGGCCTGGCCATCGAGCGGGCCGAGGAGAAGACGGCCCGCCTTAAGGCCCGGGCCGAGGCCATTGACGAGCTGCTGGCGGTGGGGGCCCTGCCCGATTACCTGACGGGCCGGGACGTCCTGGAGCGGGAGCTGGGGCAGGCCCAGCTCCAGGCGGGGGTGGAGGCGGAGCTGGCCCGCCTCAAAGCCGAACTTCAGCCCGGCCAGCGGCCGGCCCTTAAGGAGGGTGAGGGTTGATCGTCCGAATTTCCGGGGAAGGTCAGTATCGGCTCAACGCCGACGCCGCCAGGCATCTTAACGAGCTGGACAACGAGCTGGTGCGGCTGGTGGAGGCCCGGGACGAAGCCGGTTTTTACACCCGCTTCCGGGAGCTCATCGAGTGGGTCCGGAGCCGGGGCGAGCGGGTGCCGGCCGACGAGGTGGTACCCTCGGACGTTATCATCCCGCCCCCGGACCTCACCTTTGAGGAGGCCCGGAAGGTCTTCCGGGGGGAGGGGCTCGTTCCGGGATGACCCTGCGGCCGGCCCCCCTGGGGAAGCTGGCCGAGGCGTTGCGGCACCGGCCCCCGGCCCGGTTTGCGGGCCCCGAAGCCGGCTACGCCCGGGCGGCCGTCCTGGTCCTCATCGTCCGGCACCCGGACGGGCCCAGGCTGGTTTATACCCGGCGCACCGACCAGGTCCTGCACCATAAGGGGGAGGTCTCGTTCCCGGGCGGGGCCTGCGAGGCGGGGGATTCCGACCCGGTTTGGACCGCCCTGCGGGAGACCTGGGAGGAGATCGGGGTAAACCCGGCCGATGTGGAGGTGCTGGGGGAGCTGGACGAAATCATAACCCGGAGCAACTTTATCGTCACCCCGGTGGTGGGGGTGGTGGACGGCCCCTACCCCTTCCGGCCCAACCCGACGGAGGTGGCCGAAATTATCGAGGTCCCCCTGGAGGAGCTTTTCAGGCCGGAAAACGTGGTCTTAGAACCCCGCCAGGTCCGGGGGGAGTGGATTCTCGCCCCAACTTATTATTACCGGGGTCACCGGATCTTCGGGGCCACGGCCATGATAACCCGCCAGCTCCTCGAACTCTTAGAAGAAAACTAAAAATCCTTACCCTGGCCCAGGCCCAGCTTGAGCTCAGGCCGAGGGTGGACGGCCTGGCGGCGGGCCTTGAGGAGGTCGGCCGCCGGCCGGGCTTGGCCGAAGAAAGGGTCCCGGCCCTGGCGGCCGTAGCCGGCCGTGAGACCGGACCCGAAGCCGAAAGGCTGTGCCGGGAAAGGAAAGTCCTGGCCTTTATCGGCGGCGCCGTTGTCGCCGGTCCTTAAACGTTGCCCCTGCCCGGCGTAGCCGGCGGCCGGAAGGCCCTTCAGCAGTCTTCGAAAGTTTGTTTGAGCTTCGGGTCCCGCAACTTCCGCAGGGCCCGGCTTTCGATCTGACGGGCCCGCTCCCGGGTCGTGTTGAGCACCCGGCTCACCTCTTCGAGGGTCATCCCGCCGCCCCCGTCCAGGCCGTAGCGCAGGCGCAGCACCAGCTGTTCCCGGGGCCCAAGCTGAGTCAGGATCTCCTCCAGCTGCTGGCGCAAGAAGGTGTTGGCCATGGCATCGGTCGGCTCGACGCTGTTCGGGTCCTGGATCAGGTCGGCCAGGGTGGCCCCTTCGTCGTCCCCGACCTGGGCCTCGAGGGACACCGGCTGGGTCATCGCCTGAACCAGCTCGTCCACCCGCTCGGCGGGCAGGTCCAGGGCCTGGGCCACCTCCGCGTTGGTGGGCTCCCGGCCCAGGGTCTGGGAAAGCTCCAGCCGCTTGCGCCGAAGCCGGCTTACATCCTCGACCACGTGGATGGGGAGGCGGATGGTGCGGCCCTGGTCGGCCAGGGCCCGGCTTATCGCCTGCCGGACCCACCAGGTGGCGTAGGTGCTGAACTTAAAGCCCCGCCGGTAGTCGAACTTTTCGATGGCCCGGGTAAGGCCGATGGTGCCCTCCTGAATCAGGTCGGGGAGGGGAAGGCCGTGGCCGACGTAGCGCTTGGCGATGCTTACCACCAGCCGCAGGTTCGCCTCAAGCAGCTGCCGGCGGGCCTCCGCCCCCCGGGCCACCGCCGCCTCCAGCCCCGCCCGCTCTTCGGGGTCGAACCGGCCCGAGGCCAGCTTCTGCCCGGCCTCCTGGGCCTCGCTGATGAGGCGGCCGAGGGTCTGCTCCTCTTCGGGGGTAAGGAGCCTCAGCCGGGATATATCCCGCAGGTAAGCGCCGACGATATCCGAGGGTTCGTCGCCGGCCGGCGCCTCCTCGGGGTTCGATCCCTCGGCCTGCCCGGCCCCAGGGTCGTCCCAGGCAAAGGCCGAAGACCGATTAGTCCTCCTCCCGGTCACCTCGCACAACCTCCCCCTTGACTTTGTAGGTTTCGGGTATTTATCATCTTTTTGGAGCGGGCGGCTAGCTCAGCCGGTTAGAGCGCAGCGTTGACATCGCTGAGGTCAGAGGTTCGAGTCCTCTGCCGCCCACCCTGCCATCCAGGCAGGTCTTTTAATTATACACGGCCGTCAAAGGCCGCGAAGAGGACGAGTAGCCGGCGGGATGGCTCCAGAGACGGGGCGTCCCGGGCTGTAAACGCCCCGGCCTCACCCCGGTGAAAACCGCCTCGGAGCCGCCGACCGAAACCGCCCCCGGGAGTAGGCTCGGCCGGCGGGGGCCCCGTTAGCGGCCCCGAAGGAGGGCTTCCGGCCCTGGGCCGGAAGAACTTGGGTGGAACCGCGGGTGTCGCCTCTCGCCCCAAGGGCAGAGGCGAAAAATTTTTTACGGGAGGGTAACTTGCCATGGGCGAAATGACGGGCGAAGTCAAGGTCAGGTCGCCGCTGGACCCTTTGCGGCACTCGGCCGCCCACGTGATGGCCGATGCGGTCCTGGAGCTTTTCCCGGAGGCGAAACTGGCCATCGGCCCGCCCATTGAAGACGGTTTTTACTACGACTTCGAGCTGCCCCGGCCCCTCACCCCCGAGGACCTGGGGCGGATCGAGGCCAGGATGCGGGAAATCATCGCCGCCGATTACCCCTTCGTCCGGGGGGAGGTCTCCAAGGAAGAGGCCCGCCGACTATTTGCCAACCAGCCGTATAAGCTCGAGATCCTGGCGGAGATCCCGGACGAGAAGGTCAGCATCTACCGCCACGGCAAGTTCGTGGACCTCTGCCGGGGCCCCCACGTGGAATCCACCGGCAAGATCCGGGCCTTTAAGTTGCTGAGCGTCGCCGGGGCTTACTGGCGGGGGGACGAGCGCCGGCCGATGCTCCAGCGCATTTACGGCACGGCCTTTGAGACCGAAGAAGAGCTTCAGGCTTACCTTAAGCGGCTGGAGGAGGCCGCCCGCCGGGACCACCGGCGGCTCGGGCGGGAGCTGGACCTCTTCAGCATCCACCACGAGGAGGTCGGGGCCGGCCTCATTCTCTGGCACCCCAAGGGGGGCCGGATCCGGCAGCTGGTCGAGGACCTCTGGCGGCGCCTCCACCGGGAGGCCGGCTATGAGCTGGTCTACACCCCCCACATCGGCCGGGCCCGGCTCTGGGAAATCAGCGGCCACCTGGAGACCTACCGGGAGAACATGTACGAGCCCATCGAGGTGGAGGGCCAGAAATACTACCTTAAGCCGATGAACTGCCCCTTCCACATTTATATCTACAAGAGCCGGGTGAGGTCTTACCGGGAGCTTCCCATCCGGCTGGGGGAGCTGGGCACGGTCTACCGGTACGAGCGGTCCGGGGTGCTCCACGGCCTTTTGCGGGTGCGGGGATTCACCCAGGACGACGCCCACATCTTCTGCCGCCCCGACCAGATCGAGGCCGAGATTATCGGGGTCCTCGACCTTAACTTCCGCCTGTGGGAGGCCTTCGGGTTCAAGGAGTTCGAAGTCTACCTGGCGACCCGGCCGGAAAAGTTCGTCGGGCGGGTGGAGGACTGGGACCGGGCCACCGAGGCCCTCAAACAGGCCCTCCGGGACCGGGGCCTTGACTTCAAGATAGACGAGGGGGGCGGGGCCTTCTACGGGCCGAAGGTGGACCTCTGGTTCCGGGACGCCATCGGCCGGGCCTGGCAGTGCACCACCGTCCAGCTGGACTTCAACCTGCCGGAGCGGTTCGACCTGAAGTACACCGGCCCCGACGGCCGGGAGCACCGGCCCATCATGATTCACCGGGCCCTCCTGGGCTCGATGGAACGGTTCTTCGGAATCCTCATCGAGCACTACGCCGGGGCTTTCCCCGTCTGGCTGGCCCCCGTCCAGGCCGTCGTCATCCCGATAACGGACCGCCACCTGGAGTATGCCTACCAGGTCGAGGGCCGGCTCCGGGCGGCGGGGCTTCGGGTCGAGACCGACGACCGCCCCGACCGGATGAACCAGAAGATTCGGGATGCCCAGCTTCAGAAGATACCCTACATGCTCGTCGTTGGCGACCGGGAGGTCGAAGGGAAGACGGTGGCCGTCCGCCTCCGGACGGGGGAGAACCTGGGCCCGATGCCCGTCGAGGAGTTCATCGGACGGGTTCGGGCCGAGGTAGAAAACTACCTGTAGGCCCCCGGTGGAACGGGGTTACGGCCGCAAAAACCTTCGTGGTCGACCGGGTGTTACTTCCGGCCGCGCTGGGTGACTAAAATCCAGTTGGCGCCGTGCCGGCCCGAGGGGCACGGCGGAAAGCGTTCATTCTCGTCCAGGGTGATGGTTTGCTCGGGATGTTCCTCGCAGCGGTATTCGCCGCTTTTGGGGGCAACCTGCCCGGTGTGGCCGCTGATTTGGGTTTGACGTTCCGGCATCCTCTTCCCCTCCCATCCGAGTATCACGGAAGCCTGGCCGTAACCCCGTTCCCCGGGGTCAGCCCCTTGAGCTTAACGGCCCCCGGGCGGAAACAGGTAAAAATTCGGTAAAAACTTCGCCAGAAATTGGTAAAGGCCGTGAACCATCGCCGGGTTCGGCCACCTTCGGCGGCCCGCCGGGGCCGCCGGTTGCCCCACCTTCCCGCCATACCGGCCGTCCCGAAGGTTTTGGGGCTGCAAAATGGTGAACGAAAGGCCGAATCGCCCGGCCGCTTCAGCCCCGAGGACCGGAAGGCCCCGGCTCAGTTCCCGGGTCCTTGACGAAAACGACAAAGTGGGAGAGGCCGAACCGGTGGGCCGGGGTGTGCTCCAGGGCGTAAAGGAGAAGCCGAAGCAGGCCGGCCAGGAGCCGGCTTCGGCGGGCGACCTTATCAAACCCGGGAAAGACCCCCCGGTGGGCGACCACCCGGCCGGGGAGGCCGGCCAGCAGCCGGCGAAGGCCGCCCCGGGTGTAGACCCGGACGTGGGGCGCCAGGCGGTTGCGGAGGGGGTCGGGCAGGTAATTAACAAAGGGGTAGTTGCCAAAGTAATATCTGCCCCGCCAGAAGATGCCGTGGGTTTCGAAGGGCCAGAGCCGGTTCGGAACGAAAATCACCAGCCGTCCCCCCGGCCGGAGAACCCGCCAGGCCTCGGCCAGGACCTGCCGGTCGTCGTCCACGTGCTCTAAGACCTCGTGGAGGAGGACCAGGTCGAAAACCCCGGCCTTAAAGGGCAGGTGCTCCCCCACCCCCTGGACCACGGCCGGAACCACCCGGCCGGCCAGAACCGCCCGCGCCCGGTCCACCTCCAGACCGAAGGCCTCGGCCGCGGCCTTCTGGAACCGGCCGAGGAAGGCCCCGATGCCGCAGCCGATATCCAGGACCCGGGCCCCGGCCGGGGGCGCGGCCGCGGCGATGAGCTTAAAGCGCCGCTCCTGGCCGAAGCCCCAGACGTAGGACGGGCGGCCGAGTTTGATGGCCCGGTCGTTTTCGGTCGGCACGGCTGACACCGGCTTTAATATTGGGCCGCCGGCCCGCACCCGTCAAGGGTGGGGGGGTGCCGGCCGTTGCGGCCGCTCCCGGCCGCGGCGTAGACTCATCCGGAATGGCGGTTTACCCTTCCCTGCGGGGCCGGATTGCCCTGGTGACGGGGGCGGGGCGGGGCATCGGGCGGGCCGTCGCCCTGGCCCTGGCCGAACAGGGGGTCCGGGTCGGGGTCCATTACAACCGGTCGGAGGCGGGGGCCCGGGAGGTGGCCGGGGCCATCCGGGGGCTCGGGGGCGAGGCCGAGCTCTTTCGGGCCGACCTGGCCGACCGTTCCCAGGTGGAGGCCCTCTTCGCCGGGGTCGCCGCCCGCTTTGGGGGCCTAGACATCCTAGTCAACAACGCCGCCGTCTTCACCCGAACCCCGGCCCTGGAGCTTTCGGCCGAGGAGTGGGGCCACGTCCTGGGGGTCAACCTTTCGGCCGTGTTTTTCTGCTGCCAGGCGGCCGCCCGGCTGATGCTGGCCCAACCCGAAGGGGGGGTGATCGTCAACCTGGCTTCCGGGGGCGGCCTTCACCCCCGGCCCGGCTATGAGATTTCGGCCGCCTACGGGGCGTCCAAGGCCGGGGTGGTCATGCTCACCCGCCGGCTTGCCCTGGAGTGGGCCCCGAAGGTGCGGGTGAACGGGGTGGCCCCGGGTATAATCGATTCGAAGCCCACCCCCATGCCGGCCGAGGTCCGGGAGCGTTTCGCCCGGCTCGTCCCCCTCGGCCGGGTGGGCACCCCGGAGGAGGTGGCGGCCGTGGTCCTCTTTCTGGCCAGCGATGAGGCCCGGTACATCACCGGGCAGACGGTGGTGGTGGACGGGGGCATCCTCCCCCACTGATGCGAAGGGCCGGCCTTCTGCTCCTGCTCCTGGGGGTGCTGGTGGGGGCGGCCGGCGCGGCCTGGCCCCCCGGACGGGCGGCCGTAAAGACGGCCCTGCTTTTGCCCCACCTCTTTCCCGGAAACCAGTTCCGGCCCCTGGACCTCCTCAGTCCCGCCCCGGCCCGGGAGGAGCTTACGTTCAGCTACCCCTCGGCCACCGGCCGCATCGACCTTTACCGGCCGCCGGACCCGGGCCGGTATCCGGCCGTCCTATTTTTCCTCGGGGTGGCGCCCCTGGCCAGCCGGGACCCGCGGGTGGTCCAGGTCGCCGAGGGCCTGGCCCGGACCGGCCTGGTTCTGGCCGTCCTGGAGTCGCCCCACCTGGTGGCCGAGCAGGTCCTGCCCGAGGAAGTGGCGGGGCTGGTGGACGCCTTCGAGGTGGTGGCCCGCCACCCGGCGGTGGACCCCGAGCGGGTCGGGTTTGCCGGCTTCTGCGTCGGGGCGGCCCTCGCCCTGCTGGCCGCCTCGGACCCCCGCATCGCCGACCGGGTGGCCTTCGTCAACGCCCTTACGCCCTACTACGACGGGGAGGAACTTCTGGCCCAGATCGCCTCCCGCCAGTTCGAGGCCGACGGAAAGGTGGTGCCGTGGACGCCCAGTCCCCTCACCCGCAAGATCTTCGGCCAGCTTCTGGAACGGGCCCGGGCGGCCGGGGCCGGCCCGGTGGCGGACCAGCTGGCGGCCGCCCCGGACCTCCCCACCGCCCGCCGGCTGGTCGCCCAACTCCCCGAGGCCGTCCGGCGGGAGGTCGACCTGCTCTCCCCGAAGGGGAAGCTGGGGCGCATCCGGGCCCGGGTCTACGTCATGCACGACCGGGACGACAACAACATCCCGGTGGCCCAGGCCCGCCGGCTGGTCCGGGAATTCCCGTATCCGGACCGGCTGGTTTACACCGAATTTGAATTCTTCGAGCACGTTCAGCCAACCAAGGCCGTCGACCCCATCACCTTCGGCCGGGAGCTGGGAAAGTTTTACGCCCACGTTTACCGGGTCCTGGCCCCCGTCTGGTAAACTTACCGGGGACAGGATCCCCCACAGGCTGCCTTTTAAGGAGCCGCGCATGTTTGTCGAAGTGAACGGTATTCGGTGCTTTTACCAACTGACGGGCGAAGGAGACCAGGTGGTCGTCCTGATTCATGCCCTGGGGACCGACCACCGGATGTGGGACCGGCAGGTGGAGGCGCTTAAGCCCCATTTCCGGGTCCTCCGCTACGATGTCCGGGGCCACGGCCAGACCGATAAGCCGCCAGGACCCTACTCCCTGGAGCTTTTCGCCCGGGACCTGGCGGCCCTGCTGGATGCCCTGGGGATTGCGGCCGCCCACCTGGTGGGCCTTTCCATGGGCGGAATGATCGCCCAGACCTTCGCCCTGAGCTACCCGGAGCGGGTGAAATCCCTGGTCCTGGCCGATACCTCCAGCCGGTATCCTCCTGAGAGCCGCCGGCAGTTTGAAGAGCGGGCGAGGGTTGCCGAAACCCAGGGGATGGGGCCTTTGGTGGAGGCCACCCTGGAGCGGTGGTTCAGCCCGGGGTTTCACCAGGCCCACCCCGAGGTGGTGGAAAAATACCGCCAGATGCTGCTGGCCAACGACCCGAGGGCCTACGCCGCCGCGGCCCGGGCCATCGCCCAGCTCGACCTGACCTCCCGGCTCGGGTCGATAAGGGTCCCCACCCTCGTCATCGTCGGGGAAGACGACCCGGGGACGCCCCCGGCCATGGCGAAAGAGATTGCGGCCAACATTCCCGGTGCCCGGCTGGAGATCTTGCTCGGCCGGCACATGACCCAGGAGGAATCGGCGGAGGCCTTCAACCGGCTGCTGGTGGAGTTTCTTAAGGCGGTCAAATAATGGCCGGGAAGACGGGCATCGGGCGGGTTTTCGCCGTAAACCGGCGGGCCCACTACGATTACGACATCGAAGAGACCTTTGAGGCCGGCCTGGCCCTTACGGGGAGCGAGGTGAAGTCCATCCGGGCGGGGCGGGTGAACCTGCGGGAGGCCTACGTCCGGCCCATCGACGGGGAGCTTTACCTCTGGAACGCCCACATTTCGCCCTGGCAGCCGGCGGGCCCCTTCGGCCACGAGCCGGAGCGGCCCCGGAAACTACTTCTTCACAAGGACGAGATCGACTATATAATCGGCAAGCTCGCCCAGAAGGGCTACACCTGCATCCCGTTAAGGCTTTACGAGAAAGATAACAAGATAAAGGTCGAAATCGGCCTGGGCCGGGGCAAGAAGGCCTACGACAAGCGGCGGGACGAGGCCGAACGGGAGGCCAGGCGGCGCATTCAGGAGGCCCTTAAGCGCCGGGTTTAAGGGCCGGCCCCTATGGCCGGGCGGGACGGTCGGGGTCGTCGAACTTTAAGGAGTTGATAAAATCCCGGAAGAGGGCCAGGGATTCGTCGTCGGCCGGCGGGGCCGGCCGGGCGGAGCCGATGCCGGAAAGGACCCAGCCGGCCTTGGCCAGGACGTCCTCGGCAGCCATAATGGGGCAGCCTGCCCGGACGGCCAGCGCGATGCCGTCGCTGGGGCGACAGCCGACCTCCACCCAGCGGCCCTTCCAGTAGATGCAAAGATAGGCCTGGCACACCCCCCCGGCGAGGGTCCGGATCTCCACCTGGGTAAGGACGGCGTCGAAGCTTTTAAGCAGGGCGAGGATGAGGTCGTGGGGCTGGGGCCAGGGGTCCCGGCGCAGGGCCGTCTTTATGGCCCGGGCCTCGGCAAACCCCACGGCGATGGGGAATCGGGCGTGGCCGCCTTTTTCCCGCAGGGTAACGACATAGCCCGTGCCCTCTAACGTGGTTCCGACTCCCTCCACCACCATCTCCACCATGAAACTAAACACCTCCCCCGGCCCGACCCCCCAGACCCGGGGCGGGCAAACGGGCGGGTCTAGCCGCCCGGGGACGGCCCGGCCGCCGGCTGACCGCCGGCCTGGGGGGCTGCCTGCTGCGCCTCCGGTCTGGGCAGGCCGGGCGAAACAAAGCCCGGCTCAAAGAGCCTGGCCGGCACAAAGGTTCGCAGTTCGTCGATGGTCCACCGGCCCGGCTTGAAAATGGTGCGGGCGGGCCTGGGCTGGGCGACCAGGGCAATGAGCCCGCCGCTTACGAAGAATACCTGGCCGTTGATCCAGCCGGCTTCCTCGCTGGCCAGGTAGACGACCATCGGGGCGATGTCGTCGGGTTCCCGCCGGGTCAGGGCCGGGTGGTCCCCCTCCCCGAGGAGGGCCGAGGCCCCGGTGCCCATCTGCTGGCGGAGCTGGCGGGCCCGGTCGGGGATGGTGGCCGTCATCCGGGTGTTGGCGGCCGGGGCGATGCTGTTTACGGTCACCCCGTAGCGGCCCAGGTCCAGGGCGGCCACCCGGGTGAGGCCGGCGATCCCGGCCTTGGCCGCCCCGTAATTGGCCTGGCCGGCGTTGCCGATAAGGCCGCTGGTCGACGTGAACGTAATTATTCGGCCGTAGCGCTGCTGGCGCATCAGGACCGAGGCCGGCTTCATCACGGTGAAGTGGCCCTTAAGGTGGACCTGAATAACTTCATCCCACTCCTCTTCGGTCATGTTGAAGATCATCCGGTCCCGGAGGATGCCGGCGCAGCAGACCAGGATGTCGATGCGGCCGAAATTGTCCAGGGCGGTTTTGATGATCTTTTCGCCCCCTTCCATGGTGGCCACCGAATCGTAGCTGGCCACGGCCACCCCGC
>DAOTYJ010000005.1:0-7504 GCA_034434875.1 Dehalococcoidia bacterium | reverse complement strand
TCCTGCTGGCCGAACTGTTGGAGAGGCAGCCCTATCTGGGCGAGGTGATCTGGGATGGCGGGGATGAGGGCCGGCTTCGTTGTCAGGTGCGGAAGGTCAGGGCGACCATCCGCTTCAGTCGGTCCGGACGCAAGGCCGACTACCCGGAGGCTACGGTGAACTTCCTGGAGTTGGTCCCGGTGGAAGAGGGGCTGGACTCCCTGGTCCTGGCCACAACGTTGCCGGTCCAGAGCCTGGCTGACGCCAGGGGGATCGCCCGTGTGTATGGGCAACGCTGGGCCATAGAGACCGGTTTCGAAACGATGCACGGCTGGGGAGAAGATCGCTTCCTGGTCCGGTCCTTCGATGCCATCGACCGGTTGCTCTGGATTGTGGCTCTCGCCCACGCTCTGGTGATGCTGGCTCTGCGCGATGGCAAGTTGGCTGGCTTCCGAGACCAGGCCATCAGGCTGCTCAAGCAGCAGGCTGTTCTCGGGCGCCGTCTCACCGTGGGCAAGCTAGCCGAGGCCATCGGGTTGGATTTCGACAAGCATCGCCGCGCCTGGGCCCATGCATGGCTACTGTGATCTCTTGGAACTGGAGACAGGGCCTATTGACAGTGGCCGTTGGGCGGGGGATAATGGACTGGGGATGGAGGTCGTCGAGTATTTCACCCTCTTTGAGCCCCCCGAACTTGGGGAGTCCGTTTTAATTGCGGCTTTCGCCGGCTGGCCGGACGCCGCCGAGGTGGCCACCACCGCCGCCCGATTCCTGGTCCGGCACTGGTCGGCCCGCCGGTTCGCAACCATCGACCCCGAGCCCTTCTACGTGTTCACCCTGGTCCGACCCATGGTGCGCCAGGTCGGACCCTACCGGCGGGAGGTCCACTGGCCGACCAACGACTTCTACGCGGCCCGAAACCCTATCCCCGGGCAGGACGCGGTCATCCTGGTCGGGGTCGAACCTAACCTCCGCTGGCGGGCCTTCGCCGACGCGGTCCTTCACGTCGTCCGAACCTGCAACGTCCGGTTTGTCCTCACCCTCGGGGGCCTCCTGGCCGATGTGCCCCACACCGGGCCCGTTCGCCTGACCGGAACGGCCAACAGTCCCCAGGTGCTCGAACGCCTCGAATCCGTCGGGGTCCGCCGCTCCCAGTACGAGGGGCCCACGGGCATCCATTCGGTCCTGCACGAGGCCTTCACCCGAAACCGGATTCCCGCCGCCAGCATCTGGGGCAACGTCCCCCACTACCTGGCAACGGCCGCCAACCCCAAGGTCGTCCTGGGCATCCTCTCGGCGGTGCGCAACTTCTTGGGGGTTCACCTCGACCTGTGGGAGCTGGAGATTGCGGCCCAGCGGTTTGTCCGGCAGGTGGACGAGGCCATCGCTCAGAACCCCGAGATGGCCGCCTACGTCCGGGCCCTGGAAGAAAAAGAGGGCGTCACACCGCCGGCCGAAACCCCCGCAACCGAAGAGGCCCCCGGCGAACTTCCCAGCAAAGAGGCCCTGCTGAAGGACCTGGAAGAGTTTCTGCGGAGCCTTCAGCAACGCCGCCGGGAAGACGAGTCCGCCGAGTCCTGATCAAGCCTGCTGAACCTGCGCCCGGCGGCGGGTAAGCACCACCCGAATGAGGGGCAGGAAAAAGAGCAGGATGGCCACCCCCATCAGCGGCCCCGAAATCGGCCGGGTGAAGAGGATGGCCGGCCACCCGTGCCCCATTATCAGGGTCTGGCGGAAGGCCGATTCGGTGGGGTCGCCCAGGACGAGGGCCACGATCAGGGGCGCCGCCGGGTATTTGAGCTTGCGCAGAACATAACCGACCAGGCCGAAAATCAGCACAATCCAGACGTCGAAGAGGGAATTGTTCACCGCGTACGCCCCGAGAATACTTATCATCACGATAAACGGCGTCAGCAGTGCGTAAGGCACCCGCATAATGGCCGCCAGTAGGGGCGTGGCCAGAATGCACAGCCCAAACCCGACCAGGTGGCCGACGTAGAGACTTCCCACCAGGCCCCAGACGAAATCGGGCCGCTCCTGAAAGAGCTTCGGCCCGGGGATGAGGCCCCACATAAAGAGGCCGGCCATGATCACCGCGGCGGTGGGCGAACCGGGAACCCCCAGGGTAACCATCGGGAGCAGCGAACCGATGCCGGCGGCGTCGGCGGCCGCCTGGGGGGCCATTACCCCTTCGACGGCCCCCTTGCCGAATCGCTCGGGGCTGCGGGAATACTGGCGGGCCAAACCATACCCCATGAACGCGGCCGGGGTGGCCCCGGTGCCCGGCATCACCCCGACCCAGAAGCCCATCAGGGTGGCCGCAATCAGCAGCCAGAGTCGCCGGCCGACCTCCCTGACGGCCGCCACCAGGTCGTGCCAGCCGAGCCGGGCCTTTATCTCCTCGAGCTTTTCCCGGGCCTGCTCCTCGGCCGAGACCAGCAGTTCGGCGATGCCGAAAAGGCCGATGGTGATGGGCACGAAGTTAAACCCCGTCAGCAGGGTGATGGTCCCGAAGGTGAGGCGGGGCTGGCCGGTCACCAGGTCAAGGCCCACCGCCCCAAGGAGAAAGCCGAGGGCAATCATAATGAGGGTTTTGAGGGGTGAAGCGCCCTCCCCGATGCCCACAAAGGTGGCGAAGGCCATCAGCATAATGGCGAAAATCTCGGGCGGCCCGAACCCGAGGGCAAATTCGGCCAGGGGAACTGCAAAGAAAGTAAAGAGGAGGTTGGACACAAAGGCCGCAAAGAGGGAAGAGACGAAGGCGGTGGTCAGGGCCAGGCCGGCCCGGCCGGCTTTGGCCAGGGGGTGGCCGTCAAAGACCAGGACCGCCGACCAGGGCTCGCCCGGAATGTTGAAGAGGATCGAGGTGATTACGCCCCCGTAGAGGGCGCCCCAGTAAAGGCCCGCCAGCATCATAATGGCGGCGTTGGGGTGAATGAAAAGGGTCAAGGGCAGAAGAATCGCAACCCCGCTGGTGCCCCCAAGGCCGGGCAGAACCCCGATGACGAGGCCGAGGACCACCCCAAGGAAAAGAAAAGCTAGGTTGTAAGGCTGAAAAACCTGGCTGAAGCCCAGGCCCAGGCCGCTTATCGGGTCCATCGCCGACTCCTCGCTTTAAAAAAATGGTAGGAAGTAGCCGTAAAAGATGCTCTTGGGAAGTAAGACCTTAAAGCCCTGCTCAAACGCGTAAAAAGCAACCACCGCCACCGCGATGCCTAGGGGCAGGACGAGGTACCAGGGCATTCGGCCGTACCAGACGGCGAAAAGCCCCAGGTAAAGGGCCGTCACCATGTAAAACCCCAGGTACGGGAGCAGCACCACCGCCGCCACCATTGGGGCGGCCACCTTGACAACCTCCAAGAGCTCGGACCGTTCGGCGAAGGGGGAGCTTTCGGAGCCGTGGTTGGCGGCCTGGGCGCAGACCAGGAGTCCGGACGAGCCCATAACCAGGGCCGAAAGCAAGGGGAAGAGGCCCGGCTGGGGCCCGGCGCTCCCCCAGCCCGCCCCCAGCAGAACCGACTCCCGGATTAGCACCAGGGCCAGGGCCACGAAAGCCGCCCCGACGAGCAGCTCTAAGTGGTGGGTTCTGGGCAGCCGCCGCATTTTCCCGACCTCCCTTCAGACCCAGCCGGCCTGGGTCATGATGTCCCGGTGAAGCTTCTCGAAGTCGTCCAGGAACTTCTGGAAGTCATTCCCGGTCAGGAACTTCGGTTCCAGGGCGTTTTGCTTAACGAAATCCTGCCAGTCCTGGGTCTCATAAACCTGCTTCATCAGGTTGATATGCCAGGCCTGGTGGGCCGGGCTGAGCTCGGGGGCCCCCCACCACGGCCCGCATGTTGACGTAGCTGATGGGCAGGCCGAGCTCCCTGGCGGTGGGCAGGTCCTTGTAGGCCGGGGTGCGCTCGTCCAGAAACGCCGCCAGCGGCCGGGTCCGCTCCGGGTAAAACTGGACGCACTCGCTCGGGTTGTTGACCGTCGCCTCCACCTGCTTGCCGGCCAGGGCGGTGCACACTTCACCCCCGCCCCGGAAGGGCACGTAGTTAAAGGGCTTGGTGTTGGCCCTGAGCTCGATGAGCTTAAAAAGGATTTCGTCCTCCTGCTTGGAACCGGTGCCCCCCACGGTGATGGACCGCTGGCGGGCCTCTTTAAGAAAATCGTCCAGGGTCTTAATGTTTGAGTCGGACCAGACCCAGAGAAAGAAGGGGTCAAGGGCGAGCAGGGCGATGGGCGTGAAACTGCGGGTCGTAAAGGGCAGCTTCTGAAGCATGGGGGTGGTGATGAAGCTGTTAAGGGTAATCATGATAATGTGGGGGTCGGCCCGCTTCGAGGCCACGTACTGCATCGCCTCGGCCCCGGCCCCACCGGCCTTGTTGACGGGGACAAAGGGCTGGGGGGAAAGCTTGTGCTTTTCGATGATGCCGATGATAAAGCGGGCGTAGATGTCGGAGCCGCCCCCGGGGCTGGTGGAGATGACGAACTCCACCGGTCGGGTGGGTGGGGAGGGGGTCACCTGACCCGTCTGGGCCGCCTGCTGGGGGGCCGGTGCCGGCGCGCCTGCCGGGGCGCAGGCCGCAAGGCCCGACGCCGCCGGGGCCGAGAGGCCCTAGCCGAGGAACTGCCGCCTGGATAGCCTGACCACGCCTGGTCCTCCTTCCTCCGCCGTATTTTGTTGTCCGTCGATCCGACGGTCAGACCGGCCGGACCGAGATTAAACCGGCCGCATCCGGCGGGCCTAACCGTCCCCTAAAAAGCCGGGAATATACCCGGACCGTCACCCCGTGGGTACCGTTTGCTGCCGTTTGCCGCCCTATTATACGCAGGCGAAATACCGGCGTCAAGGCCGGCCGGACAGCCACAGGGTCCGCCGGCCGGACGTTAGAAGGCCGAGGACCGATAGAATCCCCACCCGGCCCGGCTACTGTCGGCGACGGTAGCCGGGCCGGCGCCAGACCCACCTACACCCCAGCCTCTTGCGTTAATCACAATACTGTGATATAAATCTTGGATAGGAGGCCTGTCGTGAAGAAAAAGAAGGACCAGATGGCCGGTCGTCCCGTCGGCCTTATCGTTTTCGGCCTCGGCCTTTTGTTGGTGCTCGTCCCCGTCTTCGTCACCATGGGCTACCTCCGGGGTCAGTCGTCCCCGGCCCGGGGCGGGGTCCCTTCCCTGCCGAACCCCTCCCCCCTGACCGTCAAAGACGGACCGCCCGCCCCCGATTTCGCCATTGAAACCCTGGACGGCGGACGCTTTGTGCTTTCGGATTACCGGGGTCGGGTGGTTGTCGTCTACTTTATGGCCGGCTGGTGTCTGAGTTGTGTCCCGGAGGCCCGGGCCCTGGCCAGGCTCTACGCCGAGTACCACGACCGCGGCCTCGAGGTTCTGGCCGTGGACGCCCAGTTTGACGAGAGCCCGGCCGATGTGGACCGCTTCCGCCGGCAGGTAGGCACCAACCCGCCCCCCGATTACCGGTGGGCCATCGACCGTAAGCTCCAAGTGGTCACCACCCTCGGGGTTCGCTCCCTGGACACCACCATCGTCATCGACCCCCAGGGCCGCATCGTCTACCGGGATGAGGTCCCGACGCCCTATGAAATTCTCAGGCAGGCGGTGGAGGCGGCCCTCCAATGAGGCGCATCGGGCGGGTATTTCAGTTCGTCGGCCCGGCGGTCGGCGCGGCCCTGGCGGGACTGGCCTGCTGCGCCCCGGGCCTGGCCGGTTTTTTTAGCTCCGTCGTCTTCGCCGTCGTCGGGGTGGGCGGCCTCTATTTTCTGGCCGCTTTCGAAATCCCCCTGGCCTTCCTGGCCGCCGGCGCCGCCCTCCTGGCCTGCCGGCAGGCCCCCGGCCGGCTCGCCAAGCTCGGCAGCGGCCTCCTGGCGGCGGTGGCCTTCCTGACGGGCCTTACCCGGCTCCTCTGGGACCTGGATTCCGAGCTGGTTATGGCCCTTCCCCCCGTCTATCTCTTCTTCGTCGAGCGGCAGACCCTTCTGGCCCCGGCGGCGACCTTTGCCCTGGTCACCGGCCTGGCGGGCTCGCTGCGGACGGCGGCCGCGGCCGTTCGGCAGGCCCGCCGGCGGCAGGGGCTGACCCCCGGGGCGAGTCCCAGGAAGGAGGCGTTAAGATGATGGTCCGAACCCGCAAGACCGTGCTCCGGTTCATCCAGAGCCCTGAGCCTACGGCGTATCAGGTCCGGGACCCGGAGACCGGTCAGGCCGTCTACGTCCGGTGCGCCATGGATGCCCTCCTTTACCCGCTCCTTACCGGACGCCGGGTTGAGGTGGTGGGCCGGCCGCCGGGGGTCGACGGGCCCCTGCGCCTCACCATCGGCCCGGAAGGGCCCGATGCCTGGCCGTCGGGCTGGGTCCTGGCCTACCCAGACCTGCCCATCGAAAGCGAAGATTTCGAGCGGATCGCCCGGGAGCGGTGCCCCTTTATTCACCTCTTCCCCGACCGGCCGAGTCTTGAGCGGTGGCTTTCCGGCCTGCCCCCGGCCCTTCGGGAGCGGGTCCGGGTGTTGAGCCTGGAAGAAGCCTTTGCTGAGGCCCGCCGGCGGGTGGAAAGCTGGCCGGAGGTTTAAAATGGCCGAAAAGCTCTTTCGGATGCAGGTTGGGGGCATGAGTTGCGTCGACTGCGAGCGGCGGGTCGCCCGGGCCCTGGAGGCCGCCGGGGCCCGGGTGGTCCGGGTCAGCTGGCCCAGAGGCGAAGCCATTATCGGGGTGCCGGTCGAAGGCTTCGACTTCGACCGGCTGGCCCGGGCGGTGGCCCGGGCCGGCTACGGGCCGGGGCCCATCGAACCGCTGGCTGCGGCCGAGCCGGGGGGTCCGCCCCCCATGTCCGACGCCGAATACGACCTGGCCATAATCGGGTCGGGGGCGGCCGCCTTTGCCGCCGCCATCCGGGCCGTGGAGCTCGGCGGCCGGGTGCTCATGGTGGAGAAGGGCACCTTAGGGGGCACCTGCGTCAACGTCGGGTGCGTCCCCTCCAAAGCCCTCCTGCGGGCGGCCGAGGTCTTCTACGAGGCGGGACACCACCCCTTCGCCGGCATCCGCACCCGGGCCGAAGGGGTCAACCCCGCCGAGGTTGTTGCCCAGAAGGATGAGCTTATCGGGGAGCTTCGCAAAGAAAAATACGCCGACCTGGTCGACTTTTACGGCTGGGAACTGGTTTATGGGGAAGCCCGCTTTGAGGACCCCGACACCATCAGCGTCAACGGCCGGCGGGTCCGGGCCCGGGCGTATCTTATCGCCACCGGGGCCTCGCCGGTGGTACCGCCCATCCCCGGCCTGGTAGATTCGGGTTATCTGACTTACATCGAAGCCCTTGAGCTTAAAGAGGTTCCGGATCGGCTGGCCATCATCGGGGCCAATGCCGTCGGCCTCGAGCTCGGCCAGTACTTCCAGATGCTGGGCAGCCGGGTGACCTTCTTTGAGCTGATGCCCCGGATTGCCCCCTTCGAGGAGCCGGAAGTTTCTGCGGCCCTGGCCGGGGCCTTTAAGGCCCGGGGCTTTGAAATCCTTACAGACGCCCG
>DAOTYJ010000004.1:0-19034 GCA_034434875.1 Dehalococcoidia bacterium | reverse complement strand
GAGCTTATCTGCGTCTACGCCCGGGATTACCTGAGCCGCCACGCCCCGGAGCTTGCCGGCCGGGTTGCCACCTACCGGGCCGGCTACCTGCCGGAGGAACGCCGTCGGCTGGAGCGGGCGCTCTTTACGGGGGAGCTCCTCGGGGTGGCGGCCACCACCGCCCTGGAATTGGGGGTCGACATCGGCGACCTGGGGGCCACGGTCCTCACCGGGTATCCCGGCAGCATCGCCAGCACCTGGCAGCAGGCCGGCCGCTCCGGCCGGGGCACCGAGCCCTCCCTGAGCGTCCTGGTAGCCTACGACGACCCCTTAGACCAGTATTTCATGCGGGAGCCGCAGGCCCTTTTCGGCCGGCCCCACGAAAGCGCCCTCATCAACCCCGACAACCCGTATATCCTTGGGCCCCACCTCCTTTGCGCCGCCTACGAGCTGCCCATCCGGGACGGCGAAGATTACTTCGGGCCGGCCGCCCGACCCCTGCTGGCCGAGCTCACCGAGCGGGGGCTTCTGCGCTGGCGCAACGGCCATTTTTACCCCAGCGCCGACATTGGCTACCCGGCCGAGCACGTGGATATCCGGTCCACCTCCGGGGCCGATTACGAGGTGGTCGACCTGAGCCGGGGCGGGGCCCTGCTGGAGACCGTCGACGGCACCGTGGCTTTCTTCCAGCTCCACCCGGGGGCCGTCTACCTCCACCAGGGGGAGACCTATCTGGTCGAGGACCTGGACCTGGCGGGCCGGCGGGCCTACGCCCGCCCTGCCGAGGTCAACTACTACACCCAGGTCAAGGACCTGACCACCATATCTCTGGTTCGGCCCCTCCGGACCCGCACCCTCGGGCCGGTGGAAGTGGGGCTGGGGGAGGTTGAGGTTACCACCCTGGTGGTCGGGTACCGCAAGAAGCGGCAGTTCACCGAGGAGGTGCTCGGGGAGGAGCCCCTCGACCTCCCGCCCCAGACCATCCGGACGGTGGCCGTCTGGTGGACGGTGCCCGGGGAGCTGGAGCGGGAATGCCTCCGGCTCGGCCTCGACTTCGCCGGCGGCCTCCACGCCGCCGAGCACGCCGCCATCGGCCTGCTGCCCCTCTTCGCCCTCTGCGACCGGCGGGATATCGGCGGCCTCTCCACCCCGGCCCACCCGGACGTGGGCCACCGGCCGGCCGTCTTTATCTACGACGGCCACGCCGGGGGCGTCGGCATCGCCGAAAAGGGCTACGAAATCCTGGAAGGGCTCTGGGCCGCCACCCTGAAGCTTATCCGGGAATGCGAATGCCAGGACGGCTGCCCGGCCTGCATCCAGAGCCCCAAGTGCGGCAACAACAACCAGCCCCTGGACAAGGGGGCGGCAATCCTCATTCTCGAAAAATTGCTGGCCCTGGCCGGGCGGGGTCAGCCGACCAGCTCTTTATAAAGCTCTAAGAACTGCAGGGCGGCCCAGTCCCAGGAAAAGTAAGCCTCCGCCCGCCGGCGGAGCCGCCGCCCCAGGGCCGAGGCCCGCTCCGGGTCGGTAAGCAGTTCGCCGAGGCACCGGGCCAGGGAATCGGGGTCACCCGCCCGGGCGTAAACCCCGGCATCCCCCAGGATTTCGGCGGCCACCGGCGTATCGAAGGCCACCGTCGGCAGGCCGCAGGCCATGTAGTTGAGCAGCTTGCCATTGCCCTCGGTTTCGCTCAGCTTCGGCGAGACGGCCACATCCCCAACGAGGAGGTAATCCGGGGCCAGGGCGTAGCTTATCCGGCCGGTGAAGGTCACAAACGGGCCGATGCCCAGCTCTTCGGCCCGGTGACGGTAATAATCCTCGGCCGGAAAGCCCATGATGAGAAAGTGAACCGGCAGGCCCCGGCCGATGAGGCGGCGGGCGGCCTCGAGCAAGAGGCCCGTGCCCTGGTATTCGGCCAGCAGGCCCAGGTAAACGACCACCTTGCGGTCGGGGGGAATGCCCAGTCGGCCTCGGAGGTCCTGAATCTTCTCCAGGTCGGACCGCAACCAGCGGGGCCTGAACGTCGTTGCGTCCACGCAGTCGGGGATGGTCCGGACCCTGGCCCGGGGGTAGCCGAACTCCCGGGTGAGGATTTCGGCGGCGTTGCGGCTGCTGGTGACGATGACCGCCGCCCAGTGGTCGATAACCCACTCTAAAAGCCGCAAAGGGCGGTACCAGAAACTGGCCGGGTCTAAGAAGCGGTGGTCCACCATCTCCGAGGTTAGGCTTCCCTGGAAGTCGAAGACCACGGGAACCCCCAGCACCCGGCCCACCAGGCTGCCGATGAGGGCACCCTCGTGGAGGTGGGCGTGGATGATATCCGGGCGGAAGGCGAGGGCGGTCTCGAAGGTTTTGAGCAGAAGCCAGAAGTCGTAGAAAAACTTGCGTCGGCTCGACCCAACCCGCACCGTCCGCCACCAGGGGGTGTTGAGGGCCCGCCGAACGCAGACGCCGGCCGGGTCGGAGCCGGGATGGTAGGTGCAGATGACCACCTGGTGGCCGAGCCGCTGCAGGGCCCGGGTCTCTTCGAGGATGCGGACATGGCAGCCGTAGTCAGAGAAGAAGGCGGTGGGCGCAACCTTAAGGACCCGGTACGACCGGGTCAGCCGCTTCTGGTCCGCAGCCGCCCTGGACGGCTGGCCGGCGGCCGGAACCAGGCGGACGGTTGTGGTCGGGACGCCTCCTAGGATGCTCACCGCGTCGTATCGATTTTAGGCGCCCGCCCTGCCCCGGTCAAATTCCGCTGGGGCGCTTTGGGGCTTTCCGGTTTTGGGCACCGGACCCTTTGCAAAGACGGACAAGGTCGCCGCCGACCATTCGGTCGGGGCGCACGGCCCTGCGCCTTTAAGCTTCCTTCGGGCCCTTATTAAGACACCGGAGCCGGTAACCCACCCCCGGAATCCCCGTAATCTCGACCCCCTTTACCCCGAGCAGCTGGAGCTTCGCCCGAATGTGACTTATGTGCGTCCTCAAAAGGCCGCTGTCGTCTTCATTGTAACCCCAGATGTATTCAACCAGCCGGGAAACCCCGATAACCCGGTCCTCATTAACGGCCAGAATGTGCAGGAGCTTAAATTCCGTCGGCGTAAGCCGCACCGTCCGGCCGCCCGCGCTCAACTCGTGGGAGTCCAGGTCGAGGGTCACCTCCCCCAGCCGCAAGGTCCGGCCCGGGCCGGCACCTCCACCCGACCCAGCCCGCCGGACAACGGCCCGGATCCGGGCCGTAAGCTGGCGGGGGCTGAAAGGCTTGGTGATGAAATCATCAGCCCCGAGGTTGAAAGCTTTAAGAATGGTTTCTTCGTCGTTTAAGGCCGTTAGGACAATAACAGGGATGTTATCCGATTCCCGAATTCGCTTCAGAACCTCAAGGCCGTTCATTTTCGGCAGCCGGATGTCCAGCAGGATTACGTCCGGCTTGCTGGCCTTGAGCCGCTGAATGGCCTGCTGGCCGTCGGCCGCGATCTGGACGTTAAAGCCTTCCCGACGTAACGCGTAGCTGATAACATCGAGCAGGTCAACGTCGTCGTCAATGACAAGCACTTTCATACCTTATCTCCATTATCCCAGTGTTGGGCGGCGGGCAGTTCCACCCAGAACCGGGTGTACACCCCCGGCCGCCCACCCACCCCAACCCGGCCCCCGTGCAGGGCGCTGAGCAGGCGGACAACCTGAAGGCCGATGCCCATCCGTTCCGAAGGTTCGATACCCGGGGTTCCCCCGGCTCGGTCCCCAGGCCGGCCCCGTGGTCCGTTACCCCCAGCCGAACCCATGCCCCCCGCCTTACCACCTCTACTTCGATGACGTCCCCCACCGGGCCGTGGCGGATGGCGTTGCTCAGAAGGTTGAGGGGGATGTGGGGCAACCAGCGGGGGTCCCCGAGCACCCGCGGGGGCGGCTCCGAACAGGAGAACCTCACCTGCTCACCCCGCCGGCGGCTCAGTGGGGCCATTAGCCGAAGGACCGGCCGAACCCACTCGTCGGCGTCCACTGGCTGGGACTGCAGGACAAAGTTCGGCTGCCGCAGAAGGGCCCAGACCGCAAGGGTATCCGCAAGCCTCTCCAGCCACCGGACACCCTCGTAGACGACCCCCGCCAGCCGGGCCAGGTCCGGCCGCTCAAAGCCGGCCGGTTCGGCCAGCAGTTCGGTTGCCACCTTAAGGGGGCTGAGGACGCCCCGCACCTCGTGGGCCAGGGCGGCGAAAAGGTCAGGACCTGGGATTTCGGCCGCGGCCTGAGCCGGCCGCCCGGGGCTCCGTCCGGCCTTAACCGGCGGGCTCAATACCTGCAGCATCAACGGCGCCTCCTTAGAGTCAGTTAGGCCGCTGGGAAATGCCGCTCGCGTTGAGGGGAGCTTCGCAGACTCTGCCTGCAGCGCCGTAAAGGGCTACAGCTCTCGCACCAATCCGCTTGGGGGCTGCGGGCGGACGTCCCGGCCTTTAGAAGAGGTTTACCTAGCTTGATTAGGCAAGATTTCGGGGACAGGTCAATAACAAATTCCTAACGTTTTACCGACCGGCGGGCTTTCCAGTTTTCGGCGCCGGCCCCTCTGGAAATACCTGCAAGGCTGCAACCAACCGCCCTGTCGGGGCGCACGGCCGTACATACAAACAATCAAGCTATTGATTCTACGTCAGAATACCAGAGATAACCGGAAAGCCCTGGGAACCCCCCGGCCTGTTTGACAGGGGTTATCGGCCTCAAATAGAATCCAGCTGTAGAAAGCGCGTGAGGGCCGGCCGATGAAGCGTGACCTTATGGAAATCCTTGCCTGCCCCGTCTGCAAGGGCGAGCTGGAACTGACGGTGGAGCAGGAGGACGAGAAGGAGGTCATCAAGGGTTCCCTCTACTGCCGGAACTGCAACGAAACTTACCCCATCGAAGAGGGCATCCCGAACCTCCTGCCCCCAAACCTGCGCTGAGGCGGCGGCCGGATGCAGGGGTCTAGGGTCGTCGGGGCCGCCCTGGTCGTAGTGGCCGTGGTGGTGGCCGCCCTTTACATCTGGGGCCTCACCCGCCAGAGCTACTGGGCCCTGGCGGCCGTGGTCACCGTCGGCCTCTTCGCCGTCCTGGGGCTGATGGTCTGGGTCGGCATCACCCTGCTTACGGCCAAGGTCGAGCTTCCGGAGCCGGCCAAATCGGAGCCCAACAGGGCCGAACGGCCGGCCCCGGGTCCGGAACATTAGTCCGCCCCGGCCCCGATGGTATCCGGCGACTGGCTCCCCACCGAATTTAAGCGGCGCCGAAGCCTGGAGGACCGGCTGGCGGCCGTCTTCGAAGGGGCCGGCTACCTGGGCATCGACGTCCCCATCGCCGAACCGGCCGACCTTTACCTGCGCAAATTTGGGGGCCAGGCCCTGGGCCGGATCGTCACCTTCACCGACGGCGCCGGACGCCGGCTTTCGGTTCGGCCCGAGTTTACGGCCTCCGTGGTCCGGGTCCTCACGGAGCGGTCGCCGGCCCTCCCCCTCCGCTGGTATTACCTGGGACCCGTCCTGCGGCTCGGCCCCGACGGCCGGGCCGCCCAGTTCCATCAGGCCGGGGTCGAGCTCATCGGGGTTGCCGAACCCGAAGGGGACGCTGAGGTCCTGGAGCTCCTCGGCCGGGCCCTGGCCGAAGTCGGGGTTTGGGGCTTTGAGCTCAAGCTCAACCACCTGGGCATCATTTTGGGCCTCCTTGACCGGCTCGGCCTTTCGGAACCTTTAAACACCTTCTTTATCGCCGGCCTTAACGAGGTGGCGGCCGGCACCCTGCCCCCCGAGCTCCGCCGCTATCTCGACGAGCTGGCCGAGGCCGACGAATCCGACGGCCTGCGGGATGTGCTGGCCGCCGTCGGCCCGGACGGGGCCCGCAGGCTGGTCCTTTCGGTCCTGCAGAACATCGCCGCCCCGGGCCGGACCGGCCGCCGGGACCTGGAGGCCATCGCCGACCGGCTGGTCCGCCGGCTCAACCTGGCCGATGAGCTTTCGGCCCTCGAGGCCGCCATCGGGTTCGCCCGCCGCCTTCGGCCCCTCCGGGGTCCGGCCGAAGGGGTGCTTCCGGCCGCCCAAAAACTCCTGGCCGAATACGGCCTTGGCCCCGGGCCGTTAGAGCGGCTGAGGGAGCTTGCGGCCCGCCTGGGCCCCCTCCTCGGCGACCGGGGCCGGGTCCTCCTCGACCTCGGGTTCAGCCGGGGCCTCGGCTACTATTCGGGCCTCATTTTCGAGGCCGCCATCCCCGGCGACCCGGAGGTCCGGCTCGGGGGCGGGGGCCGCTACGACGGCCTCGTGGCCGAGCTGGGCGGGCCGCCGGTCCCGGCCATCGGGTTTAGTTTGACCGTGGAGCATCTTATTTCCGCCGGCGGACTGTAGGCCCGTGGAAGCGGTGCGGCTGGTCGTCCCATCCAAAGGCGAACTTGAGGAGCCGACGCTGGCCT
Organism: Dehalococcoidia bacterium; assembly: GCA_034434875.1. Taxonomy (GTDB): domain Bacteria; phylum Chloroflexota; class Dehalococcoidia; order JAUQQI01; family JAUQQI01; genus JAUQQI01. Next base: position 12,643 of record DAOTYJ010000004.1, on the reverse strand, counting down.
TCCTGGCCGAGGCCGGCCTGGCCGTGGACCGGGTGAGCCCGCGGCAGTACGTGGCCAGGATCGGGGCGGTGGAGGGCCTCGAGGTGCTCTTTCAGCGGGCCTGGGACATCCCGGAGAAGGTGGCCTCCGGGGCGGCGGACCTGGGGATCACCGGCTACGACGTGGTGGCCGAGCAGGCCGCCGATGCCCCCGACCTGGTGGTGGCGATGCCCAACCTCGGCTACGGCCGGGGCGACCTGGTCATCGCCGTTCCGGACGTGTGGGTGGACGTTCGGTCGATGCGGGACTTGGCCGAGGTGGCGGTGGAGTTCCGGGCCCGGGGCCAGGTGCTCCGGGTGGTGACCCGCTACCCCCGGCTCACCCAGCGGTTCCTGCTGGCCAACGGCATCGGCCATTTCGCCCTCGTGGAGGCCCAGGGGGCCGTCGAGGCCGCCCCGGCTGTCGGCTACGGGGACATCGTCGCCGACCTGACCAGCTCCGGCACCACCCTGCGGGAGAACCGGCTTAAGACCGTCGCCGGGGGCACCATCCTTCGGACCGAGGCCTGCTTAATCGCGAACCGACGCCGGCTCAAGGCCAACCCCGACCGCCTGGAGGTTATCCGGCGGTTTATGGAGCTTATCGAGGCCCGGCTCCGGGCCGCCGGCTATTACTCGGTCACCGGCAACGTCCCCGGCGACTCGGCCGAGACGGTGGCCCAGGCCGTCATCAGCCGGCCGGAGCTCTCGGGAATCGAGGGGCCCACCGTTTCCCCCGTTTACAGCAAGTCGGGCCGGGTCAACGGCTGGTACGCGGTGACGGTGGTGGTGCCGGTCCGGCAGATGCAGGCGGCCGTGGACCATCTGCGGCGCCTGGGGGGAAGCGGCATCACCGTTATTCCCGTAAAATACGTATTCGAACCCGGCTGCGAAGCCTTCGAACGGCTGATGAAAACCCTCGCCGAGGACTGACCCGATGCCCACCCTTCGGATCTACACGGCCGCAGAGGCCCGACAAACCATCCTCCGGCGCCGGCCCCCGGCCGAGGAGCCCCTGCCCCCGGCCGCGGCCGCCCGAATCCGGGAAATCTTCGGCCAGGAGCTGGGGCCTGCCGAGGCCGTCGGCCGCATCCTCGAGGCCGTCCGGCGGGAAGGGGACGCCGCCGTCCGGCGGTTCACCGAGCTCCTCGACGGCTACCGGCCCGAGGCCCTGGAGGTTCCGGCGGCCGAGATTCGGGCCGCGGCCGAAAGCCTCGACCCCGAGCTGGCCGAAAGTTTAAGGCTTGCGGCTGAGCGGGTCCGGGCCTTCCACCTGCGGCAGGGGCGCACCGGCTGGGTGGATTTTGCCGCCGGCCTCGGCCAGCTGGTTCGGCCCCTCGACCGGGTCGGGGTTTACGTGCCCGGCGGCCGGGGGCGGTATCCTTCGACGGCTCTGATGACCGTGGTCCCGGCCAAAGCGGCCGGGGTAAAAGAGGTCATCGTCTGCACCCCACCTGGCCCCGACGGCCGGGTGGCCCCGGTGGTGCTGGCCGCCTGCGCCTTTGCCGGGGCCGACCGGGTCTTTCGGGTCGGGGGCGCCCAGGCGATTGCGGCCATGGCCTTCGGCACCGAATCGATTCCGGCCGTGGACAAAATCGTCGGCCCGGGCGGCCTCTTCGTCACCCTGGCCAAGCAGGCCCTTTACGGCCAGGTGGGAATCGACATGCTGGCCGGCCCGAGCGAGGCCCTGGCCATCGCCGACCGGTTTGCCGACCCGGAAGTCTGCGCCGCCGACCTGATCGCCCAGGCCGAGCACGATCCCCTTGCCGTTTCGGTGTTGATTACCGATTCGGCCGAACTGGCCCGGGCGGTCCAGGCGGCCGTCGAGGTCCGGCTGGGGCGGCTCCCCGAGGCCGAGACGGCCCGGACGAGCCTCGCCCACCGGGGGGGCATCGTCCTGGTGGACGACCTGGAGGCCGCTCTGGAGCTGGCCAATGAGTTCGGCCCGGAGCATCTGGAGCTGGCGGTGCGGGACCCGTGGCGGCTTCTGGGGAAGGTCCGCAACTGCGGGGCGGTCTTTCTGGGGGAAAGCGCCCCCCACGTGGCCGGGGATTACGTGGCCGGGCCCTCCCACGTCCTGCCCACCGGCGGGACGGCCCGCTGGGCCTCCGGCCTGCGGACGGAGGACTTTTATAAAGTCATAAGCCTGGTGGCCATCGACCGCCCGACCCTGGCGGCGGTCGGGCCGGCGGCGGTGGCCATCGCCCGGGCCGAGGGCTTCGAAGCCCACGCCCAATCGGTGGAAATTCGGCTCAAGGGAGGCACCTGATGAGGCAGGTTCGGGCCACGCCCCGCCCAACCCCCGGGCCGGGGGACGTCCTTCGGCTGGTGCGGCCCAACCTTCGGGGCCGGCGGCCCTACGTGGGGCCGGGCTCGCCCGAGGCCCTGGCCCGCAAATACGGCTTCAGCCTCGACCGGCTGGTCAAGCTGGACGCCAACGAAAACCCCTACGGCCCTTCGCCCCGGGTCTTCGAGGCCCTGGCCCGCCCCCTCCCCTACCACCGGTACCCCGAGCCCGACAGCGAAACCCTGCGCCGGGCCCTGGCCGAGTACGTGGGGGCCTCCCCCGACCAGATTATCGTCGGGGCCGGAAGCGACGAGGTGATTCTGCTTGCCCTTCAGGCCTTCCTCGGCCCGGGGACGGCCCTGGTGGAGCCCGCCCCCACCTTTGTCATGTACCGGCTCACCGCCGAGGTCGTCGGGGCCCGGGTTATCACCGTCCCCCGGGACCCACAAACCTACCAGGCGGACCCCGAGCAGGTGGTCGCCGTTCTGGGACCCCGGGTGAAGGTGGTCGTCTTCTGCTCCCCCAACAACCCCACCGGCAACCTGGAGTCCGAACGGACCGTCCGACAGGTCCTTGATACGGGCGTCTTCGTCCTGGTGGACGAAGCCTACTACGAATACTCGGGCCACACCTTTGTACCCCTTATCTCCCGCTACCCCAACCTGGGGGTGCTGCGCACCTTCAGCAAGTGGGCCGGACTGGCCGGCCTGCGGGTGGGCTACGGGGTCTTCAGCCCCGAGGTGGCCCGGGTGGTCGCCGGCATCAAGCCGCCCTTCAACGTCAGCCTGGCCGGGCAGGTGGCCGCCCTGGAATCCCTGGCCGACCGGGAGTATCTGATGGCCACCGTCCGGAAGACCATCGCCGAGCGGGAGCGGCTCTTCCGGGAGCTGGGCCGGTTCGATTACCTGCGGGTGCTGCCTTCGGCGGCCAACTTTATTTACGCCGAAGTTTGCCGGGGCTCGGCCCGCCAGCTCACCGAGGCCCTGGCCCAGGAGGGGATCCTGGTCCGGCAGTTCGACGTTCCGCCGCCCCGGGGCGGCATCCGCATCAGCGTGGGCCTCCCGGAAGAGAACGACCGGCTCCTGGAAGCCCTGGGCCGAATTCAGCCGGAGGATTGAGGCTTGGCCGCCCAGCCCCGTCAGGCCGCCGCCGAGCGGGCCACCCGGGAGACCCGGGTGGCCGTCCGGCTGGTTATCGACGGCCGGGGGGAAGCCCGGGTGAGCACGGGCATCGGGATGCTGGACCACCTGCTTTCGGCCTGGGCCCGCCACGGCCTCTTCGACCTGGAAGTCCGGGCCGAAGGCGACCTGGAGGTGGACCCCCACCACACGGCCGAGGACGTGGCCCTGGCGCTGGGCCGGGCCTTCCGGGCGGCGCTGGGGGATGGGACCGGCATCCGCCGCATCGCCGAGGCCTACGCCCCCATGGACGAGGCCCTGGCCCTGGCGGTGGTAGACATCTCGGGCCGGCCCTACTGGGACCTGCGCCTTAAGTTCGGGGGCCCGGCCGTCGGGGGGCTTCCGGCCAGCCTCATCGGCCACTTCTGGCGCAGTTTTGCGGCCGAGGCCCGGCTAACCCTGCACTGCCGCCTCCTGGCCGGGGCGGACGACCACCACCGGGCGGAGGCGGTCTTTAAGGCCGTCGGCCGGGCCCTGAGCCGGGCGGCCGAAATTGAGCCGCGCCGGGCCGGGGAGGTCCCCTCCACCAAGGGCCTGCTGGACTTATAAAACAAAGGCCCCGAGGAAACCCCGGGGTCGGGTGCGGGTCGGGGCGGGCGGATTTGAACCGCCGACCTCTAGCCCCCCATGCTAGTGCGCTAACCAGGCTGCGCTACGCCCCGGTGGGCTCAGAGGGATTCGAACCCCCAACCAACCGGTTATGAGCCGGCCGCTCTACCGTTGAGCTATGAGCCCAAGCGCCATTTTTAATTATAGCGCGTCCTTCAACCCAGGACGGGCACCGTAAGGAGGGCGTGGGGAACGACCAGGGCTGAGACCCGCCGGCCCAACTCGGCCTCCACCAGCCCGAAGGCCTCGGCCATGGTGGCGGCCGGGATCATTTTGGCCTGCCGGACCACCTCGGGATACTCCGAGCCGACGACAATCACCCGGCAGTGCTCTAAAACCTTGGCCATGACGAAGGCCCGCTGCTCCCCGGCCTTGTAGCCCCGGGTCCGGGCCTCCTCGATGATTGCCCGGACGTCGGGGGCATCCCGCATCGTCCGGAAAAAGCGCTCCTCCCCCGGCCCCCGGCCGGGGCCTTCGTCCAGCCGGGCCGGGAGGATTATAAACCCGCCGGGCCGCACCACCGGCGTCGGCCCGAACACCAGGTAGCTGGCGGCCCGGGACGCCTGGTAAAGGTTGGTGTCCTTCGGGTAGCCGACCCCGGCGATGGCCACATCGTAAACCCGCCTCACCGGCACGGTAAAGACCCGCCGGGCCTCCCCTACCAGCCGGCGAAAGGCGGCCCGGGGTTCCCCGGCCGCCACGGCCACCGGCCGACCATTCCGGCCGGGGACGACGTTTACGATAAACCGGAGGCCGGCCCGGTCGGCCGCCTCCGTAACCGCCTGGTGGAAGGGGTTGCCCTCGACCCTGCCCAGCCGGACCCCCGGGTGCTCCACGTAGGCCGGGCCGTGGGTTGCGGCGATGGTGGGCTCCCCCCCGGCCCCGATGGCCAGGGTCTTGGGGCCGCCCGAAAACCCGGCGTATTGGTGGGGCTCCACCAGGCCGGTGGCGATGAGCAGGTCGGCCTCGCAGGCGTGGCGGTTGACCACGGCCGGAACCCCGTTGCCGGTCGGACCCAGGTCGACCAGCTCGGCCGGATTCTGGGCCTCGTGCTGGACCACCCGGAAGCGGCCCACGGCCTCCGCGCCCAGCTTTTCGGCCAGCTCGGCCGGGGTCATCGGCCGGTGGAGGCCCAGGGCGACCAGCAGGGTAATGCCTTCATCCCGAACCCCCGCCGCCCGGAGCTGCCCGACGATGCCCGGCAGAAGCTCCCGGTCCGGGCAGGCCCGGGTGAGGTCGGTGACGACGACGCAGACCCGCCGGGCGCCCCTGGCCAGTTCGGCCAGGGGCGGGGAACTCTCGGGGGCCCGCAGGGCCCCGTCCACCGCCGCGGCCAGGTCGGGAAGGGGGTCCGCCGGCTCCGGCTCGGCCAGGTCCGCCTCCCAGCCGGGCGGGTGCTCGAAGGTGAGCTCGCCCTTGCCGAAAGGAATCCGAAACATCGGCCTCAAGCTAACAGGGCCCGGGCAAGGTCGGCAACCTCGCCCTGGGCAAAGAAGCCGTCCTGGATGAGCACCGCCCCGTCCAGCTCCACGGTGGGGGCCAGGATGATGCCGTCGGCGTGGGAGGGGGCGCCCATCCGGGCCGAACCGATGCCGATTTCGATGCAGCCGAAGATCCGCTCGTCTTCGATGATGCGGCCGGTGGGCCGCAGGACCCGGGGATTAAATCCGAACGTAAGGTGGGAGATGCGGTACATGGCCGGGTGGCCGAAGCTGTCGAGCCAGCGGGCGAAGATCCGGGCCTCCCGGCCGCCCCGGATGTCGACGATGGTGGACTCGGATACCACCAGCTCCACCGGGTCCCCGAGGACGCCGATTTCGGCCGGGGGCCAGAGGGTGGCGTCGAGGACGATGCGGCCTTCGACGGAACCTTCGACCACCCGCCACGACGCCTGCCCGGGGAGGACCAGGGAACGGCCCCGCAAGTTGGCCGGGGGCGTCCAGCGGTCGTTGCTGGTTTTGACCCGAAAATCGGCGCCGGCCCGGGAGGTTACCCGGCCGGTTTTCGACGCCCGGAGCACCTCCCGCAGCTTGCCCCCGAACTCGTGGAGCCTGGGGATGTCCACCTGGCCCACCAGCCGGACGAGGCCGTCCAGACTGAGGCCCCCGACCAGCAGGTAGCGGCAGCCGGCGCAGACGGCGTCCTGGTGGGTCGGGCTGTAGATGGCGAAGTGGACGGCCAGGTCGAGCCAGACCTCGGCGCTGCGGGCGGCCCGGCCGATGACCCCCGGCGGGTCGTGGCAGGGGTGGGGCCGCATGGGGTAGTAAACGACGACGGGGCTGGCGCCGAGGGCGTAGCACTGGCCGGCGACAACCTCGACCAGCTGCCGGTCGGTCCCCGTATCCGCCGTTATTAAGACTTCCAGACCGGGCCGGACCCCAACGACCTCTTCCAGGAGCCGGCGGGCCGCCAGCGAGGCCTCAATGCTTGGGTCACCCATCGGGCTTGCCCCAGCGGCCCCTATGGTTTAGAACTTATGTCAAGCATCCGTTTCGCCGGCGGTAAGCCAGGCAAGCACGTCCTCCTGACCCGCAGCCGTGCCCTCGTCGCCGCCCCGGTAGCCGAGCTCGGCCGAGACCTCCCGGGCCGCCTGAACCAGGGCCGCCTGGCAGCGGGTCAGCTTCTCCCCCGTCATCCGGCTGGCCGGCCCGGCCACCGTCATGGCCGCGACCACGTGGCCGCTGGAGTCCCGGATGGGCACCGCCAGGCAGCGCACACCCGGCACGAACTCCTCGTCGTTGACGGCAAGGCCGGTGGCCCGGACCCGGGCAAGCTCGGCCCGGAGCCGTCCGGGCGACGTGACGGTATGCTCAGTATACCGCTCGAGGGGGTGGGACTGCAAGAAGGCGTCGATTTCGGCGTCGGACCAGCTGGCCAGGATGACCTTGCCCACGGCGGTGGCGTGGAGGGGCAGGGGCGTGCCCACCCGCAGGTGCACCCGCAGGAAGTTGCGGGGCTCCTCGGCAAGGGTGAACACGACGCTGTCGTCCCGGCCCACGGCGATGCCGGCCGACTCGTTGAGCTCGTCGGCCAGCCGGCGCAGGACCGGCCGGGCCTTGGCCTCCAGCAGCCGCCGACCGGACCAGCGGTCGGCGATGAGGACGAAGGTGGGGCCGATGGCGTACTTGCCGGACTGCCGGTCCTGACTGAGGAAGCCCTCGGACTGGAGGGTATAGGCTATGCGGTAAACGGTGCTGGGGGAAAGGCCGAGCATGCGGGCCAGCTCGCTGATGCCGGCCGGGGCGCCGACTTCCCCCAGGGCCTTGAGAAGCTCCAGGGTGCGCAGGACCGACCGGATGGGCCGAACGGTCTGGGCCTTCTTTCCCTTCGGCAAACGACCGCGTGGCATCGGGCACTACCTCCGGAGTCAGGATTTTGAAAACCGAGTTTGTAAACTATCGGTCTAAGTATAGACATATCCACCGCCGGAAGTCAAATTCGCGGGACCTGGATGGGCTTTACAAAATCAGACTTTTCATATAGTGCCAGCCGGCAACACCTCGCGCAATTTAGTCGATTCCACATCGGGACAATTCTTGGGGATGAGGCGCGCCGGGGAGGACCGCCGGGCCACAGTTGGAGGTCGTCCCGGCCCACGGGGTTACCCGCCCGGCCAGGTGCAATCAGATTGGGCTGGGGTTAAACCGGCTGCGATGGAACGCTGCCCTTTAGATTGCCTCGGGCTGGTATGCCTTCGGGATGCCGATAAGGTGTGGTTGAGGGGCCGGCCCGTGGCCGGGGCGCTGGGCAGGGTCTGGCTGGGGGGTTCTGGGCCCTGGCCGGGCGGCCCGTTCCCTTCCGGGCGAGGAGGAATCCGGGCGGTTGAGGTCCGGCTTGCGGCGACCTGTTTTTGACAGCTGGGGGGTTGGCGGACGCTGGCCGGCGGGGACTGCGGCCGGGCGGTTGCGGGTGCGGAGCTATTTAGGGCCTGACCGGTCCTGGGCGCGGCTACCCAGGCCTGGCCGCCCGCGTCTCGGCTGGGCGCTCGCCGACGGGGCGGGGCCCGAGGGAGCAGAATGCCGGCGGCGCAACGGACAGAACTTAACATAAATAGCCGTCGAAGTCCTGGGGATTTCCGTCAACCGGAGGTCGACGGCAGTGGGTGGTGACGGTTTTAAGAATTTTTTGCCGGGGGGGCCTTGACAGGGCCCCTACCGGCCGCTATAATGGGGCCAGAGCGGGGGGAGCGCCCCCACTTCCGGGTGCCTTTAAATCGCACCATAGTGGGATGGAAACATCGTTGAGGGACATTGTCTGATCAGGAAGAGAATCCTTTAAATCGCACCATAGTGGGATGGAAACTGTACTACGGTCATCGATCCTCCGCCCGCAATGTTAACTTTAAATCGCACCATAGTGGGATGGAAACCAATGTTAAACTTCAATACCCTTGCTTCGTTTGTTTCTTTAAATCGCACCATAGTGGGATGGAAACGTCCTGATGATGCTGAAGGAGGGGGGAAATGGGCTTTCACCTTTAAATCGCACCATAGTGGGATGGAAACATGAGCAGGATAGGGCGTATATAAGTGCTGTAGCTACTTTAAATCGCACCATAGTGGGATGGAAACTTCTCGGCTCAGGCTCTTCAGGCGGTTTCTCGGGCGGCTTTAAATCGCACCATAGTGGGATGGAAACCCGGGAATCCTTTGCCCGCCGGGTCAGGGAGGTCCTTCTTTAAATCGCACCATAGTGGGATGGAAACCCAAACAATTGCCGTCGGCTTATCTTAGGCGTATAGCTTTAAATCGCACCATAGTGGGATGGAAACCGCATACTTCGAGCGGCTGTGGAATTCGCCCCCGCCGCTTTAAATCGCACCATAGTGGGATGGAAACCGGCCCCATTGATGGTGTCCGTGCCCGACAGCATGGCTTTAAATCGCACCATAGTGGGATGGAAACGGAAGGCGGCGAGCTGGAAGGCGTTCGCCTCCACACCCTTTAAATCGCACCATAGTGGGATGGAAACACAGGTCATTGCCCTCGAGGGCCAGCCGCCCCTTACCCTTTAAATCGCACCATAGTGGGATGGAAACGGCAACCCAGTAGCGGCCAGCAAGCGGCTTGCGGCCCTTTAAATCGCACCATAGTGGGATGGAAACCCGGCACAAGTTGGCAAGTAGTCTTAAATGTTCCAAGCTTTAAATCGCACCATAGTGGGATGGAAACTTTGCTCAGCTATCTGCGGTAACGTCTTTGTAAATTCCTTTAAATCGCACCATAGTGGGATGGAAACACGGGTTAGAAGAGGATTTCCCCGAATCGATACTTGCTTTAAATCGCACCATAGTGGGATGGAAACTATTTTCAGCAATGTCTGCAAACGCTATTGTTTCCGACTTTAAATCGCACCATAGTGGGATGGAAACTTGAAATGCTGTGAGCGGGGTGCTTCCAGTTGCCCTCTTTAAATCGCACCATAGTGGGATGGAAACATGACATGCAGACGATCGCCGCTGTGCTCCAGGCCGCTTTAAATCGCACCATAGTGGGATGGAAACCACCGGTTCACACTCCCACTACGGGCGCCACTTCCGCTTTAAATCGCACCATAGTGGGATGGAAACACAACAGCCTCCACTTCGACCTCCGGCTGGGCACCGACTTTAAATCGCACCATAGTGGGATGGAAACCGTTTTGAACGGCTCGCACTCCGGCGTCGGCTCGCACCTTTAAATCGCACCATAGTGGGATGGAAACTCCCGCTCCCGGAACCCCTCCAGGCTCACTACTAGACTGCTTTAAATCGCACCATAGTGGGATGGAAACGTGGCCGGTGGTCTGGGGCTCGATGGTCTGAGGGCGGGCGCGGTGAGGGGCCGGCTGTTGACGCCGGGATGGGCTGGCTGATAAACTCAAGCTGAAAATCGTGCCGCCCTGGGGGTCTGTTTTGGGCCGCCTGACCCTCCATCAGGTCACCAAACGCTTCGGCGGACTCGTCGCCGTCGACGCCTTCTCGGCTGACTTCGGACCCGGCGAGCTCTGCGCCGTCATCGGGCCCAACGGCTCGGGCAAAACCACCCTCCTTAACCTCATAAGCGGCCTCTACCCCGTCGATTCCGGCCAGATTTACCTCGACGGCGAACGCATCGACACCCTCGGACCCGTACAGGTCGCCGCCCGGGGGGTGGCCCGTACCTTCCAGATCCCAAAGGTCTTTAAAAACCTGACCGTCCGGGAAAACCTGCTCGCCCCGGCCGCCGCCGACCACCGCAGGGAATCCCTGGCCCAGGCCGCCGCCGACGTTAACCAGACCCTGGCCCTCGTCGGCCTCGGACCCCTGGCCGGCGCCCCCGCCCGAACCCTCTCCGGCGGCCAGTCCATGCTCCTGCAACTTGCCCAGGCCTTCTTGCACCGCCCCATCAAGGTGCTCCTCCTCGACGAGCCCTTTGCCGGGGTCTCCCCCGCAATTAAGGAGGTCATCGTCGCCCTCATAAACCGCCTTAACCGCGACCACGGGGCCACCGTGCTCCTCGTAAGCCACGAGATGTCCACCGTCCGGGCCCTGGCCGGCCGGGTCCTGGTCATGGCCTCCGGACGCCTCATCGCCGACGGACCCCTGGATGCCGTGGCCGCCAACCCCGCCGTTATCGACGCCTACCTGGGTCAGCCCCTGTGAACCCCAACGGCCCCATCCTCGCCCTAAGCGGCCTGCGGGCCGGCTACCTGCCCGAAGTGGACATCCTCCGGGGCATCGACCTGGAGACGGTGCCCCAGGCCATCACTACCATCGTCGGCCCCAACGGGGCCGGAAAATCCACCCTCCTTAAGGCCATCTTCGGGCTGGCACCCGTCAGGGCCGGCGAAATCCGCCTGGACGGCCGGATTATCAACGGCTACCCACCCCACCGGTGCAAACTGGCCGGACTGGCCTACGTGCCCCAGGCCGCCAGCACCTTCCCCCAGCTCACCGTCGACGAGAACCTCCGCCTCGGCGGCTGGCTTCTCCGGTCCCAGCCAGCCGAGCTTCGCCGGCGGCTCACCTGGGTTTACGAAACCTTCCCGGTCCTGGCCGGCCTGCGCCGGACCCGGGCCACCCTGCTGAGCGGCGGCCAGCTCCGGATGCTGGCCGTCGCCAAGGAGCTGGTGGTGCCCCCAAGGGTTCTGCTGGTGGACGAGCCCACCGGCGGCCTCGCCCCTAAGGTTGCGGCCGAGGTCTACGACCTCCTCACCCGCCTGGCCAGATTAGGGATTACCATCCTTCTGGTCGACCAGAACGTCGTCGAATCGGTTAAAATTGCGTCGAGGTGTTACCTTATCGCCGAGGGGCGGGTGGTCCGCTCGGAATCGGGGCGCTGGTTCCTGCAAAACCTCCAGCAGGTGATCCGGGAAATGCTTCAGGGTAAGGCGGAGGCCACGGCATGAAGCCGGTGGGCGGCGGCCGCAACGTTTACGGCCTCGGCCTCGGGGTGCTCCTTCTGGAGACCCGCTTTCCCCGGATCCCGGGCGACATCGGAAACGCCACCTCCTACCGGGTTCCCGTCCGCTTTAAGGTGGTTCCGGGGGCGGTGGTCCCCCGGGTGGTAAACGCCGACCCGGACCCGGCCCTCGCCGTCGACTTCATCGCCGCCGGCCGGGAGCTGGAAGCCGAGGGCGTCCGGGCCATCACCACCAGCTGCGGCTTCATGGTCCTCTTTCAGGACGCCATCGCCCGGGCCCTCTCGGTCCCCTTCTTTGCGTCGTCCCTGCTCCTCCTTCCCCTGATTTACCGGCTGACCGGCCGGCCCGTGGGGGTTATTACGGCCAGCGCCCGGGCACTCAGCCCAAAACACCTGGCCGCGGCCTGCGCCGGCCGCGAGGTCCCGGTAACCGTGGCCGGCCTGGAGGAGTGCCCGGCCTTCCGGGCGGCCATCCTCGAGGACGGCCCCGAACTGGACCCGGCCCGGGTGGAAGCCGAGGTGGTCCAGACGGCCCGGGGTCTCCTTCGGCAGGCCCCGCAGGTGGGGGCGATCCTGCTTGAGTGCCATAACCTGCCGCCCTACGCGGCCGCCGTTCAGGAGGCTACCGGCCGGCCGGTCTTTCACATCTTCCACCTGGTCGACCTGGTCCTGGGCGGCGCCCTGCCGGGCCGGTTTGAAGGCTGGCTTTAATAAAACCGCCGGAGGTAAGCGCTGATGGGCTCGGTTTTAAGGCTAACGGGACTTATCATAATTGTGGCCGCCCTGGTCTTTGCGGCCTGCGCCCCGGGCGGAGGCCCCGCCCCCGCTCCCCAGGCCCCCACCGAAGGGCCGCCCGTAAAGGTCGGGGTGCTTACTCCCCTCTCCCCGCCGGGGGACGCGGCCGCCGGCCAGCTCATCGTTCGGGGGGCAACCCTGGGGGCCGAATACGTTAACTCGGTGCTGGGCGGGGTGCTCGGGCCCAAGTGCAACGGCCCCACCAGTAAAGTGGAAATCGTAACGGCCGACGACGCCGGAACCCCCGAGAAGGGGGTGGCGGGCTTCCGCAAGCTGGTGGCCGAGGACAAGGTGGCGGCCGTGGTAGGCCAGTTCCACAGCTCGGTCACCCTCGCCCTGGGGCCGGTGGCCGACCAGCTCCAGGTTCCCCTCTTC
>DAOTYJ010000003.1:0-2894 GCA_034434875.1 Dehalococcoidia bacterium | reverse complement strand
GGCTATGAGGCCCAGTTGTGGGCCATACTGTTCGGCCTGGAGGAAGCCACAAGCCCCGAAGCCGAGCGGGCCTACACCGACCGGCTCCTGGCCCTGGCCGAACGCCTGGGCTACCCGGAGCTGGAGGCTGACAGTCGCTGTCCGGGGCCGATTCGCCGGATACCGGCCGGGGGGACGGCCTGGGCCGTGGCCGTGGTCGCCATGGACCCGGCCGAGCGAAGATACTGGCTTATGCGGCTGAAGGCCGAGGAGGGACGGGGTGGACCCGGAGCTTAAGGCTGCCGTGGGCCGGCTTTCCGGGCAGGAGCGGCGGCTGGCCGCGGCCGTGGTCCGCTTCTGGCAAGGGCGCCGGGTCCGGCCCATCCGGCTCCCCTGCGGCTGCTGGGTCGGCCCCTGCCCCTGCTGCGGGCGGTGGGAGCTGGTGCTGGATGCGGCCGCCGCCTGCCGCTACGGGGGCCCAGGGCGCTGATCGGAGAGTTCGTCGAGGCTTTGCTTAGATGACCGGGCCGAGGCGGACGACATCATGTAGGAGGTGCAAGATGGACACAACCCTCGGTCGCTTTCTTGGCCTTTCGCCCGAGGAGCTGGCAAGGGAGCTCGACCTAAACCTCGAGGCGGCCCGGAGGCTCTGGCAGGAGCCGGTCTACCACGACGACGTGGTGGCCCGGCCCGGGGACGAGGACCGGCAGGCCTTCCAGTGGGGCTTTGCCCTGGGCGTCTGGTGCGAGCGCTACAACCTCGCCCAGGTCGGCCGGCTGATCGGACTCGTCCAGCGCCGGCTGGGGCGGAGCTGGCGCTAGCGCCCCGGCGGGGCCCAAAATGGTGGGCGATAGTGGGGGCAGGAAGGTGCAAGGGCCTCACCAGGAGGGGGGAGCCCTGCCAGGGGACGCCCACCGCCTCAGGCTACTGTCCCGCCCACACCCCCGCCCTGGCACAGGCGGTGGCGGAGGGCCGGCGACGGGGCGGGGAGAATAAGGCGATATCCAGGCGGGCAAGGAAGCTCCTTTTGGCCTCGGGGCTGTGGGACGTGTTTTGGGGGGCGATGCGTGTGCTGGACCGTCTGGAGCGGGGGGAGATGGCCCCCCAGGAGGCGGTGGCGGCGGCGCAGCTGCTTAAGGTTGCGCTGGAGGCGGTGCAGGCCGCCGGCGCCCTGGCCCCCAGGGTGGGGGAGGCCCCTGGCGGCCCGCGTGGGATAGTGGTCAGGGTCGTAAACCCTGCGCCCCCAAGCTTATACCGCCCGCCCGGCCGGAAGGAGAGGATAGTGGGGAACAAGGACCGGGAGCTAGCTAGGGCCGTCTGGCTGCTCAAAGAGGCCGGGTTAGAAGAGGCCGCCCAGCTGCTGGCCAGGGCGTGGGCCGCCGAAGGCCGGCCGCCCGGGGGCCGAAGGCGCCGGGCCGTTAGGGTGTGGCTGCCCCGGGCCCGGCAGTGGGCAGCGCTCCCGGCCGACGTCGTGTCCCCTGGGGGGGCCGCCGCAGCATTCGGGCCAGCCGGCGGCCCCAGCTCGGCCCACGGGCGGTCGGCCAATATCGACCGACCCGGCGTAGTTTTGGCGTAGTTTTGGTGTAGTTTTGGTGATAATTTCGGCCGGTCACCCCGGCCGGTCACAGAGCAGGCAGGTCAGGCCCTCGGCCTCCAGGGGTCCCCCGCACCGGAAACACCAGACGTACGGCTCGACGGGGACGGCCCGGGAGCACAGCAGGCAGGTGTAGTCATCCCCGTCCCGGCAGAGGGTTCCCCGGCACCGCCGGCAGCCGCGGGGTATGAGGGCCGGCAGCCTTTCGGCGGCCAACTACTCAAGCCGGACCCCGGCCGCGGCCAGCCGGCGCAGCCGCTCCGCCGTGCCCAAAGCCGCGGCGAGGAGGGTCAGCAGCCGCCCGGCGCTCGCCTCGTACCGCTCGGCCAGCTCTTTCACCGCCGCCATGTCGGTGGAATCCGGCGCCGGCTCTTCAAGCAGGGCCGGCACGTCCTCCAGGTAGCAGCCCAGAAAGCGGGCTACCCCCTCGGCGGTCGTCAAGCCGGCCAGCAGGACTGCGTCTGCTTCCTCCGTCCCGATTTTAGCGCCTGCGCCGCCGGGGGTCGCCGGGGTGCTGAGGGAGATGTTGCGGTCTAAGTAGGAGGTGACTATGGGGTTAAGGGAGAGGGTCTTAAGGCTGGAGAGGCGGGCAGGGAGAAGCCCAGGGCGGGCGCCTGGGCTGTCGCTGGTAGTAGTCAGCCACCTGGTGGGCCGCAGCCGCACCCCCGACGGGGTCGTCAAGCTGCTGTGCGAGGAGGCGCTGGGCGAGAGATTTGCCGGCCCCTGGCCCCGGGGGGAGGGGCCCCGATTCTTCATCTGCCCGGCCTGCAAGGCGGCCGGGGGCGAGGAGCTGGGCCCCGAGGAGCTGGCGATCCTGCAGGCGGCGGGGCTTAAGCCCGCCGATATCCCCAGGGTCCAAACCGAAAGTTGCAAAGAGTAACCGGGAGGAACCTGATGCGGCCGACCACCCGGGCCCGGACCGAGCGGGCCCTGGAGCTTCTCGTGTCGGGCCGGCCCAGGGCCGAAATCGCCCGGGAACTGGGTATCCGCCCCCAGTCCTTGAGCCGGCTGCTTAGCCGCCCTGAGGCCCGGGCTGAGCTTAGCCGGCTCCGGGCCGAGCGGTTTAGGGCCCTGGCCGACCGGACGGCCGAGGCTGCCCTGGCGGCCGTGGGGGTTCTTAATCAGGTGGCCGAGGGCCCCCTGGCCCCGGCGCCGGTGCGGGTTGGGGCGGCCGGCAGGCTGCTTGAGCTGGCGGTGAAGCTTTTCGAGTTTATGGACCTGGCCGAGCGGGTGGAGCGGCTGGAGGCGGAAGTTGCAGAGCTGAAACCCTCGAGGTTTGGGAGATAGCGAATGTTCCGGCGGAAAGCGAAGCCCGAGCCGG
>DAOTYJ010000002.1:0-3582 GCA_034434875.1 Dehalococcoidia bacterium | reverse complement strand
GGGGGATTCGCGCCGGCATCCGAGAGAACCTGCGGGGGAGAAAGAAGGCCCGGAAGGGGAGGCCTCGTTGCTTCGATGAAAAAGCGTATCACGCGATCCGGAGTAGCGTGGAGCGGTTCTTTGCGTGGTTGAAGGGAGGGTTTCGGCGGCTTTCCTTAAGACACGAGCGACTTCTCTCCACGTTTCAAGGCTTCGTCTACCTTGCCTGCTTCCTCATTGCTTGGAGAGTTTTGAGATGAGTTCTTAACGAGGACGACCGGCAGACCCTGGGCGGCCGGCGGACGGTCCTCATCCCGGGGGAGGGAATTGACCTGGAAGAGTTCTCCCCCGGGGCGGTTCCGCCGGAGCGGCAGGCGGCCCTGCGGGCGGAGCTGGGCCTGGGCCCGGATGACCGGGTGGTGCTGATGGTGGGCCGGATGCTCTGGCACAAGGGGGTGGCCGACTTCGTGGCGGCCGCCCGGCGGGTTCGGCAGGTGTTTCCGGGGACAGTTTTTGTCCTCGTGGGGCCTTCGGACCCGGGCAATCCGGCCCAGGTGCCGCCGGAGGAGCTCCGGGCCTGGGAGGCCGAGGGGGTAGTCCGCTACCTGGGCGTCCGGGACGACGTGCGGGACCTCTTGGCCGCGGCCGACGTGGCGGTTCTGCCCAGCTACCGTGAGGGGATTCCGCGGGTGCTCATCGAGGCGGCGGCCATGGGCCGGCCCCTGGTGGCCACCGACGTGCCCGGCTGCCGGGAGGTCATTCGGGACGGGATAAACGGGTTTCTGGTGCCGGCCAAGGACCCGGCGGCCCTGGCGGCCGCCATCGAGGCCCTCTTGAAGGACCCGGGGCTTCGGGCCGAATTTGGGGCCGCATCCCGGAGACTGGCCGAGGAGCGGTTCTCTGACCGAAAGGTGGTGGCCCGGATCCTGGGCCTCTACGCCGAGCTTTTATCCGCAAAAAGCATCCCGCTTCCCCAGGGCTTTACCGGGGCGGGCCTCCCATAAGCCGGCCGGCGGGCTCACGCCCCCCGGGACGGCCCCCGAGGGGCCGTTGCCGGGCCGGCTTCCCTGTGTTAAGTTTCCATAGGGATCCGGCCCGGGCTTGGGGAACGTGCCCGCAAACAGTCTAAAGGTTGGTTGCTGGGAGGCCTGCGGTGTCGCCGGCCCGGCCGGGGGCCCGGCGGCCCCAAAAGGAACGGGTTTGCTAAGGGGAGCATGCAGCGGGCGAGGGATTGGCTGAAAGAGGCGCAGGCGGAGCTGGCGGCCGCCCGGGACCTGTTGCGGGGCGGGCACTGGTCCTGGTGCTGCTTTACCTGCCAGCAGGCGGCGGAGAAGGCCCTTAGGGCCGTCTGTGAGCATTTCAGGACCCCCCAGGCCGGGCACAATCTGAACCTCCTGGTTCAGGCGGTCTCCGCCCATGTGGCCGTTTCGGAGCCCCTTAGGATGGCCTGCGCCCGGCTGAACCGTTACTACATCCCTACCCGGTACCCCAATGCCTTCGACCGGGGGGCGCCCGCCGAGCAGTTCTTTGAGCCGGACGCCCGGGAGGCGCTGGAAGACGCCGAAGGGGTGGTCAGATTTGCCGAAGAAATTGTGGGTCCTGCCTGACCGGAACCTCCTGGAGGAGGCGGTCCGACGGCTTCGGGAGCGGGAAGACCTGGAGTTCGTGGTCCTGTTCGGGTCCAGGGCCCGGGGCGACTGGGACCCTTCAAGCGACTATGACCTCCTGGTGGGCCTGAGGGGGGAGGACGGGAGGCGTTGGGTGGACCGGGTGGCCGAGCTTTCCCGGGGCCTCCGTGGGAATATAGACCTCTTTCCTTACAGCCGCCCGGAATGGCGCAGGCTGTTCCGGGAGCGACAGCTCCTTATGCTGGACGCCTTAGAGCATGGGCGGGTCCTTTTCGACCGGGGCGCTTTCGCCCGCATGCGCCGAACTTTCAAAAAGTGGCGAGAGCAGGGCCTTGTTTCACCCTGGATGTACGGCTGGAGAATCGAGGGGCGTGGTGAAGGGAAACGGGGGGAGCAGGAGGGCACCGGGCGCCCTGCGTCGACGGGATTAAATGGGCTGGCCGAAATCGCCCCGGAAGAATACGGCCATTAAGTTAGGTATTTCTCGGCTGCCTGCTGCGTGTGGAAACAGACAATGTCGGTCAAAATTTCGGGGGCGCCGAACTCGTTGAGAGTAGCCCGGAGGTCCCGCTCAGCCCTGTCAAGCCAGCCCCGGACCAGGTCGGCCTTGGTTTTTGTCATAGAGGACTTTCCCCTTACGCACGATCTCGGTGATGAACGCCCTGGGGACCTCCCGCCACGCCTCTACCTCTTCGGGCGTATAAACTACCACGTCCTTGGGGATGACCAGTCCGGCCAATGCCCGGTACACCAGGGCCGCCCGCTTGTGCTGGGGCAGGTCGGAGCTCATGATTATCAGGAGGTCGCTGTTCGGTCCAGGCGTGCCATAGGCATACGAGCCGAAGAGGATGATCTTTTCGGGCCGAACCGCGGCCACAATCCGGCGCACGACCTCCTCCAGGAGGGACTCATCCACAGTCTTGACCAGCGTCGCCATCTGGTTGTTCCTCCAAGAGAAGTTTACGCCGCAGGGCCCCTGGTCCGTGGGACGACGGCCGAGGTTTACGGACAGTTCCGGACAAGGAGGACGTCGTTTTTCGGCAGGCTGAGGGTCACCCGGCCAGGGCCTGCGTACTCAAAAGGCTGCCCGGTAATATTGACGCCCTGGACACACCCCCACTCAACAGTGAAGGTTCCGGGCTGGTCCTTCGGCTGGGACCAGACGACGATTTTCTCCCGGCCGTCGGCGGCCCGGAAGACGTGGGCCTCAACTGCGCCCGTTGAAAGGGGCCGAGCGTAGGCGTAGCCGGTAAGCTCGGCCGTGAGGGTTTTGTAGGCCCAGTAGGCCTTCTTGGGCCGGGAGAGGTCGGTCCCCCAGAAGAGGCCGTGCTCTTCGGTGCAGTAGTCGTTTACGAGGCTCACGGCGTCAAAGACGTCGAACCAGGCGAGCTTCCGCACTCCCGCCGCCTGGCCCAGGACGAACATCTCTACCAGCCGCCGGGCCTGGTAATCTTCGCTGCTATAGCAGGTGTTTTTAGTGGCCTGCTTGTTCGAGCTCCAGAAGCCCATCTCGGGAACGTAGATGGGGAGGTCAGCGATGCCGGCCCCGGCCATAATTTGCCTTATCTCCTGGGCCTTCTCCCGGATGGTGGGCCAGCGGAATTCGGCGATGGGATAGTAGTGAAAGGCTACCGCATCGACGTATGTCCGGGCCCCGCCTGGCTTTGCGTTGAGTAAGCTTAAAGTCTGGGTGAGAAAGGACCGGACAAAAGGTCCGCAGCGTCCCGTTGCCGAATCACAGTCCGTGGTGAACCAGTCGTAGGCCAGACCCCCGATGAGCACCTTCGCCGAAGGCATGACGCCCCGGATGGCCGGCCCCACCGCCCCCATGATGTCGGCCATGGCCTGGGGATTGTTGCCGAACCGGTTCTGGTGGTCAGGCTCCGGGTAAAAGGACCAGTAGCGGATGCAGGGGTTGCCCGGAACCTCGCAGTTGTACCTCTGGGCCGCGGCCGTCACAAAGTCCGCCAGATCC
>DAOTYJ010000001.1:0-3150 GCA_034434875.1 Dehalococcoidia bacterium | reverse complement strand
TGAGGCGGCAGGGCAACCGACCGGCCTTTGAGGTCCCGGAAGGACCGGATGCCCGAGTCCTCCGGAACGGCAATCTGGAAGACGTTGGGGTACATGTACATCATGTAGTAAACGTTGGTCACCTTGGAGCGCAGAGGCGGCCGCCCCTCCAGGGCATCGTAGAACCCGTCCAGATTTGCCCAGCCCAGGTCCGCCTTACCGGCTGCCAGCTTTTCGATATTAACGTAAGTGGCCCCCGGCTCGACGGTGATCTCGATTTCGGGGGATTTCTGCTTGACCAGTTCGGAGACCGCCCCGGCCAGGGGGATCCACGAGCCGCCGGTGGGCCCGCTGCTGAAGACCAGCTTGGCCGGACCAGTGGGCTGGGCCGGGCCCGGGGCCGGGGCGGGGGCCCCGGTGGTGGGCTGGCAGGCCCCGAACAGCAGGCTTGCGCCCCCCAAAAGTCCCGCCTTAAGGGCCGTCCGCCGCGAAACCTTTGCGAAACCCACGTTACGCCCTCCTTTCACCGGGAATAAATTTCGGTTGCTGGATTATAAGGCCGAACTCGGGGAACTGTCAACCTAGGCGGTAGCCACACAGATATAGCGGTTGACGCTGAAAAAGTATTCCCCGGCCTCAGCCGCCTTCTGAAGGGCCCCTAACCAGGCCTCGTATTCCCCCGGGGAAATTCGGCCGGTGTCGGCCAGCACCTCTTTGACGACTTTGGTTGCCAGGAAGTGGCCGTAGAAAGGCTCCCGGAATTCGGTGTTGTAAAGCACGTAAACGTCGGTCCAGGTATCCGCCAGCCCCGCCCGCCGCACCAGCCCGAAGAGCTGCCGGCCGAGGGTCGCCCCGGGCCAGGCTTCCCACAGGGCCGTCAGAATGCGGCGGGCCAGGGTTTCGTCGGCGCTGTGGTAAATGGCGGTCTCCCAGTCGGTCTGGACGAAAACCAGCCGCCGGCCCCGGGCCACCGCCCGGCGGACCTCGGCGATGAGGGCGGCGGGATTCCGGGCGAAGGCCAGGCCCTCCGTCACCAGGGCGGCCTCAAAGGCGGCGTTCTTAAAGGGGAGCCGCTCCCCGTCGAACCGGACGTAATTCACGACCCGGGCCAGCCGGAAATCCCGCAGCTGGGCCAGGGCGTCCCGCAGGGCCTCGGCCTGGGAATCGACCCCCACCACCCGCCCGTAGCCGCCCACCGCCCCGGCTAGCCGGAGGGTGAGCCGGCCGTCGCCGCAACCCAGGTGGAGAATCCGACTGCCCGGCCAGGGGTCCAGAATCTCCAGGTAGCGCCGGTCCTGGGCCAGCAGGTCATGCCCGGCCGGCTGAACGCCCCAACCGATGCGGGTTCCGACCCTCACGGGTGGGCCAGGATGACGTCTAAAATGGCCGGCTCGCCCGCCCGGACCCGGGCCAGGCCCCGGCGGAGGGCCGGCAGCAGCTCGGCCGGGTCCTCGACCCGCTCCCCGTACACCCCGACCACTTCGGCCAGCCGGTCGTAGCGGGGCGGGGGTACCAGGTCGATGCCCACGAACCTATTGTACCGGACGGAGTAGCCCTCGGGGTAGGCGGCCACCAGCGGCCGCTTGGTGGCATTATAGCAACTGTTGTTAAAGACCACGGCCAGAAAGGGCGCCCCGACCTGGACGGCCGCCCAGAAGGCGGCCAGGGGCTCCCCGAAGACAAAGGACCCGTCCCCCACGGCGAGGATGACGGGCCGGTCGGGTTTGGCCAGCTTCACCCCGAGGGCCGCCCCCAACCCCCAGCCCAGGGCCGAGCCGCCGCTGCCGAACCAGGTTCCCGGCTCCGCCGGCCGCACGTACGGCCAGAGGAAGCGGTTGCTGGTCACCGTCTCGTCGACGAAGATGCAGTCCGGGGCCTCGGCGTAAAGCCGGCCCAGGCAGTAGCCGAGCCATTCGGTGGCGATGGGCCGGGCGGTAGCCCGGTTGAGGGCGGCCTCTTCCCACCCGGCCAGAAGTTTCCGGTGGCGGGCCTCCAGCTCCGACCGCCGGGCCTCCACCCGGCGCCGGTCGGCCGTGGTGAGTATCTCGGCGGCATACCCGGCGATGAGGTCGAGGGCCTGGCCGGTGTCGGCCCGGACGGCCAGGTCCACGGGGAAGGTCCAGAGGGGTATCCGCTCCTTGACGGGGTCCAGGTCGACTTGAACTATGGTGGCCCCGGGGTTGACGGCCTGCCGGGTCGGGATGTAGGGAACGTCGTGGTCGAGGATGAGGACCAGGTCGGCCGCTTCCAGGAAGGGCTCCGGGTCGAAGCCCTGGTAAAGGGGATGGCCGGCCGGGAAGTTGGCCCGGTCCCGCCACTCCACCACCGGCAGGGCCAGCAGCTCGGCCAGCCGGACCAGACCCTCGAAACCGGCCCGGGTTCGGCCGCTGGTGGCCGTCAGGACCACCGGCGACCGGGCCCCAACCAGCAACCGGGCGACCTCCTTAAGGGCGGCCGGGTCGCCGGCCCCGAGCCTGGCCGGGGGAAACCGCTCCGGCCGGTAGATTCTGGCCCGGCCCAGGTGGGCCATCAGGACTTCCCGGGGCAGGGTAAGGTAGACCGGACCGGGCGGGTCGCTGGTTGCCATCTGGAACGCCCGGGCCACGGCCTCGGCCACCTGGTCGGGCCGGCGCACCTCGTAATCCCACTTGACGTAGTTGCGGACGATGCCGTGCTGGTCCAACTGCTCCTGGAGCCAGTGAATATAGGTGTCCCGGGTGCCCCGCTGGGCGGGGTCGGTGGTGTAGGGGGCCCGGCCGGCGGCGATGAGGACGGCGGCCCGACCCCGCTGGGCGTTGTGGACCATACCCCCCAGGTTCTGGGTGCCCACGTCCACGTGGACCAGGACCGCCTGGGGCCGTCCGGAGGCCGCAAAGTAGCCGTGGGCCGCCGCCAGGGCAACCACCTCGAAGAGACAGAGGACCGTTTTAGGAACCGGCCGGCCGAGACTCTCGAGCTTGACCAGGGCCTCCTGAACCGGGAAGGTGTCGGTGCCCGGGTTGAGAAAAAGATACTCGACGCCGTGGGCGGTCAAAGCCTCGACGTAGACCTCGGCCGCCTCCCCCACCGACCGAACCTCGTAGACGGCCCGACCGAGGCTGGTTTCTCCTTCCACGCCGACCCTCCTGCGGTAGCTTTGCTTTAACTAAAATTCAAAATCCAAATAACCAT